>JACPXJ010000048.1 GCA_016196605.1 Candidatus Nomurabacteria bacterium | reverse complement strand
TGAATGTTCGGATCAAATGCTTCACCCAAAGTGCCTACCGGCTTCACGCCATACTCTTCGAAAATTCCATTCATTTGCGAATAAATATGCTCCACTCCGCGCCTCCAATTTGCATCTACCTTCTCCCACGCTTCCTTGTTGGCAAAAGCCATATTAAAGCTATCAATCACAGCCAAAAAGCGGGATAGTATTCTTTCCCGCACTACTTCGGAAAACATTGCCTTACGATCATCCTCGAGCTTTTTATAATTAGCAAAATCCGCCCGCTCTTTCTGCCAGCCGGTCAGATATTCTTCCTTTTCTTTCCTGCACGCTTTCAGTTCTAGCTTCAACTTCTGAAGCTTTTTAATCAATTCTTCCTCGCCGCTTGCCCCGTAGGAAGTATCCTTTCCTTCGGGGTCGTCATTGAATTCAAATTCAACTACTTCTGATTCAGTAGAATCTTCTTTGTTTTCAGCGTCTTTTTTCTTTGTCTCGCCTGAGCTTCTCGCCTCGCCGGAGCCTTCGGCGTAGCGCGGGTCAGCGTCGGCGAATATTTCTTCGTCAGACATATCCGTATGTTATAACAAAAAAAGAACCTTTTCAAGGTCCTTTTGTCGTGGTCAATTCGATTATCTCCTCCTATTTCCTGCTCGCAAGCTCGCATCGGAAATTTCCTCTTGCACGGAATCGGAGTAAAAGATAAGCAGTTATCTTTTACTCCACTGTGGCGCTTTGCGAGCTTTTTTCAATCCGAATTTTCTGCGTTCCTTAGCTCTTGAATCACGTTTAAGAAAGCCCAACGTTTTCAGACCCGCCCGAAGCGCCGTATCTGATAACGCTAGAGCGCGAGCAAGGCCGTGGCGAATCGCTTCCGCTTGGCTGTGAATTCCCCCGCCCATGACATGCACCTCCACGCTCCACTTCTTGAGAGATCCCGTCGGCAATCCTTTGATCATCGGATCAAGGATCAGACGACGCTCCCCCTCTGTCTTAAAATATTCTTTTGCATCTCTGTCATTTACGATGAAAGTCGCTTTGCTGGATTCAGAGATTCTAATTCTCGCAGTAGAAGTTTTTCTTCTTCCTACAGCTTCGATATATTTTCCTTTTGGCATATTTTTTTCTTTGTCTTTATCCATATAAAAAATTAATCTTCTATCTTTAGGTTCATCATCATTGTTCTTTGAAGTTTGTTTGAAGGAAGCATTCTGTATGTTGCGAGCTTGATCAATTCCTTCATGCCTTTTTTCTCGGCAGTTTCTTTGCCGGAAATTATTCTAAGTCCGCCGGGGATGCCGGAATAGCGGGCATGGGCCAGATTTTCCAGTTTTTTCGCTGTAATGCGGAGCTTGGATGCATTTACTACCTTCACTGGAAAACCAGTATAACGATTCCTCTCAAAAGTTGACTTGGTCTTGCCCATTAAAGACATGGCCACTTCCGTCGCCACGCGGCCGAGCGTTCTACCGCTTGCATCTATCGTCTTGCTTTCTTCTATTGCTTTTATTTTTTTTGCTTCTGTTTTCATTTTTGTTTATATTTGCATCATTCGCCATAATTCGCAACTATTCGTGTTATACAAATTCGATAATCGCCATCGGCGCTCCGTCTGACTTTCGCGATCCTAATTTCAAAACTCTGGTATAGCCGCCCTTTCTCTCCTTGTATTTCGGAGCAATTACATCAAAAAGCTTCTTAACTTCCGGCGCCCTGTTGGACAATCTGGAAATTATCAATCGGCGAGTGGCTACATCTCCCTTTTTCGCGCCTGTCACCAGTTTTTCGATAAATGGGCGCAATTCTTTCGCCTTTGGTTCAGTCGTCCTTATCTTGCCGCGCACGATCAGATTGAGCGCAAGAGAATTAATCAATGCCTTCCTCACTTTCCTGACCCTGCCGAATTTTCTTTTATTATTTCCGTGTCGCATAAAATTAGCTTTTAGGTTTTAGCTTCTAGCTTATAGTTAATCCTTAAGGTTAAGGCCAAATTTTGATAATACCTTTTTAATTTCGGAAATTCCCTTTTCACCTATGCCTTCAACCTCCAGGAGATCTTCGCGCTTCTTTCTGGCGAGACCGCCCAGAGTGCGGATATTTGCGCCGGTCAAAGCGTTTAAGGTTCTGGTGGAAAGATCGAGACTGTCGGTTCTGGTTTTGAGTATATCAGCGAATTCTGAGCTCTTCTTCATATCTTTCATGTCTTTTTCGGCGCTCTCTTCTTTCTCATCTTCTTTTGGTTCTTCTTTTGGAATTTCTACCTCTTCTTCCTTGAAATCAACAATTGCTTTGAGCTGGTGGATCATGATCTCGATAGATTTTGAAAGAGCTTCGCGAGGCGAGAGCGTTCCGTCTGTTTCAATTGAAATTCTGAGGCGATTATGGTTGGTCTTGTCGCCGACACGCATGTTCTCAACTTCGTAGGAAACACGGCGAACCGGGGTAAAAATAGCGTCTACAGCAATCGTGCCGACGTCAACTTTATCTTTTTGGAAAATTTCCTTGGGAATGAATCCGAGGCCTTTCTCGATCCTCATTTCTATATTCAAATTTACTTTGCCTGTCACTTCCGCGATGTGCTGTTCGCCATTCAAGATTTCCACCTGTCCCCCCGTCTTAATGTCCGCTCCCGTGACAGTCTTTGGCCCTTTGATAGATAGCGTCACTGTCTGCGGTTCATCCGTTATCATCTTAAAACGAACCTTTTTCAAATTGAGAATCATCACGATAACATCTTCTTTTATGCCATCCTGCGTCTGGAACTCGTGATTCACCCCATCTATCTTGATCGATACGAGACTGGCGCCCGGAAGCGATGATAGGATAATCCTTCGGAGGCTGTTTCCGAGCGTGTGGCCATACCCCGGATACAGGCCGTCTATTTCAAACACTCCCTTATTGCCTTCTTCGGTGACAATGCGAGGCTTGGAAGGCATAACGATTTTATATTCAGGCATGATTATTTAAGTTATAAAGTTAATAATGTTTATAAAGTTATAAAGTTTAACGGCTGTAAAATTCAAGCACAGCGTTAAGGTCGATGAAACTTTCTGTATTTTTTGGCTTGTCCATTATGTGTCCTTCCATTTTGCTTATATCAAAATTTACCCAGACTGGAGAACTGTATTCTTTCAAATTTTCCGCTATGTTGCTAAAAATTTTTTTAGGCTTTGATCCTTCGCGGATTTTTACTACATCTCCAGTATGCAATTCATATGAAGGAATAGTTACTCTCTTGCCATTAACCACAAAGTGACCATGGGAAACCATTTGCCTCGCCGCGCGCCTCGAAGGGGCCAAGCCCATTCTGTAAACTGCATTGTCTAGGCGAGATTCGAGCCCGTGGTAGAGATCTTCGGCGCTGTTTGTTCCCTTTCTTTCAATCGCCTTTTTGACATAATTTGAAAGCTGCCGCTCGGATATGCCATAGGAAAAACGAATTTTCTGCTTTTCAACAAGCTGGGTTCCATATTCGGAAAGAGCCTTCGGCCGGCGCGCGCCCGCCATAGCGTTCTTCCCGGTCGTAGCGGAAAACTTGGCAGTCTGGCATTTGTCATAAACTCCCGGACCGAGCCTTCTGCAGATTTTGAATTTTGGTTTGGTTAACATGGCTGATTTTTAAGGAATGAAATGACTATAAAAATAGTCATCCCATCACCAATTTATTAATTATTTTACTTTACTATTGTTCATAATATATCTCTTTTAATTTATTTTATCATTTAACTTAATCAATAAATTGGTGAGGGATAAGGAAAATCATATTCGTTTCACTCATTGATTTTCACTTACACTCGTCGCGGCTTTTTTGGCTTCGGCCCGTTGTGCGGCACCGGCGTCGCATCAGCAATGGAGGTTATTTCTATTCCATGAGCCATGAAAGCCCTGACCGCCGGCTCGCGTCCCGAACCAACTCCGAGCACTACTACGTCGGCATCTTTGACTCCAAGAGTAGCGGCCTTATTGCCGATGACATCACCCACCTTTCCCGCCGCAAACGGTGTTCCTTTCTTTGCTCCTCGGAATCCCAGACTGCCCGCGCTTGACCAGAATAAAGTATTGCCCTGTTTGTCTGCAAAAAGAACTTTGGTGTTATTGAAAGTCGCTTCAATAGAAAGAATTCCGGAAATGACTTTCTTTTTTGGAACCTTCGGCGCGGCGCCTTTTGTTTCCGCTTCTGCTATCACCTCTTCTTTTTTTATTTCTTGTGTTGTTGCTTTTGGCATTTTAACTTTTTACTTTACAAACTTTATAACTTTCAACTTCTATGTCTTAGTTTCCTTTCTCTTGCCGGATGCCATCGTCTTTCTGACATTGCCTCGGATCGTCCTTGAATTTGTTTTGGTTCTCTGTCCTCGAACCGGCAATCTCTTCATGTGGCGAATACCCCGATAGCTTTTGATGTCTTTCAGCCGTTTGATGTTCGCGGCAATTTCTCTCTTTAAATTTCCTTCTATCGAAATAGCTTCAACTACGGCGCGAATTTTGTTTTCTTCGTCCAGAGTAAGATCCTTCGCTTTCTTCCCGCGATCTATGCCAACTTTATCTAAAATACTGCGAGCTTTGGAGACACCGATACCATAGAGGCATGTCAAGCCGATTTCGAGCCTCTTTTCATTTGGTACTGTGATTCCTAAAATTCTCATAAATATAGCTTTCGCTTATTCTTATTGTTTTTGCTTATGCTTGGGATTAGTACAGGTAATGCGCAAATGGCGGTTCCTTCGAACCATTTTGCAATTATCACAGATTTTTTTGACCGCCGATTTGATTTTCATATTTGTTAATAACGTAAAACAAAAAACAAGGAAAAACCCTTATTTTTTCTATATATTTATCCTTTTTAACTTACCACAAAATAACAATTATGATAATACACTATTCCCACAAAAAATACAAGCAATTACAAGCAAAATTACAACCTCTTGACTATCCTGCCTTTGCCCCCATACGGATCAGGCACAATTTCAACTGTATCACCTATCAAAACCTTAATTCTGTGCATACGCATCTTTCCTGACAAATACGCCAGAATTTCTTTGCTCTTCTCTCCATTTTCTCCTTTTTCTCCTTTTTTGTCTCCTTCTTGTCCTTCGATATTGACACGAAACAAGGTACTCGGCAGGGCTTCAGTAACGACACCTCTCACAGTCAGCAATTTTTCTTTTTTTGAGTCACTCATGTATACGCACAATTATAATAAAATAAATTAGCAGCGTCAAGTATAAAGCAAATTATTTAGGATAATTCACGATGACTTCTATATTTTTCTTTTTGTCCGGCAAAGTTCTCTTCCAGAAAGGACTGATCAGGAGATCGGCGGAAACGATATTTGGATACGAAAGAAGTATCTGCTTGAAATCCTTCTTGGCTTTTCCCAAGAGATCCGCGGTAAACTTGTTTTCGTCCACCTTCCAGACTACTTTCGATTTGCCGGAGAGATTGAAATTTATGGCAGTTGTACTCCCGTAATCCATGCCGGAAGGGCCGACCATGAGAGAGAAATTTAGATTTTTAATATCAGCTAAATATACCGGACCGCCGTCATAATCTTTTATCTTGTCTTTCGCAATTTTTTTATTTAGTCTCTCCTCGTCAAGGAGGAAGCCATACAGCGTACCTTTGATTTTTAGCGGGAAAACGGCATTCGCGCCTGCCACGGGAATTGACTCTTCGTCTATATTATTGAGAAAGGCAGCATTCTTGAATAAGACAAAACCTTTTGGAATCTGATCCGTCGCTTTCTTGAAAAGTTTTTCTTGAAGAGCGGCTTTTAACTCACCCACTCTCTTTGCCTTTTCACTGTCGGAAATATAAGGCGCCTTGCCTTTAAACCCTCCGGAGAGCGACCCTTTCGACCGAGCATAGAATTTTTCATATTTGGGCGTACCCCTAAAACCGAAAATTTTGAAGTCCAGCGGTTCGCTATTATATTCCTCCCCGGGCTCTGCCGCATAGACGCCGACTTCGATCGAACCGGGAGTGGAACCTTTCATTCCTGGCACATATATTTGCTTTTTGGTCTTATATATTTTTCCATTAGATCCTTCCAGCCGCGTATCGATCGAGAGAAGCTGGCTTTTAGCGCCAAAAGCATTGTAAATGATGACAGTTCCTTCCGCTCTTTCCAAAAAATCTTTTTCTTCGGTTGTTTTTATGGTTTTATTTTCTTCTCCAGAAATAACAATGAGGTCAAAAGCTAGCTCCCCGGTATTTCCCTTGCTGGCAGACAGATTTTCGTTCAAAACCACATCTTCCATCTTCGGATTTATAGTCACTGTGACTTTGGCAAAAAGGTATGATAGCGCAAAAAGAAAAAATAGGACGGACACAATCGCAACCCCCCAAAAAGCGAAGCGTGTTTTGCGCGGCCTTTCTCTTTGAAAAACCGGCTTTTCCGGATGCGTGTCCATCTCCGGCACTTCCCTTTCCCGGACTTTATTTATCACCGGCCGATGCACCTTTATCATATCTTGTACCAATTTCTTTGCCATGTTATTTTTGTGCCGGCTCAAGAGCGGCTGCCGAATGGACAGAATTAATTAAAAATCTATTGATGTATATGGAATCAATGATGAGCCGAGGATCGCGGACTGCATTTTCATCGAACCCCGCCATGCCATGAAAAACCTCTGCATTCAAAAAAATAACTTTAAACTTGGACTCAGCTAAAGTATATTGATGAAATTGTTCATTTTCAATCGTCTTCTTGAAAAAATCCGCATTCTCCTTGTCTACTGCCAGGTAAATAGTGGAAGGAACGGAAATATCATTAGATAGATTGACCAAAGATTCCTGGAACTTCGCGAGCCAGTCTTTTCGGAGCTGGTCCATTACCTGGCCGATTTTTTGAGCTGTTACCTCCTCGGCATGCCCCTCATTAAAAAGAGAGATTAAGGACTTGGCTTCGACAATCGGCACGCCAAAAGAGGACGCAGCCGCGCGCGCGATAAAATTTGATCCAAAAGGAAAAGACACCGATTCGCGCAAAAGATTCTTTTTTGACAAAGAAATGTCCGTTACCTCTCCGTCGATGTCTATCAATAGAAAATCTTCGTTGTAAGTAAAGAAGTCGCGAATTACCGCAAAAGAAGCCAGGGTAAAGGAAGAGAACCTTATGTCTCTAGCATGAAAATATTTCCCCACAATTTCTTTTATTTTCTTCAATACCTGCTCCCCGCTTGTAGAAAAGAAAATGGTCATTTCAAGCTCTTTGACCTTCTGATTCAGAGGATTGGGTGTTTCATAACCGTTAAGCATTGTTTTAATATTTTTAAATTCAATCGTCTGTACCGGACTTTTGTCTAGGTATTTCACCAAATATTCTTCAAAAAGAGCTATCTCTTTTTGAATCAGACTGTCCGCCAGCTTAGAAGTAAAAATGAAAGGCGTATTTTTCTCCATCCTCACTATTCTCATTTGGGAAACATGCCAGGGCGATGAAAGAACAGCGAAGACTGCCTTCGGAGCTCCCGCTCCCCCTTTGTGAATTTTACCTGCGACAGCATCCAAAGTTTTCAGGGTAGAAGACAAAAACTCATCAATGTTAAGAGTTTCCCTAAGAGCTATCGGCTCACGAACTACTTTTATTATTTTCGGAGTACCTGTTTCCCCCGTACGAAAAAGCGCTCCCCCCACGGAAGAAGACCCGATATCAAATACCAGCATTAATTTATCGCTTTTTTTATTCCCGGAAAAAATCCCCATTTGGCTAATTGTAACACAAGAAAGATTACAAAAGTACAGCTTTGATACGCCTGATTCCTTTTGCTACGGCTTCTTCTTTTTGAATTTTAAATTGGCCAAGTTCTTTAGTGTTTGAAACATGCGGTCCGCCGCAGAATTCTTTGGAAATAGCCCTGCCACCTTTATCTTCGATGAAATAGACAGACACAGTATCGGGATATTTCGCTCCGAATTCCATTTCTGCGCCTATTTTTTCAGCTTCCTTCAAAGGCATCTCCTTACGAACTACATTAAGTCCCAATTTTATTTTCTCATTTACCCAATCTTCCACTTTTTTCTTTTCTTCATCAGTTAATTTTCGGTCAAACAAGAAGTCTATCCGCAGGCGTTCTTCAGTGATATTGCTGCCGCGCTGTTTTATATTTTTATCGACAACATGCTGCAGCCCCGCTAAAAGCAGATGATGTGCAGTATGCAGTTTTATTGTTTTTTCATCATGATTCGCGAGACCACCCTTAAACATTCCAGCGGAAGACGTTTGGGAAAGTTTTTGGTGTTTAACTATCTTCTTATTAAAATCTTCAAGATCAATATTTCTCCCTTTTTCTTTGGCAAGCTCAAGTGTTAATTCGATCGGGAAACCGTAAGTTGTAGCTAGAATAAAGGGATCGGTGCCTTTCTCAAATTCTTTCAATCCTTTACTCAAAGTTTCCCTAAATCTGTTCTCCTCTTTTTCTATCTCTCCTTTATCATCCAATGCGTACACACCCTGATATATCTTTTTGATTTTTTCAATTTCTTGTTTAAGAGGTTGTTTAGAAAATCTTACCGCCCTCCTGATCAATCTCCTTAATATATATCCCCTCCCAGTATTTTCAGGAGTTGAGCCGTCCGAAATCATAAAAAGAGCTGCTTTCACGTGATCTGCAACAATTCTCTCTTCCCTGCTTTGTTCGTTACCAAACAAATCTGTCTCATAGACGTTTTTTTTATTTTGTACAGTCGCGGCCAGTCGCTCCAAGCCCATTCCTGTATCAATTCCCAAAACATCCAGCTTTTTGAGCGTTGTATTACCCTTGTCTAATTGTTCGCGCGATGCCTCGCAGAAATATTGGTTAAAAACTACATTCCATATCTCCACATCCTGCCCATCAGTATTTTTACAGTAAATTTCCGTCGTTGGCCCACAGGGCCCGGAATCTCCGGTCGGCCCCCAAAAAACGTCGTCACCATCCGCGCGGATATCTCGCACCCCCAGAAGTGCCCATACATCTTTTGATTCTTCGTCTCTGTCGACTACACCCTTTCCTTTATAAAAAGTCACATAAGAAATTTCCAGCCCTAATTCTTTAGTAATAAATTCATGCGCTAAAGTAATAGCTTCGCGTTTGCCGTAGCCGCCGAAAGAAAAATTGCCAAGCATTTCAAAAAAAGTCAGATGCGTAGAATCCCCGACTTCGTCTATATCCACTGTCCGTATGCACTTTTGCACGGAAGCTGTGTTCTTTGTACCAAAATCACGGAGAGCGTTTTCCGGGGCTGTGTAGTACGGCTTCATTTGCTGCATTCCGGCTGTGGTAAAAAGAACAGACGGATCATTCGGAATGAGTGAAGAAGAAGGAACTATCTTGTGCCTTCTTTTCTCGAAAAAATTTAAAAATCTAGACCTAATCTCATCTGAAGTCATAAAAGTATAATCACGTCCGCGGCTTATTCATATCGTCCGAAATATTTCTAAGAGGCTTCTCCAGTATATTGACCAGAGTAAAAACGAGCAGAACGAGGATGGAAGTGATTATCGCCAATCCGTAAAATCCAAAACCGACGGCCATGCCAATACCCGCCGTAACCCAAAGTCCGCCCGCGGTAGTGAGACCGTGGAGCCTATTGTTTTCCAGAATTATTGAACCGGCGCCCAAAAATCCGATACCGACGACGACCTGCGAAGCAATTCGAGCCGGATCAAAACCTTCAATACCTCCGTATTTGAGAGCTATCATTTCGGAAACAATTATAAAAACCGCCGCACCGAGCGAGACCAGAGCATGAGTCTTCATTCCCGCTTCCTTGTGCACTAGCGTGCGTTCAGCCCCTATCGCCATCCCAAGAAAAACTGCTATTATTGATTTTAAAACTACATCGCTATTTTCAATAAAAAATTGGGTCATATAGAGATTATATAATGAGATTTAATAAAAGAAAAGCAGAATAAAGAATAAAAGGCAGTATTTTCTAAAATCCAAGCAAGACTAAGGCTTGTGCGAGCAAACAGAAAATGCTATAATGCCGTAATACACCTATGAAAAATCTATTTAGAAAAATATTAAGGAGAGTAGTTAAACCCGAGCCTAAGTCAAAAAATACGGCCCAAAGAGAAGTCAGCGACACCACAAACGCTGTATTTGAAAGATATGAAAAAAGTTTTAGGGACTTAGCTCGCTATGACAGAGAAGGAAAAATCGAAATCAGTTAGATACTTATCAGAAAAAGATGTAATCGATATCTATCTGGTTCTCTTTGATAGATTCAAAGAAATTGGAGAACCGATCCCTCCTCTAGTTAAAGTAAATATTGCGCAAATAGAAAATCTTGTCGTCATACCGCAGACAAAACATTTTGGCGTGGAACAATACCCAACCCTTGAATCAAAGGCAGCAATTTTATTCTATAAAATAAACAAGGGACATATTTTCCCAAACGGAAACAAAAGAATATCTTTGGCTTGTCTTTTAGTGTTTCTAGAAATAAATAACAGGCAACTTGAAATCACAGAAGATGAAGTAACCTTGAAAGCCATTGAAATAGCCAAATCCGATCCTCAAAATTTTGATAACGTAAAAAAGGAACTCGAATCTTGGATAAAAAGTAACTTAAGAGAAAAACGAGACAAACAAAAAGACTGAAATCCTGGAAAACTACTCAAAATCCCATACATTCACACTTTCTCCCGATGATGTAGACTCATTTTCCTGCGCACTTTTAACTTTGTTGAAATTTTCTTCCATGTTGTGTTATTTTTTACCTTTTTTGGGCGCTATAGCCACTACATTATAGCATAAAATATACCTAAAAGTCAAGTAAAATAGTAAAAAAGCCTTATTTTAAGGCATATTTTGAATTTTGTATAGTATTTTTATCGCTTCTGAATAATAGCTATGCCTAAATCTTTACAAATTTTTCTTCCAAGAAAATAGTTAATTTCATTTTATTATTCATTACGCAACAACTCCTCCACCCAGACAAACATCTTTGTTATATATAACGCATGACTGCCCGGGAGCAACCAGAACCGGCTTCTCAAAAATGACTTCCGCGGACGCCTTGCTTCCGCAAATTACTTTGCAAGGCAAAAATTCTCCATGATAGCGGATTTGAGCTTTGTATGTCTTATCTTCTTTGGGAATTTGGGAAATCCAGTTGGTGTTTTCTAACTCTAAAATAGAATTTCGAGCCTCCTCAAGGCCAAACCTTTTTGAATTCTTAAGGTCTGGCCTTTTCCTGGCTCTGTCCTGCGAAACTGTAAGAATGTTTTTTTTTATATCCTTTCCAACTATGTAATACGGCCCGTCATCTGGATTCTTATTGGTAACAGTAAAGCCGTGCCTTTCCCCGAAAGTATAAAAAACTGCTCCATCATGATGTCCTACCTCATTCCCTTTTTCGTTCAGCACCTTCCCCTTCTTTTCCTTTATATAGTGCTTCAGAAATTCTTTGAGATCAATATCGCCTAAAAAGCAAATGCCCTGACTATCTTTTTTCTCTGCGACAGGTAAGCCAAACTTCTTTGCCAGCTTGCGAACGTCTTGCTTCCGCAAATGCCCTATGGGAAATAAGATATGTTTCAGCTGTTCTTGATCGAGTGTCCACAGAAAATAACTTTGATCTTTTGAGGGATCAATGCCTTTCTGTAAATTATATGTTGCCCCCTCTCCTTTATAAGGAGAGGGCCGGGGTGAGGTGGATCTGAATTCACCCCCTCTCAATCTCCCCCTTGTTAAGGGGGAGAGGAAAAAATTCCGCGCATAGTGCCCTGTCGCCACAAAGTCCGCGCCCATGGAGAGCGCTTTTTTGAGAAAAGCGCCGAACTTCACTTCTTTGTTACACATCACATCTGGGTTTGGCGTCCGGCCCGCTTTATATTCGCGAATCATGTAATCCGCAACTTCTCTCTTATAGGCATCTTCCAGATCAAAACTTAAAAAAGGAATATCTAAAAAGGCAGCCACCCGCATGGCATCGCGGCGTTCTTCTTCTTCATTGCAGGCCAAAAATTCCGGATGCCACGTTTTTATAAAAACTCCAACAACTTCATAACCTTGCTTCTGGAGAAGCGCCGCGCTAAAAGCAGAATCCACGCCTCCTGATAACCCCACAAATACTTTGCCTTTAGGTTTAACAGACATACCGCCATCCTATCTTTTTTTGTCCGTCCTGTAAATTATTTTAGATATTTTTGAATATTTCTGTTGTGCTCCGCAAATGTCTTCGCATAATGGATAACGCCTTTCTTATCATGCAAGTAGTAAAGATACTGAGTATTTTCGGGATAAATTGCCGCTAAAATGGCGGCCTTGCCGGGATTATTGATTGGACGCTCTGGCAAGCCCCGCATTTTATATGTCTCCGGCGCGGCATCGGCCTGAAGCGGCATGCCTATTTTTACCCTTTTCCATAAAATGCCGGAAATTATAGCCCGGTCCCCTTCCCCTTTAGCTTCCCCTTCAATGAGGGACGCCATTATGATGATATCCCTTTCTGCTTTTCCTGACTTCTCTATATCTGGCTCCAAACTTTTTATTTTTTTATTAAAATTTTCAGTCAGGGCAAGAAGAACTGCTCCCTCGTCAGCCATACGGAAGAAAAAATAAGTATCAGGAAAAAGATATCCTTCCTGCTCTTCTGCTTTAAGCAAAAACCCGCCTTTATTGAAGTTCGCCAGTCGGGAGGCAAAGGCCTCCCCGATTTGCGTGTTATCGAAACCTTCCGGAATTGTGATCGAGACGGGAGCAATATTGTGCCCCCCTTTCCATATGCGCTTCGCTACGACAGAGACCGGCGCTTTTTTTTCAAAAAAATAGTCCGTTTCGATAACACGCTCTCTGCCAAAAATTGTAACTAAAGCCTCAAACACCAGCCGCGATCGTATTATTTCCGCTCTGCGCAGCTTAAGGGACGCGCTTCGCAGGCTGTCTCCCTTATCTATCCTTATGGTGGCGCCTACAGGGAAATCCGAAGGCGCCGACATAAAAAAATAGTAGAAAAACAAAAGAAAAGCAATTATGCCAAGTGTATAAAAAATTTTTTTGTTCTGCATGGAAAAAAGAAACTATATCGGCAAATTTGTAGGCGGAGAGGCTTCTTTGGATTCGATGCGCTCCAGAGTAGGCACTTTCAATATCTGGCCCGGGAAATGCCACATGGTCGCGAGCTCCTCGACGTTCAGCACAAAAGTGTCCTGATAAAAAAATACCGGATGGAACATATCGGAAAAAGGCCAAGGGATACTCGCCGTGGAAAAAAGATGGTGCCGAAGAGCCGAATGGAAGAAAGAACGTTCGCGGAATTCCGTCAGCATCCTGTTCGCCAGTATCATAACCGTCTTTTTGGAAATGGTAAAGACCCCGCCGAATGCATCGGCTTGGGTTGAATTCTGGCGTTCCAGCTGATTAGAATCCGGCTTAGCATACTGGCGGAAAATGAGACGCATGTTTCTGCGGTTGCTCATATTAAATACTTCCTTTTTGGCGACATACATGACTCTCACTCCGGCATCAAAGCAAATTTTCGCTGTTTTGGCCGACATGGCGTTAACGACATTTTTCAAAAATTCCGGCTGACGCAATTCCAATGAAAATGTTCCAGCTCCCGGCGCGCCGACCGGCCTTTCGTGGTAACGAGTGAAGGGCTGAAGGAGCCTTTCCATCTCTTCTATCGATTCGTCTGTAAAGTTATGGCTCCCGAACCAGGTGCCGTGGGTATGCCATGTCTTCTTTGACGGTGTAACAACAATCTGCATCCAAGCCTGCTCTCCTTTCTGGAGAGAACCGAAAAATTCTATAACCGGTGAGATAGGGTCCACTTTGACTTCTTCTTTGGGATCTTTATCCAGCCCGTAATCAACGTAAGTCCTTATAGGATAAGCTTCTTGCTTGGCTAATTTGAATTCGCACCCCCAGCCGTTCCATGCGGACTTTGGCGTAATCTCATCAACCGA
>JACPXJ010000044.1 GCA_016196605.1 Candidatus Nomurabacteria bacterium | reverse complement strand
GTAATCGTGACTTTGGCGCGGGCCAATTCCGCCGCCTTGTTGATCCGCTCGATAATTTCAAGCGGAATGCGGGGAACTACCTCCACCTGTTTCCCGCCATACTCCAGATTGCGTTCTTTCTGAATGACAGATAGGTAAACACTGCCTGTCGTCATATAGTTCGTCCGAGTCAGATTGCGATCAAGAAACCGCTCGTAGTTGCCCATATCCTGGTCGCATTCTGTACCGTCATCTAAAACAAAAACCTCACCATGCTCGGTGGGGTTCATAGTGCCCGCATCAACATTCACGTAAGGATCGATTTTAAGGACCGTAACTTCCACCCCCCTGGACTGAAGAATCTTCCCGATCGAAGCAGTCGCGACACCCTTTCCGACTCCGGACATGACGCCTCCCACCACGAAAATGTATTTTGTTGATTTTTTTGCCATGTCTCTGGGGCTGAAGCTTATTTATTCAAATATTTTCTGATCGCCAGGAAACTAGAAATTACCCCAAGCAGTATACCTGATAATAGAATAATTGCAAAAATCTGGAAGAAATTTTCGATGTAATAATCATACATATTTAGTCCGAGAAAGTTTGTCATCGTGCGCCCAGTCCAGAAAGTTACCGGCCAAAAAATAACCAGGGTGGCGATGGTAGCCACAATGCCGTAAATCGCGCCTTCGATCATAAAAGGACCGCGCACGCGCATTTTGGAGGCCCCCACGAGACGCATCACGCCGATTTCTTCCCGAGCAAAGAAAATAGTCAGACGAATGGTGTTAAAGGTAATAATTATAGAAATAATTATTAAAACGAGGGTAATAAGGAAACCCAGCTTTTGCGCGCTGCCAATTATAGTATTTAAGCGCTCGATAACTAGTTTGTTTTGGTGGTAATTTACTTTATCGATGATAGTGGCTGTCCCTAAGAGAAGAGAATCATCCCCCTTTAGAAAGTTCGCTATGCTTTCATACTGAGAAACTTCCTTAGCTTTAACATTCAAATACGCCCCGAGCGGATTGGTGCCTATTTCATCGAGCGCGGCGATGGTCGGATAGTCATTCTGGTGACGTTCTCGGAAAAGCCGAAGCGCTTCTTCCGAACTTGTGTAGGACACATTCCCTACCTCCGGCAATTTTTCCAGGGAAGATTTTACAAGCATAATTTTGTCGGGAGATACGCCAACATTAAAATAAATTGTCACATCCACCTTGTTTTTTATAGAATCCAGAGAAAAATACAAGACCGCCTGCAGAAGAATTATGCTAGTGATGACAGACAAGGTAATAGTAGCAACCACAACAGCCGCGAAAGACACCGCTCCGCCCCTTTTGAAGTTTATAAATCCGGCTTTGATTATTCTTTTTAACTCAGTCATATTATTTACTATGTTTCGTGTCTCTAATAATCTTACCATTTTCCATAGTAATAACCCTCTTCCCTACTGAATCAATAACCCCGCGATTATGCGTAGCCAGAATCACCGTGGTACCGAGATCATTTATTTTCTTTAGAATCTGGACAATTTCATGAGTGTTGACCGGATCCAGATTCCCCGTTGGTTCATCGGCAATGATTAATTCCGGCTGGTTGATTATAGCGCGAGCGATGGCGAGCCGCTGCTGTTCCCCGCCGGATAGCTGGTTTGGAAAATGGTGCATGCGCTGCGTTAGATCAACGAGCTCTAAGACGTGAGGAACGTCGGAGGCTATCTCCTGATCGGTCTTGCCGACCGCCTCCATGGCAAAAGCTATATTCTCGTACGCGGTTTTATTCGATAGAAGCTTGAAATCCTGAAACACCACACCGATGCGTCGGCGAAGGCGAGTAAGGTCCCTGCTTTTCAATTTATGGACATCTATGGACTCAAAAAAAACTGTGCCGCCGCTTGGAGCTGTATCCGCGAGAATCAGCTTTGTTAAAGTTGTTTTGCCGGCGCCAGAATGACCGACGATAGAAACAAACTCCCCCGATGTCACTGTTAGAGTAATATCATCGAGGGCAACTGCATCTTTATAGATTTTTGAGACATTATTGAAGTAAATCACCCCTCCATATTATCACAAATTTTTCTCTGCCTCAACAAAAATATCTAATTCACCCTCTAAGACACCGTCCGCGTTCGATGTTTCCGCGTTTGTTCTGTGATCTTTGACCATTTTATACGGATGAAGTACGTATGAGCGTATTTGGTTGCCCCATTCGATCTCGGTATTTTTCAGTTTCATGCTGTCTTCAAAAGACTTCTTCTCTCCTTCGGCTTTTTTAAATATTTTAGCGCGCAAAATGGATAGGGCTAACTCTCGATTCCTTTCTTGGCTGCGTTCTGCAGAAGAATGGACAGCCGTGCCAGTTGGAATATGAACTATTCTTACAGCTGTTTCTCTTTTATTTACATTCTGCCCTCCCGGACCTGATGAGCGTGCAAATTCCACTTTCAAATCAGAATCGGGTATTATTATGTCTTTTTCTTCGAGTTTAGAAAACTTCGGCAAAACTTCCACCAAAGCAAAAGAGGTATGGCGTAGTTTTTTTGTATTAAACGGAGAAAGCCTTACTAAACGATGTACGCCAGATTCATTTTTAAGATTACCGTAGACATTTTTCCTAGAAATTTCTATGGTTATATTCCTATATCCTCCGTGTTCATTTTTATTTTCATGAATCAGATTGATTCCCCATCCTTTTTTATTTGCGTACTTCATATACATTGCGAGAAGCATGCCAGAGAAATCCTCTGCGTCGTCACCGCCAGCGCCAGCAATAATAGTCATAATTGCATTGCCCCTATCGTATTTTCCAAGACCATATTTTTTATTTTTAAGCTCCGTAATTTGAGCAAGGACTCCCCTTGCTCGGTTTTTGTCATTCCAAAAATCTGGGTTCTGCATTTCAGCTTCCAACTGATCTATCTTTTGTTGTATATTTTCTTTATCCATAAATCTTCTGGAGCCGATGGACAGGATTGAACTGTCGACCCTCGCTTTACGAAAGCGATGCTCTACCAACTGAGCTACATCGGCTTGTCTACGTGACTGAAAGTACTTGGAGTACCTTTACGATACCGCTAGAACCTACTTTATCAAAAATAGCTGAAAATCTCCAGCGTGGCCTCGCGCTCCGCCAAAGGCGGAGCCTGTGCTAAAAGCCCAGTTTCTCCAAAGGAGAAAAGCGAGGCACGCAATGCAAATGCACTCCGCCACAAAGGGTCTGGGACGACGGGGGCGGAGTGAAGGACTCGCTCGCGCGGAGGCAGGGTCTGGGAGGGAATCCGCGCGGGCTTCGGCATTTTTTGTTTTGGCGGGATTCTGAATGGAAAATGCAATACAAAAATGGTAAAATCTTTCTATGAAAGATTTTGATAGTTGGAACAAGGAAAAGAAAAGTTTAGAGAATGTCGGTCACGACATTCTCGCTTTTCATGAACGAGAAATTTGGTGGTGCTCAATCGGCATAAATCTTGGTGATGAGCAAGACGGAAAAAATGAATTATTTGAAAGACCAGTTTTAGTTTTGAAAAAGTTTAATAAAAAAGTCGCTTGGGTATTGCCGATGAGCACCAAACCAAAAGACGGAATCTATTATCATACTTTAGAACATGACGGAAAAATATTTACTGTAATCCTTTCTCAATTACGATTAGCAAGTGTTAAAAGATTCCGTCGTTTTGTGAGAAAAATTTCTCCGCATCAGTTTGAGTTAATACAGAATAAATTGATAAATTTCATAAAAAAGTCATAGAACGAACGAAGCCCCCTTGCGGGGGCTTCTCGGTTGGACTAATGTCCATTTGTGTCTCTAGTATAGCAAGCGGTCGGCATAAGTCAAGCGAATTTGTGAATAGTAAAAAAGTGTTATAATAAGGGCATGAAATCGGAGAATAAAATCTGACAAAACTGCAAAAAAGATTTTGCCATAGAGTCGGACGATTTCGGCTTTTATGAAAAAATGCAAGTTCCTCCGCCGACCTTTTGTCCAGAATGCCGTCTTGCAAGAAAGTTGATTTGGAGAAATGAACGATCTTTATACAAAAGAAAATGTGATTTGTGTAAAGAAAATATTATTTCAATGTATAAAGCCGATGTGCCATTTCCTGTTTATTGCCATGAATGTTGGTGGAGTGATAAATGGAATCCGCTAGATTATGGACTTGAATATGATTTTGAGACTTCATTTTTTGAACAATTTTCCAATCCATTTTATTACGGACACTTTAGATTTAATAAAGAAGTGTATGAAGGCAAACACGAGCCAATAGTGGCAAAGAAACTTTGGGACAAAGTACAAGAAGTGATGAAAGAAAGAGGTCGTCCAAGACATAAGGCAAAGAACGAACCGCAAGCATATTGTGGACTGATAAGCTGTGGCACTTGCGGAATGATGGTCACTGGCGAATACAAAATAAAAACACAGAAAAATGGCACGCAACATTTTTATACCTATTACCATTGTTCTAAAAAACGCAGAGATATGAAATGTCCAGAACTTGGTATTCGCCAGGAAGTCTTGGACGGACAAATTTCATCACTTCTTCAAAAAGTTTCTTTACCACCGGATTGGGCGGAATATTTAACCGATCGTTTGGAAAAAGACAAAACTGATTCCGCCCAATCTGTTTCTGCTTTGGTGTCGGAGAACGAGAAAAGGATAAAAGACATCACAGTGAAGCTCCAGCGACTTTTAGACGGGTATCTAGACCAAGATATAGAAAAGGAAATTTATCGTTCCGAAAAATCAAGATTGTTATCCGAGAAAAAGTCGCTGGAGGAAGAAATTTCTCGTTCTCAAATGAAGCAGAAACACTGGCTCGAACCGATGGAAAAGTGGATAAAGGACGCACAGAATATAGAAAAAATTGCATTGAATACAGACCTTTTTGCAAAAAAGGTCTGTGCCAAAGAAATCTTTGGCTCGAACCTCCTCCTCCACAACAAATCAGTGCGCGCCAGCGCGCCGAATTTTGAGAATTCGCTTGCGAATTCAGGCGAAACAGCGTGGGCGACACTTCGTGCCGCCCACTCCTTTGTTAATTCCAAACCCGAAAGTTTCATAAGGGAGCCGTTAATTGGATTTGCACCAATGACCTCGTTCTTACCAAGAACGTGCTCTGCTACCTGAGCTATAACGGCATTTCAAAAATATCTACCAAGTTATACTAGTTGATTTCGCCTTATTTTGCAAAATTGTCTTTAATCAAAACGAAAGTTCGCCTTTCTTACTTTGGATAGCAAGGAGTGCCAAAACAAGAGCATAGACGATATGCTCATCAATAATAGGATTGTTTGCAGGAAAAAGGAGAGCCAGCCACATTAAAATCATCATTATTATTCCAGCCACTGCGCCCCATAAGACATATCTGTTGAAAAGCAAAGTAAAACCAATAAAAAGAAGACCGAGCATAAACAGCCAATCAACAACCGCTACGCCTGCTAAGCTATGAAATATATCGGCAAAGGGTCCCTTAACGCCCGCTGTTAAAAATCCAGTAGTCGGAGACCCCCCATTCAGCCATGCTTTATCACCCGTCGTAGCAAAACCGAGACCAAAAAGCTTGTCAAAGAAAGCCCAGAGAAAAATAAAAGATATTACAAAACGCAGCTTGAGAAGCACTATTTTTTGTATATTCATATGTCTTAATTATACACCTCTTTGGAATTTAAGAAATGCGAAACTCGGTTCAAGTTTCCCATGAACTTTATATGCCTTTTTTATGGCTATAATCGATGCGCGACTGATGGGTGCTGACCCCACGACCTCCGCCGTGACAGGGCGGCGCTCTACCGTTGAGCTACAGCCGCAATTTTTTAATCCTTTCGTCAAATTGCGTCTTCTTCCTCTTTAGATGTAGAAAAGGAATATGAGTATTATACATAAAATTATAGATTTTCAAAGATTTGCGTGGATCTGGTGTCGGCACCAGGAGTTGCACCTGGGACCTGGCGCTTATGAAACGCCCGCTCTAACTACCTGAGCTATACCGACAGAATATTGCTCTTTACTGCCTTAATTAAACCTAACATTCTATATTTCCAATTCATTCCCTTCCTCACAACTAATCTACATATTCCATAATAATTTTCGTAATTATCATAGATCTTATTAACCCTGGTATTTACATAATAAGGTTTTCTAAACTGATTTCCTGGTAAGCTTAACAGTTTTTGCCAAAAATTCAAGACTATGTCTATTCTAATTTCATGGATCCTATTAATTTGAATTGAACATATTATTTCTTCTGGTGGGATCATTAAAATATTTACCAAGAAAGATTTCATAACAAGAATCATTTCTGGATCTGAATTCACAAATATAAAACCTGATGTCCTGTCACTTTTTGACCCCTCACTCCAATATAATGCTGTAGCAATTAATAACAATTCTCTTTGAGAGATGCTTTTAATAAGTTCTCGGCCCCAAACTTCAGCAGCCACAATAGCATCAAGTCGTTTCTTTTTATTTTTTTCTGCACCCATTCTTTGGCCCGTGGTTAACGATATTCCTTTATTTATTCTTAACTTTTCAAATTGTTCTTCTGTTAAAATTATTTCTCGGCACCATTCACTGACTGTACTTTTTGAAACACTTAACTTTCTTGCGATTACGATTATGGAAGCACCTTCTCTCCTCATTGATAAAGCTTTTATTCTTTCGTTATATTTAGACATATATAACAGTATATCATAAGTTCTATTTTTACAAAAATTTGGGCATAAGGTACATAAATCATGGCTTTTCAAACCCGTTTTTTGTTCTTCGGAGCGATAGTTGAAACCAGGAAAATGGAACTCAATACTTTCCGTAGAAGAGAAGTAGAAATACCTCTGTACCCTGACAATGTCTTTAACGTGGCTGAAATGGCCTTCAAGTGAGTTGGTTGTCTGTGAGAGTTCTTTGGTCTTTTCGTAGCTAAAAAGATACGGCAGAAACGTCTGGATCGACAGCACAGCGGAATGTAATTCTCGGTGAGTCCAGTCGGATATTCCGGTTTCCGGATTAATGCTTCTTTCGTTTAAAAAACTTCGGTATTTTTCCACATACTTTTTGAATCTTTCTTTCCATAATTGAGAATCACAACGACCGAGTGTTTTTACCAGAGCCAGGAACACAATCCCAGCTTCCGTCTTTGGTCTTCTGGTAATCTTTCTAACCACAATTCTCTCCATATGCACCAGGCACATCTGAAACGGAACATCGTCAAAGACCCTGCGGATACAGGATATTCCATCTCCGGTGACACCCAAGATGACGTATCCCAGTTTTTCTAAATATCTCTGAATTACGAAACCGTAATAGATAATAAATAAATGATACCCAAATTAAACTGAATTTTTGGCGAATTTT
>JACPXJ010000043.1 GCA_016196605.1 Candidatus Nomurabacteria bacterium | reverse complement strand
CGTTTAGCGAGAAATTCCATTGATGGTGGACGCATCATCTACGCTGTAGACACGACCAAAATCATTTCTTTGCGTTTTCCGACATTTTGGTTTGAACCCACTCCGCAGGGACTATTTATGCTTCAAGTGGCTTTCGGACAAAGTAAATATTATTCAGACAATCTGAGACAAAATGTTCAGAGAGGTTTCCGCCAAAAACTCCGCCGTGGCGAATGGCTGACAAAAGCGCCGTATGGATATGTGAATAATCCGAAAACGAGAAATATTGAACCTGATGCGGTGAAATCCAAAATTATTGTTCGCGCTTTTGAGGAATACAAAACAGGTCGCCACGGGTTTGAATCAATGGCGGAATTTTTGGCTTTGCACGGAGTAACCACGAAGTCCGGAACGCCACTTGGTAAAGCTTCCGTATGGAGAATATTAACGAACAAAGCATATCTTGGACTTACCAAACATTACGAAGAATATTTTCCCGGAAGCTTTTTGCCAATTCTTTCTCACGATTTATTCGAAGCCGTGCAAAAACGATTGCAAGAACGATCGCATCCTCGCAAAACGAAGAAAAGTCATAATTTTCCTTTTACTGGACTATTTCGGTGCGGAGAATGTGAAAGTATGATCACCGCCCAATGGACGACAGGGAAAATGGGCGTTCGTTATCGGTATTATCGTTGTACGAAAAAGAAAGGAAAATGTAGTCAATTATATTTGCAAGAGGATGCGCTCGTTTTGCAATTAAAAGAACGGCTTGAACAAATCGCGCTTCCCTACGAGTGGACAGATTACATGCTCAAAAAAACTGACGAATGGGACAAAGAAGAAAAACACTCGTCGGGAGGTCAACTCGGGCGAATCAAAGACAAAGAGCGAGAGACAGAACAAAAGCTCGATGAGTTGGTCAGTTTGTATTTAGACGGCGATATACCGAAAGAAAACTATATTTTGAAGAAAAATGAGCTTTTGAAACAAAAAGTGTCTCTCGCTCAAAAAATG
This sequence comes from Candidatus Nomurabacteria bacterium, assembly GCA_016196605.1. Taxonomy (GTDB): domain Bacteria; phylum Patescibacteriota; class Minisyncoccia; order Phycocordibacterales; family UBA9973; genus UBA9973. The sequence goes on along the minus strand of JACPXJ010000043.1, from coordinate 17,258 downwards.
GACTCCGCCCGAGCTGATAGAAAGAATTGGGTCGAACCCTTGCGGGAATGGATTTTGGATATGAAAAAAGCCACGCAATTGGTTTCAAGCGACAATTTTTTTGAAATTCGTGATTATTTCAAAAAAATTGGAACGAACTCGCAATTGCGTGATAAGTCCGTCTCCATCTCATTTTGCCCACCCACCGAATTCGCTTGCGCCCGCAGGGCGGATTTCAAATTCTCGCCACCTTGCGCGCCTTCGGCGCGCCCGCATTTTTCACTCACCCCCGACCAAGTTTCATTTTGTGACCTCACGGAGAATCGAACTCCGATTAACGGATTGAAAACCCGTTGTCCTAACCGTTAGACGATGAGGCCAAGCGGAAATATAATAGCATTTTTCGGCTTAATTGCAAAATTAAAAAAATAAATTTGATATAATTAAAAAGATGTTACATAAAATACCAGAAGATTTGCGAAAATCCCTCACTTCTTCCAAAGCAGCTCTCGCCACCTGGGAAGACATTACGCCGCTGGCGCGCAACGAATGGATTTGCTGGGTTACGTCAGGCAAGAAAGCGGAAACAAGAAGCATCCGGATCAAAAAGGCGCTCTCGAAACTTAAAGGCGGAATGCGCCGGCCTTGCTGTTGGACTGGCTGTATCCATCGCTCTAAATAACTTTGAATAATATCTCCATCATTAAATATTTCTCTTTTTTGTCTTTTGTTTAAGATCCGGAAACTTTTTTATAAGTTCTTTACGCAACTCCTCTCTGGCCCGCGCTATACGGCTCTTTACGGTTCCGACACTTATTCCAAGTATTTCGGCAATTTCTTCATATGATTTGTTTTGCATGTTGCGTAACGTAAGAATCTCGCGATGTAATGGACTCAGGCTTTCCATTGCAACAGTAATATGGTCCTTAAATTCATTCATATCTGCCGCGTCACCAGACAACTCTACATTATCATCAGCCACGACATCAGCGAATGTACGATTGGTATCATCAGTTAATGGCTTATCAATAGAAATGTGTTTGTCTTTTCTCCGTCGAAAAAAGTACCAGTAGCGATTGCGAGAAAGATTTACAACTATATGATGCAACCACGTGTAAAGAGAAGAATCGCCTCTAAAATCCGCCAAACCACGATGGGCTCTAACAAAAGCATCCTGAACCATTTCTTCACTGTCATGATGATTGTGTAATAAAGAATTTGCGACATTATAAAGCTTATCTTTATAAAGTGTTACAATTTTACTGAAAGCATCTTCATCACCAGTTTTAAAGTGCCGAACAAGTTCCTTATCCCGGTGGTTTTCTTCTTCCTTTTTTATTTCTTTTTCTGTCTTTTTTTTATTTACTTCCATCTTGTTATTATTTTCTACGGCATTTGCATCCGAAACGGCAACAGAGTCGGGAAATCGCTCCGTAGTTTTAGTTTTTGGCGTTTTTATTAAACCATCCCCGAATTCCAATCCCATGCATATATAATAGCATATTTATGAACGCACATATACAGAAATAATCCCCGGCACAGAATAGTACTTACCGTCCGCTTTCTTGACAAAAACCCTAACCTCTAATCTCTCTATGTTGCTGCCGGAGGTAAATTCAATCGTTACAGTGCTGGGATTATTTGCATCTTTAATTATTTTAACTTTTCCCCCGCCTTTTAAAACCCTCCATTCGTAGAGATGATTTGATTTATTCCCATTGAGATCAATGCTGTCTTCAGCAGAAATTTTTATCGTCCGATAAGATGCCGCGCTAGCAAGGACCGTCCTTGCTAGCGCGCCCGGGGTATTGAAAAGTTTTTCACTGTCGGTAAAATTTTCACTGACAATTTTCAATTTCACAAGCGGCGGAACGTCGGAAAGCGCAAGTTCGTTCGCCAAGCGCGCCAATTTTTCCGAATTGTAATTCGGCTGCGGCAATCCATTAGATAAATAGTGCGCTCGGCTTGTATTATCGTGCGCCGCACTTGCCAAATAATCCGTTTCACTCCCGACTGATCTATGCGCATGCCGGAAAAGCATTTGCAGAGTGGGCATTAAAAATTGTGAATCCGTGAGAGCTTTTTTTACTTCTGGCCGGAGCGATGCGAGAGCGAGCATAGCTATTTTCACAAACGGCAGATCGCTGCCGGAAGCGGCATTTGCATAATAATTTCCGGAATCTTTAGTAAAATATTCTGAACTTATTAAATATGGGGTATTCGCGATATTGTCTTTTTTGGCTTCCTCTAAAGCCGGATACACATACAGATTGTTGTGGGTGTATTGATTGTATAAAATATCCGCGCCGATTTGGGTTTTGTAAAAAGAGTAGGCGATGCTGTGCTTCACGCCGCCCTCCGTCACTCCGGAATATGACGTTTGGCCGATGGTTATTTCCGACCGTATTCCTGTCGCCCGTCCGGCGCCGCCCCCGAGAAGCCATTTATGCTGTGGAAAAAGCCTATGCGCGGGAGGGCACTCTGGATTAGGCGTCCAGCCATCGCAGAAATTCACATGCAAACCATCACGATTTTCATACGTGTCATCAAAATTACCGGCGACTCTTCCCTCTTTATAAAGATTATTTACCAGGTCGCACGCAACTTTCGAGATTTACCCGCATCGAGTCGAAACCATCGGGATTGATGAGCGCCGTATTACAGACTGAAACAGCTGAAATTGTCGGAGCGACCGGGCTCGGATCTGCCGGAATATTCGGAATCGGCATAGTTGGGGTCGGTCCCGGAACGGCAGGATTTGTTGTAACACTTGGTGTGGGCCTTTTTGTTTGAGTATCTTCAGAAGTATTTGGTTCCTCCTCTCGAGAAGTCGCATTTTGATCAGGGACGGTAACCGGTGGTGGCATTGGATTGCCACTCCTTTGCCCTAAGAGTATAGCCTCGGTCGCAATAGCCACACCCAATATAACAAAAAGCGAAGAAATCGTTTTGGCCATATATCCGTTAATTATATTTTGCCGCCCATGTTTTTGCAATGCCAAAAGTAGCTGATTTATTAACTTTATATTAAGATTTATCCACATTTAATCCCCATTTATATTAGAAAATAGAGATTTTTGGGCTTGCATATTGAAAATTATCGTGTAAGATTAAAATCGCGTTAAAATTTTACATTAAGGGAAAAATAGGGAAAAACACTAAAAATATGGAACAAAAAACTACAACGATGCAGGAAAAATTTTCCACGGCCCTTTCTAACTACCAAAGGGACCTGTACACTCACGCTTTTTTCAGGGTTAATGACCGTGAAATCGGCAAGGACTTAGTTCAGGACACCTTTATGAAAACATGGAATTACTTGAAGAACGGCGGAAGAATCATAATGATGCGGGCATTTCTCTATCATATACTAAACAATCTTATTATCGATGAATATAGAAAGCGCAAGCATAAAGCGGCTTCGCTCGATTCCCTCCTTGAAACCGGCTATGAACCAATGACCGACGAGCATCTGCACGTTATCGACACGCTCGACGGTAAAACGACTGCGGATTTAATAATACAGCTTCCCCAGAAATATGAAAGTGTTTTGCGTATGCATTATCTGGAACACTTGTCGCTTGACGAAATGTCCAAGAAAACCGGCCAATCCAAGAATACCATCGCTGTCCAAGCACACCGCGGGCTAAAAAAGCTGAAAATACTGTATGAAAATCGAAAACCGCAGATATATTAAAATTGTATTAAATTTTGTCATAATCCGAAAGATTACACGTCTTAGTGGAGTAATGAGGTTAAGACTTTAGTCAGGTCAACCATAAATAATTATTAAATAAAAAATAACAATTATAAAACATGAGCAATCCAACATTAAAAATACCGAACATTTTTCGTAAAATTGTTTCCTTCTTCGTTATGTTTGCTTTTGTGATAACCGGCTTCGGACCTTCTTTGGCATCCGCTGGCCATACCATAGAAGGCAGCGCCTTGAATGCATCTGTAACTGCAACGCCTAACTCGGGTACGCAGACTGACGGACAGACAGTGGAAGTAAATATAACATTACCCGGAGCGGTGGATAGTACTGATACGAATCCATTCTCTTCTCCATCTTGTCTCGTAAACGGAGTAAACGTGGCAAGCACATTCACAAATCTCACAGACACAAGTGGCGGTGGCTTTGTCGACGGTCAATTCAGGTTCACCTATACAGTGGGAACAAGTGATGCGGACCGCACGGCGGGAAACGTACCGATAGATTGTACTATTCAGCAAAGTCATTCTGTCCATATATCTACGTTCACTGACAACAACACTGTAGCCATCGATGCGAGCGGAGAAGCGGAAGCAGATACAACCCCTCCAACTGTCACTTCCACAAGCCCAACCGAAGGCGCGCAGAATGTAGCGCTTAACTCAACCGTCCAGGTGACCTTCAGCGAACCTATGAATCAGTCCACAATTAACTCAGATACATTTTTTGTTAGCGGCGGCGCGTTAGAAGTTGGATCTATAACTTTTTCAGGAAATACCGCCATCTTTACCCCATCATCTCTTTTGTCGGCAGACAGACAATACACAGCTGTTGTACAGACGGGAGTAGAAGACAGCGCCGGCAATGCTATGGCGGCACAGTATTCTTGGGATTTTACTACTGTAGTGGAAAGTACAGGAACGGCGCCGAGTCTTTCCATGGTCAGCATCAGCCCAAGTTCCGGAACGATTCAGGCGGGCGATACAGTAACAGTTACTTTCACTGAAGAAGATAGCCAGACTGATCTCTCTGTGACTGGCAGTTGCAAGATAAACGGCGTTGATGTCGCAGACTCTTTTGAGAACATGAATAATGGCACATATACTGTCACTTATACAGTCGGAGCGAGCGATGGAGAGCGGCCAGCGGGCCACATTCCAGTAACCTGCCAACTCGGAAATTCGGCGGGCAATACTACGGCCAGTGCTTGGCTTGATAGCAATACTCTCGCAATAGACACGAATGATGATGGAGTAATAGACAACGGCACGAACAATCTCGGATTCACGGTAAGCGCATCCCCTTCTTCAGGAACAGTCAGCGCAGGAGGACAGATAGTTGTCTCAATGCAGGATCCTCTCCCTTCCGGCGATGTCGTAATAGTTCCGGAAGGGCAGACAGGCGCAGGATCAGTTACGGTTTCAAATGGTTGTAAAGTCAACAATGTAGACGTCTCCGGCTCTTACGCTTATCACGGCAACGGCTTATATAAAGTCACTTACACGGTCAGCGCGGAAGACACTGACCGAGCGGCTGGAGAACTTCCATTTGATTGCACGCTTTCAAATCACACCGGTACGGTTCATCTCGTTGCCTTCACTGACAACAACACTGTCGCCGTAGATGCAAGCGTGGAAGTGGGTGAAGCCTCTGCCGATAAAGATATTACCTCATTCAAATTCATGAGTCTCAATCCTCATGTTTCTGGAACAATCTCTGGAACGAATGTTACTCTGACCGTTCCATTCGGAACAAACGTCACAGCTCTAGTACCTACGATAGAAATTAGCGCAGAAGCAACTGTCAATCCGGCTAGCGGCGCAAGCCAGAATTTCTCTTCACCTGTACAATACACAGTCACGGCTGAAGATAATTCGACCAAGACTTACACCGTGACAGTAAATGTATCTGCGCAGAATACTCCAACTCTCGAGAGCATCGCCATCACCACTCCGGCAACAAAACTTTCCTACACTGTCGGCGAGTCGCTGGATATTTCTGGTTTGGTAGTTACTGGAACATATAGTGACGGCTCGACGCAAGTAGAATCTATTTCGACTAGTAATATAACCGGCTTCAATAGCTCACAAGCGGCAGCCAATCAGGTACTTACGATTACGGTCGGAAGCAGGACGACGACGTACACGGTGAATATAAATGCGGCTGCGAGCGCGAGCGCAGAATCCGCCACTCTTAGTAACGCCAGCCCTTCTGTCATAATTACCGATTCAAATCAGGCAATGGATATTACGATCGCAAGCGGAACGACGAATCCGACAATCGATGTTAGCTCACTCATCACGGCCGGAGTCGGAGTCCTGCCAGCAATAACAATTACGGCGGCCAATGCAAACAATGCAGAAATATCAATCCCGGCTGGAACGACAGTCACAAGTTCTGATGTCAGCTGGAATGGAATAATCACCGCGCCGACAGTCACTACCGTTACTCTGCCAACAATTTCCGGTCAGACTCTTAGCTTGGACACTGCAATTGAAATAGGATTTAACGGATCGCTAACATTTGACAAAGCAGTCAGAATCCTCCTTCCCTCTCTGGCAGGCAAAAGATCCGGATATGTGAGAACCGGAATCTCATTCACAGAAATAACAACCACCTGCTCGGCAGATAGCCAGGCCGCGGCTGATGCCATGGCAGCCGGAGCGGAATGTAGAATGGACGTCGGCGCAGATTTGGTAATATGGACCAAACACTTTACGACATTTGCCGCTTATACCCAAAGCACAGCTGGAGGAGGCGCGCTTAGCGGCGGCGGTGGTGGCGGTGGTGGCGGCGGCGCAGTAGGTATCGTGTTTGCAAATCAGGCAATTTCTCGGGTAATTCTGGGATGCGATATAAGAACTATCGGTTTCAGCACGGTCACTGGAGAGTCTTGCGCTCTCAATATACCTAACGCGCTTACCCCCGCTATCAATCTGAACGTACTCGCGGGAGTAAATATTATCGGAGGCGGACAGGTCCTAGGCGTAACAACGTCATTCCTGTTTACACAAACGCTCCGAACAGGGTCGCGAGGAAATGAAGTGATACAGCTTCAAAGCTATCTGAATAAGCTTGGATACAACCTTGTGGTAGATGGAGTATTCGGCCCTAATACAAGAGCCGCTGTCATTCAATTCCAGGTTGCCAATAGTCTCGTGGGTGACGGCGTAGTAGGGCCGATAACCCGGGCAGCTCTCAACCTTAACACAAGCAATTCGTAATCTTCCTGAAAAAATTAATAACTAGTCACGCAACAAAAGCCATATTATGCATATATGGCTTTTGTCTGCTACAATTTCCACAGTATGGACAAGAGAATCGAATTAGATAAACTGCATAAGAAGTGGAAAGAAGAATGCAGCTGCGAGTTGAAAAAGACGGCGATACAAGCAGTGCCGGGAGATGGAAATTCTCAGGCTGACATTGTCTTCATAGGTGAAGCGCCCGGAAAATCCGAAGATGAGCAGGGCCGTCCGTTTGTCGGCGCAGCCGGAAAATTTCTCGCGGAAATGCTCTCGCTCATAAATTTAAAAAGAGAAGATATATACATAACCAACATTGTGAAATACCGCCCGCCCGGAAACCGCGACCCCCTCCCAGATGAAAAAGCATCCTGCCGGGAATGGCTTCTGGGAGAAATTAAAATAATAAAGCCAAAGCTGATAGTATTTCTCGGCCGGCACGCCATGAATAATTTTTTCCCGGAATTAAAGATTTCAAGCGCTCATGGAAAATTGCTGATAAAACCCTTCAAAGGCATGGCTACCAAATATTTCTTTCCCCTGTATCATCCGGCCGCCGCTCTATATGACGGCTCGATGCGCGAAACTTTGAAAGATGATTTCAGGAAGATTCCAAAAGTTTTAATGGAGATAGAAAAACGCGAAAAAGAAGCAAAAAGTTAATTTTAGTATATAATCTCACCCATGAATAAAATAAGAATAATCATACTTGCTGCCGGACACGGAAAACGGATGAAATCAGAACTGCCGAAAGTGCTTATACCGCTCAAAGGAAAGCCGCTGATTAGTCATGTACTCGACTCTGTAAAAGAAACAGGCCTGTGCGACAGACCGGTAGTTGTAGTCGGACAACAGCGTGAGCTTGTAATGAAGACATTGGGTGAAAATTACGAATACGTCATTCAAGAAGAGCAATTGGGCACGGGGCACGCGGTCATGTCTGCCAAAAAAATACTGGAAAATACGGCTAACCATATCGTTGTACTTTACGGAGATCATCCTTTTATCAGTTCCGCAACAATTAAAAAATTGGCAGCAAAGCATTTGGATTCAAATAATAGCATAACGATGGCAACAGTGCGTCTGAAAAACTTCGATGGTTGGCGAAATGTATTTTATGCCAATTTTTCCCGAATAATCAGAGGCAAAAACGGTAATATAATTAAAGATGTCCAATTCAAGGACGCTACAGATGAGGAGAAAAAAATTACCGAAGTAAATCCTTGTTATTTTTGTTTCAACGCAAAATGGCTCTGGGAAAAACTCAAGAGCTTGGGAACGGACAACGCTCAAAAAGAATACTATCTGACTGATTTGGTAAAAATAGCTATGCATGAAAAAAAGATAGAATCAATAAATATAGATCCTTACGAGGCTTTGGGTGTAAATTCAAAAGAGGAACTGAAAATATTAGAAAAGCTGGCAATATAAACATCTATGCAAAACCCATTTGAAAATGCAATGACGCAGTTGGACAAAGCTCTCAAGATTAAAAATTTCGATGAGGGTTTTACTGCCCGACTGCGAGTGCCGAATCGTGATATCAGAATTTCTATTCCGGTAAAAATGGACGATGGGTCCCCAAAGATATTCGAAGGCTATCGCGTACAATACAATAATGCGCTAGGCCCTTACAAAGGCGGGATCAGGTTTCATCCTCAAACAGAAATAAATGAAGTAAAAGCTCTCGCCTTCTGGATGACCTTGAAATGCGCCGTGGTTGACATACCGATGGGCGGAGGCAAAGGCGGCATAACTGTAGATTCTAAAACATTGTCTAAAAGTGAACTTGAAAGACTTTCACGCGGATGGGTACGGGCTTTGCATGATGTTTTGGGATCATACAAAGACGTGCCGGCGCCGGACATAAACACCACTCCGGAAATAATGGACTGGATGTCGGACGAGTATTCAAAAATAGCTGGAGACAAAAGTGGCACTAGCTTTACCGGCAAACCTGTAGATAAAGGAGGATCAGAAGGACGTGAAATGGCAACTGGCTTGGGTGGATTTTATGTTTTCGATGCCTTGCGCGCGGAAGTCGGACTTCCGCAAAAATGCAGCGTGGTAATTCAAGGTTTTGGAAATGTCGGCAGTCATGCGGCCCGGACCTTTAGCGAACATGGACATAAGATCATAGCAGTGTCTGATTCTAGAGGCGCAATATGGAATAAAAATGGATTAGATTTAGAAAAACTAGAGACTCACAAAAAAAAGACTGGCGGTTTGAAAGATTTTTACAAAATAGACCCACAGACAAGAAATATTACAAACGAAGAATTGTTGTCTCTTTCCTGTGATCTACTCATCCCGGCAGCTTTTGAAAACGTCATAACCGAAATTAATGCAGAAAAAATTAACGCAAAAGCAATCCTAGAGCTTGCCAACGGCCCCATCACACCGGAAGCTGATAAAATTTTATCCCAAAAAGGCATCCCGGTAGTGCCGGATATTCTCGCAAACTCCGGAGGCGTTACAGTGTCCTATTTTGAATGGGAGCAAAATTTGAAGCATGAGCATTGGAGTAAAAAGGAAGTTTTTGAAAAATTGAAATCAAGAATGGAAGATGCTTCTAAAAAAACACTGGAAAAAGCTAGGGAATCAAAAACAACGTTGCGCATGGGGGCCTTCATTCTCGCGCTTGAAAGGATTCAGGAAAAAATGCATTAGTTTAATTTTTAACACCACAAATAACTAATAACTCTGCTATAGCAGAAAGTTTAGTAAATTTATTTGGCTGATTTATTTTTAAAAATCGTACCCTTTTGCCAGCTTAAAAGTTTTAAAACCATCTTCTATTTTTATACTTTTAATATAGGCTAGAAATTCCTTAGGCAAAGGTGATGGTCCGACCCACACGCTTTTTTGAATCATGGAATAATTGAATTTTTTCAAATGCCAGCGCAACCATTCCCTTTCTGCTTTTTTGGTCTCCGGAATATCAAACATTACCATCAGATTCTTCGGCGCATTTTTATCAAACTGATGATTAAATTGCCTTAAAGAGTCAAATTTTCTTTTTACATATTCTTTGCCCTTATGAGTTACTTGTAACCCAGCATCGGTATTTTTTACAAGACCTGATTTGCGCATATAAGATAAAGTCCCACTAAAACAATTGGGGGAATAATTTTTAAATTTTGGAACACCAAAAAGATTAACACGCATTCCTTTATGTCTTAAAGATGTACTGCTTAATTCTTTTAAAATTTCATAAACTAGATTCATGAGTAAAGTATATCATAAATACTAAACTCTATGCGATAGCAGAGTTATTAGTATAAATGGTTATTTGAAAAAATGATTAAAAATGCTATAAATATACGATGCGCGTTTAGCTCAGTGGTAGAGCGACTTTTTGACGTAAAGTAGGCCGGGGGTTCAATCCCCTCAACGCGCACAAGAATTTACAATATTTATAATAGATACTTTCATGAAAAACTTTCAGGAATTATACAAACGAGCGTTGCAAATTAGCCCTAAACGAAAACTAACCAAATACGCTAATTGCGGAGGAGTAGGTTCAGCTCTTATTACCAACAAAGGAAATATCTATACTGGTATTTGTATAGTTTGCAAAGCTAGTATAGTTTGCGCCGAACATTCAGCAATTGCTGATATGCTCAAGCATGGGGAGTCAGAGATAGAAGAAATAGTTGCTGTAAGCCATGACAGGAATGAAGTAATAACACCTTGTGGCAAGTGTAGAGAGTTTATGCTTCAAATAGATGCTAATAATGCCAAGACTGTGGTATGTATAGCTGACGATGAAGGTGTGAAACTGTCTACACTTTTACCGCATCACTGGATGCGGTTGTAATAATAAATTTATGAAAATACTAAGTATTGAGACATCTTGTGACGATACAGCTATAAGCATAATGGAAGTAAAAGGCGGCATTACCAATGCTTCTTTCAAAGTTCTGGCAAACAACTCTAATTCGCAAATTCAAATCCATATTCCTTATGGAGGAGTGTATCCGGTACTGGCAAAAAGAGAACACACGAAAAATCTCCCTATTGTTCTGGATGCAAGTTTGAAACAAGCCAAGCTTAAATCTCCTCAAGGTCGAACCTTGGGAATTAAAAAAGGTTCGACCTTTTCCCGATTTAAAAAAAATCATGAGATTGACGCAATAGCCGTTACTTACGGTCCGGGACTTGAAATGTGCCTGTGGGAAGGTATTGTCTTTGCAAAGAATTTAGCCAAAAAATGGCAAGTTCCCCTAATACCGGTAAACCACATGGAAGGACATGTCCTTTCGGTATTTGGAAAAGGCAGAGGGAAATTTTCTGTCAAAAAAGTGAAGACACCAGTACTTTCCCTATTGGTCTCCGGCGGACACACTCAATTGGTACTTACCAAAAAATGGATGGATCACAAAATCATCGGGGAAACCTTGGATGACGCAGTCGGCGAGGCTTTTGACAAAGTTGCCCGAATGCTCTACCTTCCCTATCCCGGCGGACCGCAGATTTCTAAATTGGCAGAAGTAAAAAGAAAAAGGGAAATAATCTTTGCAGGGACACCGCAAGCCGACGGGCTGAGGACTGAGCAGATTTTCCAGCAGGAAAATCGCGACCCTGAAAAGATTGACTTCCCTTTTTCTTTACCCAGACCGATGTTAAAAAGTAAGGATTTTAACTTTTCTTTTTCAGGTTTAAAAACTGCAGTTCTTTATTTAATAAAAAAGTTAGGCGTGCTCACAGATGAGCAAAAAGCGGAGATAGCCCTTGAATTTGAAAATGCAGCAATAGAATGCCTAGTTTACAAAACGCGGAAAGCTATAGAAAAATACAGTGTAAAGACTTTATTTGTAGCCGGCGGAGTCGCGACCAACCAACATCTAAGAAGAGAGATGAGGAAAGCAGTCGGCAAAAAAGTAAAGCTCGTGTTCCCTACGGAAGGGCTTTCCGGAGACAATTCCTTAATGATCGGCATCGCCGGATATCTAAACTACATAAAGAATAAGAAAAAAGTCCCAAAGCCGGAAAACGTTAAGGCAATTGGTAATTTAAAGCTCTAACCTGCCTCGCCGAGTCAAGGCGGGTATGATATTATTCAGATATGAATGAACTGCCGGAAAAGTTACTGAAGCCGTATAATCCAAAAGAAACTGAAGGCCGAATATATAAAATCTGGGAAGAAAGCGGTTTTTTTAATCCGGATGTATGTGTTAAAAAAGGCATAACTAAAGCTGATGGGGAGAAATTCGTAATAGTTCTTCCGCCGCCGAATGCTACCGGCGTACTCCACTTGGGGCACACACTGGAAGATTCTATGCAAGACACCTTGATCCGTTATGCGAGGATGCAAGGCAAACTTACCCTATGGCTCCCGGGCACAGATCATGCCGCGATAGCCACCGATGCAAAGGTAACCAAGATTCTTGAGAAAGAAGGCCTAAAAAAGAAAGACATCGGCCGGGAAAAATTTCTGGAACGAGTAGATGAATTCGTAGAAAATAGCCGAGAAATAATAGTCAGCCAACTCCGAAAAATGGGCGCATCCCTAGACTGGTCTCGGGAGGCGTTTACTCTGGACAGCGCGCGCAGTCTTGCGGTAAGAACCGCTTTTAAAAAAATGTATGATGATGGACTGATCTACCGTGGCATTAAAGTTATAAACTGGGATCCTAAAGGTCAAACTACTGTATCCGATGATGAGGTGGTCCATAAACTCGAAAAAGGTAAACTTTATACTTTTAGATATTCTAAAGATTTTCCTATTCCTATAGCTACCACTAGACCTGAAACAAAAATCGGAGACACCGCAGTTGCAGTAAATCCAAAAGATGAAAGATATAAAAAATTTATAAATAAAACCTATAAAAATATCGAATTCGCCGGCACTGTTTTAGATATAAAAATTATCGATGATGAATCAATAGATATGGAGTTCGGAACTGGGGCTGTGGGAATAACACCAGCCCATAGTATGACCGACTTTGAACTTGGAAATAAACATAAGTTGTTAAGTATTACAGTTATAAACGAATTCGCTAAGATGACTGATAATGCCGGATACTTAGTCGCCGGTAAAAAAACAACGGAAGCTAGAGAAATTATTGTAAATTGGTTGAAAGAAAATAATTTACTTGAAGCAACTAAAGAAATAGATATAAATCTTTCTACTGCAGAGAGAACGGGTGGTATTATTGAACCTCTACCGAAACTTCAATGGTTCGTGGATGTAAACAAGAAAATCCCCGATCGTGGAAATAAATCTCTTAAAGAATTAATGCTCGAGCCCGTACGGAAGGAAGAAATAAAAATAATTCCGAACCATTTTGAAAAAGTTTACTTCAATTGGATCGAAAATCTGCGCGATTGGTGCATATCAAGGCAAATCTGGTACGGGCATAGGATTCCTGTATGGTATCACGAACCGATATGCATACCCAAAGGGGGCAAAGAGGAACAAGTAAGTAAATGTGTGGAAATGATAGTTAGTATAGAAAAACCGGTCTGCGAATATTGCGACGCAAAATATATGCAGGATGAGGACACTCTGGATACCTGGTTTTCTTCCGGGCTGTGGACTTTTTCCACTCTCGGTTGGCCAGACTTAAATGCTTCCGACCTAAAAAGATTCCATCCGACAAGCATAATCAATCCCGGATATGAAATTTTATTCTTCTGGGTGGCCCGAATGATTTTAATGTCGCAATACCTCCTCGGCGACATCCCATTTAAAACCATTTATTTGCACGGCATACTCCGGGATGCCAAGGGGCAGAAATTCAGCAAATCGCTTGGCAACGGCGTTGACCCCATTGAGGTCATTAATGAATACGGAGCTGACGCCCTTCGCATGGCAATGATTGTAGGCATCGGTCCCGGGGCGGATAGTAAATTCGATATTCAGAAAGTAAAGGCGTATAAACTCTTCGCCAACAAAATTTGGAATATTACCCGTTATGTGCTCTCAGTAGAGAGAGCTGGTGAGCTAAAAAAAGAATTAGTGAATGAGTTTAATTCGCTCATCAAAGATGTTACATCAGATATGGAGAACTTTCGTTTCTATCTCGCGGCAGAAAAGTTGTATGCTTACGTATGGCGCCGTTTTGCGGATGAAATTATTGAAGAAAGTAAAGGTAATACAGGATACGGGACAACACTTCATTATATTCTTGAAAACTCACTCAAGCTCCTGCATCCGTTTATGCCTTTCATAACGGAAGAGATCTGGAGCACATTACTGAAAAATGAAAATTTATTAATGGTTGAAAAATGGCCCAATGTTTAGCGATCCTAAAACCCTCGGTCTGGCGTTCCTCGGCGGCATAATTCCCGCCCTTTTGTGGCTCTGGTTCTGGGTTAGAGAGGAAGAAAAGCACGCTGAGCCGAAAAATATCCTGACTCTTGTCTTTATCATGGGTATGATCTCGGTGATTTTTGTTTTGCCTATCCAAAAATTTATACAGGCATATATCGGCTCCGGAGATATGGAGATCATACTCTGGGCGGGCGCCGAAGAAATTATAAAATATCTCGCAGTAGTTGTTATTCTATATCGCACGACGTATATAGACGATGCCATAGACTGGCCGATTTATCTTATCACCGCCGCTCTGGGCTTCGCTGCCCTGGAAAACATGTTGTTCTTAATTAAGCCTATTTCTCTAGGACAGGACACGGTAAGCCTTTTAACGGGACAGCTTAGATTCCTGGGATCTACCCTTTTGCACGCTGTTTCAAGCGGTATTTTAGGAATTGCGCTCGGAGTCTCCATGCATAAAGGCTGGTTTACTAGAAAATTATACCTTTTAGGAGGGCTAGCGCTGGCAATCGCCTTGCATAGTGTCTTTAATTTTTTTATAATTAATAGTGTTGATAATAGTTTCTTCAAGATATTCGGATTTTTATGGGTAGTTACTGTTGTCGTTATTTTACTTTTTGAAAAATTAAGAAGAATGGAATAAATTTATCAATCGATATAATAAACCAGATTATGGATAAAAATAAAAAAAGAAGTTTTTGGGAACGGCTAACCGGAAGTGTTCACGAGGATGAATACGAGGAAGTAAAGAAAACGGCTGCAAGAGAAAAGGTATCCCGGGAGTCACGGGAAAAGAAGCATGATTGGATTGAAGAAGAAGCAGAAGAGGCAGAGCTGGCCGTCGATGTCTATCAGACTGGAACGGATATAGTCGTCCAGACATTTGTGGCCGGAGTAAAACCAGAAGATCTCGAATTATCAATTGGCCGAGACATGATTGTAATTAAAGGCCATCGTGAAGAATCGAGAAATATCGATGAAGAAGATTATTTTTCAGAAGAACTTTATTGGGGAAAGTTTTCAAGGACCATTTCCCTTCCCGTTGAAGTCGAGCCAGAAGAAGTAGAGGCGACAGAGAAACATGGCCTTCTTACTGTAAAAATCAAAAAAGTGGACAAAGACAGAAAAAACAGCGTCCGAATAAAATCTATATAGAAACTACTTAAAATAAATAGCCCAGAAATAAGAAACCGCCTGTAGAAGCTCGGCTTCTTACAAGCGGCGCATGTGCACACTTTTAAACTCTCTTAGACTTGAAGCCATCTCTTCCTGAAATCGAGCATTCGATTCCAATATGCATCGAGATAGAAATGCATGTCGTCTGTAAACGCAGACGGGTCATTTTTCATTTTTTCCTTCAACTCCTCTAATGAAAAATAATTGATACCTGCAGCTTCACTATCTTTAAAACGGAGGGCGCCGTCGTATACGGCAAAATAGACATGAGACCTGTTGCCTACCATGAATTTCTGACCATCGATCAACTTCTTGGTAAACGTGTCTACGGTATCGACGCGCAACGCAAGAGAAACAGTGTCTATGTGTTTCCCAAGCATTTCCATCATTTTCCCAAACTCGTCGGCGTCGTTTGATACATAGGCCGCCGCACCAAGCTCCTGAATTGTTTCCGCCATGACAGTGAGTTTTGGAGTCTGTCCAGAGGTGATGTGTCCACCAATGGACTTATCTAAAAGTCCCGGGTTGTGTTTTTTTGTTGTAGAACGCTTTTGAAGCGCGACTTGACCGTTTGGTTTAAAAAGGAAAATTTGCACGACCTCAATTAAGAGATCTTCGAATTTTCCTTCGCAAATGCCTTCGTAAAAAAGATCACGATCCATTGGCGAAGCATGTGTACCAGGTTCACTGAAGTTCTTACTGTAGAAGTACTTACTGTAAGTATTAACTAACTCTTTCATAAGGTTATGGTTGTATTGGTTAGTGTTTGAATTGATTAAATCAAAATTCCAAATTTTGGAAACCTGATTAAACCAATCCAAGCTTGGCCAAAACACTTTTTGCAAAGGGCAAAATACTCATATTACTATAGCATGAAATTATATATATGTAAAGCAGTGCCGAGACCCAGGATCGAACTGGGGACCTCTTCCTCTTCAGGGAAGCGCTGCTACCAACTGAGCTATCTCGGCATTCTACTTGTTCATATTACTAAAAAAAAGAATTTCTTGCAATATGCTACTTTATTCAGTAGAGCATTATATGCTATACTAGTGTACATGAGAATCTGCAAATTATGTAATAATAAATTTAAAGACTACCAAGATAGATGCATGGCGAGGTGTGGTTCTTGCAACACTAAGATCAGGCGTTTTAGAGCGAAAGCTGCTGCAATCAAACTATTAGGTGAAAAATGCAAAAAGTGTGGATGGTTCGGCAACCAAGCTGCACTTCAATTTCATCACAAAAATTCCAAAGAAAAAGAGTTTGAAATCGGCAATGTGGCAAATAAAAGTTGGGATTCAATTAAAAAAGAAATGCAAAAGTGCATATTACTGTGTGCAAATTGCCATATGATTGAGCATAGTACAAAAAATGAGAAAAAATTCCTGAAAGAAGCTCTTAATTACAAAGGCAGAACACTTATATTTTAGTACCTCGGCTTTATTGTTTTAAACTATTTAAACCATTACTTACATCCTGATACAGACCTTTTACGCTATCGATGTATGGCTGGAGAAGGTAGAAGGCGCCTACGGCCGAACCAATAATAAACACCCAATACACTGTCCTCATTATGCTAGCCCAGCGCTGTCCCCTTTTCATGGAGCGCAATATTTGATTGTTTTCTTCCGCTAAAGCCACACTTCTATTTAAAAGCTCTCTTTCTTCAGGAGACATGGGTAAATACTAGCAAAAACAGAGTAAAAAATCAAAAAAGTTTGTGTCCTCGCCGGGAGTCGAACCTGGATCAGCTCGTTAGGAGTGAGCCGTTCTATCCATTGAACTACGAGGACATGTTACACACTCTGCCTAATCAAATCTATCATACTTAGTATTAATTTAAAATGTTTACCTCCTT
>JACPXJ010000042.1 GCA_016196605.1 Candidatus Nomurabacteria bacterium | reverse complement strand
TAGTTGTTTTGAGAAAAACTTAACTTTTGCTAGAATATTAGAGTGTAGTTGAATATGAGTATTCATACAAAAAGCACCTCACGGTGCTTTTTGTATTCTAACTCATTTTAGGGGAAATTGGGAGTTTCGTAATTCAGAGTATCCTAACATCTCAAGGCTAAAAAGCAAGAAATCTAGAAAAGTTCAGAATGACTTCCGATGTTGATTAACACCAAAATAAGTTCTTGATCTTTAATTTCATATATCAAAAGAATATCACCTCTTATGTGACATTCACGATATCCTTCATACTCACCATGTAATGGATGATCTTGATATGTAGGATCAAGAATCTGACCTTTACACAACATATCGATAACTTCATTTAATCCTTCTTCCTTAAATTTTCCAGACTGTTTTAATTTCTTAAAAGACTTTTTGTATTTCCTTGTTGATAAAGGGGTGAGCATTTCTATTTCATCATAATATCCTTATGCATTTCTTTTGCGGATGTATATCTTTTACCATATTTAATTGCCCAAGCTACTTCTCTATCCCACTGTTTTCTTATTGCCCTTGTTTTCTTGGTACTAGGCACGAAAGGCATACACTGATCCATGGCTACTTGGCTAAGGAACATCTTTACGCCCGAAGACATATCAATACCCATGCTTTTGAAAGCTTTTTGAGCCTTAGCTTTGGTTGGCTTATCTATTCTAATTTGCATTGTTGTATTCATGCAATGAATATATACTATCGTAATGACAATGTCAATACGTACGTCAAGAATTATAATTTCGGGAAAATTCCTCCATTTACAGAAACAAAAACTACTGAAAGAATAATTGTTATTAAATTAATAATCAAAAAAACAATACCCTTTTTTGTATATCCTGATCCCTGATCTGATGTTTTATTAAAAAACAATGACCATACAGCAACAATTACTGCAGCGACACCATAAACTGAGAACAAACCCCAGAGTAAAGTTGGGAATGAGCAAGGATTAGTTAAAAAACAATGACCAATTATTGAATTACCAATTTGATCTACACCAATGACTATTTCCCTTCCAAGAATTCCGCCTTCAATAATTCCTTCAACCCAAAAAGTAGCAAAAGAAGCAAATACAGCTCCCCACCAAACAGGAAGAGCAATCTGAACCACAAGTGCGACCGTTGCAAAGGTTTTTAATATATTTTTGTTCATAAAACAACTGTGCTAACGAGTTCCAATCAGATATTTTCTAGGATTTTCTGAAAGATCCACAAAATCGTCCACTACTTCGCGCAACTTGCCGGAAGTAGATTGGCCGAAGGATACGACTTCAACCTGAGCTCCAGTATGATTTTTAAGATACTCAACTAGCGGAATAAAATCGCCATCACCAGAAACTATAATAACTGCATCAAGACGGCTAGCCATCTTCATCACATCCACCGTGAGTCCGACGTCCCAGTCAGCTTTTTTGCTGCCACCGGCGAATATCTGCAAATCTTTTGTCTTAGTTTCAATGCCGAGCTTAGTTAGCGCTTCAAAAAAGTTTTTTTCATCGCCGGCTTCGGTCGTGATGACATAGGCGACTGCCCGTACCAGCTTTCGTCCGGCAACGGCATCCCGCAAAACTGCGCCGAAATTAACCCGCGCCTTATACAAATTGCGGGCGCTGTGATATAGATTTTGCGTATCGATAAAAACCCCAACTCTCTGCTCTTTATGTTTTATAACTGTCATGTGTATTAGTGTATCATATTCCCCTCTTGAGGGGTGGCAAAGCCGGGGTGGAGAATCTGTCCACCTCCCCCGCAGAGCGGGTACTCCTCAAGAGGAGAATTTTTAAACGAGTTCTATTTTCTTCATCAAAGCGTTGTAACGAGCCTTGTTGGTTCGCTCCAAATACTTCAGGTGAGTGCGTCTGTCAGCCACCATCTTGATAAGTCCGCGCCTAGAATGATTGTCTTTCTTGTGCTTTTTAAGGTGTTTCGCCAGTTCATCAATCGCAGCCGAAATAATAGCCACCTGCACTTCCGGAGAGCCCGTGTCCTTGTCATGAACCTGATTTTTCTTAATAATTATCTGCTTTTTCTTGGTTGCTAACATGTTCGTATATTAGCATAAAACGGTTAAAATTGCAAGCTTTTTATGCTACTATTGAAAGATATGCGAATAATGTCTTGGAACATCAATGGCATACGGGCGGTGCATAAAAAGGGACTCTTTGTGCCATTCATAAAAAAATATCAGCCGGACATTTTATGCTTGCAGGAAACCAAAGCTGAACAAAAACAATCTGAAGTGGACCTGCCAGAATACCAGGAATACTGGAATTCAGCTGAAAAAAAAGGATATTCCGGCACGGCGATTTTCTCAAAAACAAAACCTCTGTCGGTAACAAATGGTTTTCCGCCGGAAATAGCCAAAAAATTTGGCCTAGTAGCAGACACTTATGGAGACCCGCAAACAGAAGGCCGGGTTATTGCCGCTGAATTTCCTGATTTCTATGTAGTCTCTGTTTATACTCCAAACGCAAAGGACGATCTATCCCGCATTCCCCTCCGCCACAAGCAATGGGACCCGGCCTTTCTAGAATATATGAAATACCTGGAAAGGCAGGGCAAGCCCGTCATTTTCTGCGGCGATCTGAATGTCGCCCACACCGAAGATGACCTAGCCCGCCCAAAGCAAAATGAGGGGCTAAAAGGATTTACCAAAGAAGAACGGGAAGGAATTCAAAAAATAATCGATGCTGGATTTGTCGACACTTTCCGAATATTTACTAAAGGATCCGGCCACTACACTTGGTGGAGCCATTTTGCGAATGCGCGAGCGAGAAACGTAGGCTGGAGGATCGATTATATTTTTGTGAGCGAGAAATTGGCGAAAAAGGTTAAGAAAGCTGAAATCCTGCCGGAAGTTTTAGGCTCCGACCACTGCCCTGTCTCTATTGAGGTTTAACAAAATCTACTATCTCGAACATATGTAAAAGTTAGTAGATTTTAATCTTTTTGAAAAATCTGAACAATTTGCGATAAATATTTTGTATTGAAAATTAACATCATTTCGTCTCGGGTAGTGAAGATCTGATCCAAGGGAATTTCTCTTTCCGCAATTTTATGAAGGAGAGAAAAGGTTATGTTCGGCTTGTCATGATACCGCGGCGGGACAGAGAGTCCTACTGCTGTTAAATCTTTAAATATCAAAAGTGGCTTCACCCCCATGTGTTTGATCACAGTCTCCAATCGAGATTCACTGCAGATGACATCTATGACCTTGGAATTTTGAGACAAACGAAACCACTCATCGTTCTTGGCCTTTATATTTTTTTGAACCATGGGCAAGCGTGAAATAGTCGTAGAAGTCTTTTCAAAAACAATTTCCACTACCGGCGTCTTTACTGTCATGCCATCGATTGTGACTTCTTTCACCAAAGGAGTTATCCCCTTCAATTTTTTCTTCAATCTAGAAAGCGCCATAATAATCGTCGGCAATTTTACCTGTTTTTTGGTTTTTTTCTCGAGAGCATCATGAATAACCCGAGCATAGCGCGAAAGATTCAGGATCCCTCGCGACAAGCAAAAAACTGCCTCGTGATCACTCATAATAATCTCTTCAATTTTTTCCCCTACTTTTATCATTTGTTATAAATGTAACATATTTTTATATTTAACACAAATTATCAATTTATTTAACAATTACTAAACAGTTTTGTAAAGTATCCCCGAACGTAATTTAACAACAGAAAGGAAAAAAATGCTCTCATGCTCTTTGCTATGTATCCAGATACAAGAATTGGATGCTATTGGAGGATGTACTGATTCGATTTTCCCGAAAATCGATAGACTGATACAGGAAACGGAGTATCAACAGGCTTTACAGTTCATTGCTTCACGTAAGTCAATGAATCGCTATGAGTCTATGGTAGATTTTGTCTTTTGTGAAATTTTTGTACAATTCCGCAAGGATTGTTTCAAATTTTACGAAGGCAAGGGAGAACCATTTCGAAAACTTATTGAATCTGGAGTGGTAAGTCAAGCCGATCTCGAATGGTGCGAAATAGTACTTGCACATGGCCTGGAATTGGCCCGTCGAGCATTCGTAGTAAAACGAGATCGTCGTGATTATTCGTGGGACGTCTTCCGCAAGGAAGTCCTCTCTCTTAGACGATAGAAAAAAACACAACCGCACTTCAACGAGAAAACCGTTGGAGGGCGGTTTTTCTTCTTAATACGACTTGAAGTGGATATTTTTGTGGGCGTTCATCATTTTGCGATAAAAATATAAATTAGGATTTATATTTTTTGAATTGAATATAATCTGATCAAGGCCTTCCCACCAGAGAAACCATGCCGCCGGCTCGAAGAAGATAATGAGAAAGGAAGAAAAGAAGCTCCCATCATCTCGAGAATAAAGAACAGCGGCGATAATCATGGAAAAGATACCCAGAATAACCATGCCGACACCTGTCTTTAAAATTTTCTTTTTTTCCGCCTGCAATAAGTGAAAATGCCTTTTGAAATGCGTTGCCAGACGCTCCTTGATAATGCCTTCTTCGTATTCTTTCCTATCCTTCTCTGGCATATGGAGAACCATTTCTATATTTTCATCTTTCATCTCGCTCGTAGCCCGTTTTATCTCATCCAGAAAGTCCACGGAGAGAGCCCTCTTGTTTAAAGACCGTATATCAAAGTCAGAAAATATATCGTTATACTGCTCTAGTTTGAGACTAATTTCAAAAGTCCCCGGCGGCAAAGATGATTCTTCTTCTTTCATAATTATATTTTAGCATATTCAAAGCTGTCCATGCTATTTTCTCCTAAACTCCGTGTTTTTTGTGAAGTTTTGCCACTTCTTCTTCTTCCAACTCTTCTTTTTTTTCTTTCCCGCGCTCCCCGAGAGCCTTGAGCTCTGCGTCTCCGAGCATATTTAATGACTTTACCAGTTCGGAAAGATGTTCCACCGTATTTTTCTCCGGCGCATCCAACACTTCCTCCAAAAGCGCGTGCAACATCCATCCCATTCTCGGCCCCGGCTTGATACCGAGCTCCTTTATCATAAATTCTCCGTTGATTTTAAGCTGGCCAACAGAGATCGGATCCCGCAAGGCTTCTTCAATCATGGCAAAATATTTTCGCAGACGATAAGGGGCTTCCTTTTTCTTCATTCCGACCCTATCGCACTCCCGCACGCTCATCAGATGCCAGATATTTTCTCTCCCCACTTTGGCAATTATTCTGCGCACCGCAGAAAGAGTGATCACATCCGGATCGGAGAAAAACATGTGGTTGCGCACCAGCTTTTCCACCAGGTCAGTTTCTTTTTTTGAAAATTTCAACCTTTCCATTATTTTTTTCACCATTCTTGAGCCGACAACTTCATGGCCATAGAAGGTAAACTTCTTTTTGCCGGAATTGGGGCGGGAAAAGGTCGAACCTTTTTGAATTCCCAAGGTTCGACCTTGAGGAGCCCCTTGCTCCGCTATACGGCGAGTTTTTGGCTTTCCAATATCGTGAAAAAGCGCTGCCAGCCTTATTTCTAAAGACCAATTCTTGTCCGCCGCATGCTGGAGAGCGTGCAATAAATGATTCCAGACATCATAAATATGTTCCCCTAGCTGTTCGCACCTTATACCCTCTTCAAGTTCGGGAATAATATTTTTTAGTAAGCCAAATTTCTGCAACATCACCATGCCAGAAGAAGGATTGGCACTAGTTATTATTTTTATAAGTTCATCCCGTATTCGTTCTCCTGATATTTTTTTTATCAAATTAGAATTTTTTAAAATACTTTCCGAAGTTTCGTGCGCAATGGAAAAATGAAGCTGCACCGAAAAACGCACGGCTCGTAGCATGCGAAGAGCATCTTCCCCGAATCTGTCGTCCGGATTGCCTACTGCTCTAATTACTTTGTCCTTGATGTCCTTTAGACCTTCGAACTTATCTACTATATGTCCTTTAGAATCTAAAGCCAGGGCGTTTATCGTAAAATCACGTCTTTTAAGATCATCTTTCAGTTTGTCGCTGAATTTAACTTCATCCGGATGCCTAAAATCGCTATATTCTGCCTCTATTCTATAAGGAGTTACCTCAATTACCATATATTCCGATGTTTCACGCGGAACACATACCCCTACCGTGCCAAAAGTATTCTCATAAACCGTCTTCTCAAAAAGTTTAATTATTTCTTCAGGTTTAGCATTAGTAGTAACATCCCAATCCTTTGGGTTTCTAGCCATTAACAGATCACGTACGCAACCACCTACTAAATAGGCCTCAAAACCGGCTTTTTCGAGCGTGTCCGTTACATATGAAACTTCCTTGGGAATTTTTTTAATTAGTTTTTCCATAGAATTGTGCTCTCATGAGGAATCGAACCTCAATTACAAGATCCGGAATCTTGTGTCCTATCCATTGAACGATGAGAGCCCTCTGTGCACCCGGCAAGAGTCGAACTTGCAACGACCGCTTCGAAGGCGGGTATGATATCCATTTCACTACGGGTGCATAATTACTTGTAATCATTTAATTATACACAGTTTCCATTATTTCACAAAGCGAACTTATGTGATATAGTTATATAACATATGAGACACGACAAAGAGAAAGTCTTTGAATTAAGAAGAAACGGTAAAACTTATCGGGAAATCAAAAAGGAAATAACCATCTCACAAAGCACTCTTTCTCAATGGTTAAAAGGTGAAGAATGGTCAAAAAACATTCAAGATGTTAACACTAGAAAGCAGATAAGTATCAGCACTGATCGCTTGCGGAAGATGAATGAGGGTAGGCGCATCATGCTTGAAAAAAAATACAACGAAACAGAAAAGGAGGCAATTCGAGAGTTTGAAATTTACAAAAATGACCCTTTATTCATAGGTGGTCTTATGTTGTATGCCGGAGAAGGAGACAAAAGAACAAAAGGTGTAATCAGGCTTGCAAATACTGATTTTTTTGTACATAGAGTATTTCTTGAATTCATTAAAAAATTTACAAAAACACCCATGGAAAAGATAAGATTTAGTGTCCTATTATATCCGGACTTGAATATAGAAGATAGTAAAATTAAATGGTCTCAGGAATTAAAAATTCCTCTTACTAATTTTCATAAGCCTATAGTGATACAAGGTAGATCGAAAAACAAAAGGTTGCACTTTGGAGTTGGGTCAACTATAATTAGCAATAGCTTTTTGAAGAGAAAAATTTTACTTTGGATGGATAGAGCATTTAAAAACCTATCCCTTGACGCGGTCATAGTTTAGTGGCAAAACACGTTCTTGCCAAGAATGAGATTGGAGTTCGATTCTCCATGGCCGCACATAAATTTAATGTCCTTTAGTAAAACCTTACTGTAAAAGAATTATATATAAAACTGGGGATAACTATGTTGGTAATGTTTATAAAGGACATGTTCAAAAATTGTCTTTTATGACCAGATTTTGTGAAATATGCTTTAAAATAAGGATATTTTGATAAAAGACACAATTTTTAATCATATGTTTCACGTGAAACTAATTTATATATGTTACTTATGAAACATCAGGTAAAAACACAAAATGCCTAAAGTATTTACTTCAGAAACTCAAAAAACGGGAGAAATTGGAGAAAATGTGGCAGTAAAGTTCCTCATGAAACATGATTTCGTAATTATAGAAAGAAACTACACCAAAAAATGGGGAGAAATTGATATTATCGCGGAAAAAGATAATAAAATTTATTTTATAGAAGTAAAAAGTGTTTCACGCGAAACTTTAAATACTTTTATACCTAAATCCTACAATGATTCGGATGAGAGATACGAACACCGGCCCGAAGACAATATGCATCCATGGAAACTGAAAAGGCTGTCCCGAGTAATTCAAACATATATTTTGTCCAAGAATTTAGATGATAGAGAATGGCAATTGAATTTGTTAGTCGTTTACTTATGCCAAAAAGAAAAGCGGGCAAAAGTAAAAGTAGTCAGTGATATAATTCTGTGATATATTGATTCAGCGCTGGAATAAAACGGGCCGTAGTATATCGGTTGTACAAGTGCTTTGGGAGCATTTAGGCTGGGTTCGACTCCCAGCGGCCCGAATGGGACGAGAAAGCAAATTTATTTGCTTTCGTCTGGGAGGTGAAAGGCTTTTCGTTATTTCTGAAAGAAATCGAAAAGCACCTGCCGATGTAATCGGCGACTCAGAGCGGCCCGAATTGAAGTTTAATGCCTTCAAATCGAACTTGCATATATATTACGCGGTGATATACTTATAAAGTATGACTCATGTAATTACAGTGCGTGAACAAGTTTTAAAATTGCGAAAAGAAGGAAATTCTTACAACTACATCTCGCAAGAGACCGGCATTTCAAAAAGCACTTTGAGTGGTTGGCTTTCTAATATCCCTTATACGCCAAATAAAACAACTATAGAAAGAATCGGCATGGCAAGAGCGACTTCCGGATATGCTAAGGCTGCTCAAAAACTAAAATCCATAAAAGATGCGGCAGAAAAAGCAAAAAAAGACATAGGAAAAATAACAAAGAGAGATTTATTCATGCTCGGAATTGGAATTTACATTGGCGAAGGATCCAAAACTGGTAACAGTATGCGAATTATAAATGCTGATCCGAAAATCATTAAGTTCACTATCGGATGGTTTGAGAAAATATGTGATCTGTCAAGGGAAAATTTCAGAATTAGACTTCATGTGTACCCTGACAACAATATAAAAGAATGTGTAAACTTTTGGTCAAGCATATCTGGGATTCCTCTAAGACAATTTCAAAAGACTTATATAGATATAAGAAAAGATAAAAAAATATTCAAAAGAGGGAAATTGCCTTATGGGACCGCGCATTTAAGTATATTAAGTGGAGGGAGAAAAGAATTCGGTGTTTTTTTGACGAGAAGAATAAATGCATGGATGGGGGAGGTTTTAAAATAAGAGAAAATATGTATAATGTCTAAATGTACTTAAAGGCGGGCATGGTTTAGTGGCAGAATAACACACTTCCAATGTGTAGACGGGAGTTCGATTCTCCCTGCCCGCACATGCTAACGATATATTTTTACACGTTTGCAAGCGTCATCGCGGTTAGTCTCATTTCTTTCGTGGGAGTTTTCACTTTGTCTCTTCGAGAGGAAATACTGCGAAAGTATATTTTTGCGCTAATCAGCGTTGCTATCGGCGCTCTATTGGGAGATTCCCTGATCCATCTCATACCGGAAGCGCTCGAAGATTCCTCCAATTCAGTTTTAACCAGCGTCTTAGTCATCATCGGAGTTCTTTTCTTCCTTGTTCTAGAAAAATTTCTGCATTGGCACCATCATGGGGAAGACAAAGAAGAAAATCATGTTCATCCGGTTGGGAAATTAGTACTTTTTTCGGATGGTGTGCATAATTTTATAGACGGGATGATTATCGCGGCAAGTTTTTTGGTAAGCGTTCCTGTCGGAATAGCGACAACTTTGGCTGTTATCCTGCATGAGATCCCGCAGGAAGTGGGAGATTTCGCGGTACTTTTGCATTCGGGATACACAAAAAAGCGCGCCTTGTGGCTTAATTTTCTATCGGCGCTCGCTGCCGTACTCGGAGCGCTAACTCTATTTGTCATAGGAGAAAAAGCGGAAATGTCAGTTGCCTATCTCTTGCCAATAGCCGCAGGGGGGTTTATCTATATTGCAGTGGCTGACCTGATGCCGGAATTGAATAAAATAAAAAGCGTAAAGCATTCTTTGCTTCAGTTTATAGCGATTGGAATTGGAGTTGCGGCGATGGTAGCTCTAACTCTTTTGGAATAGAAACACCTAGAAAGGATTTTTGGCTCCTAAGACTTCAAAATGCAGATGCGGCCCGGTCGAGCGTCCGGTTGATCCGACATAACCAATGACTGCGCCCTGAACTACGGAAGATCCGGTTTTGGTGCCGAGCCGAGACATATGAGCGTACAGCGTTCTGGTGCCGTTGGGATGCTGCAAGATCACCATGTTTCCATAAGCTCCGTTCCACCCCATCTTAGCGGTCAAAACTTGCCCAGCAGCAGAGGCATAGATAGGTGTCCCTGTCGGAGCCGCTATATCCACGCCTCTGTGGCTCCCAGTCAAACCCCTGGATTTTCTGCCGCTAGGAAGCGGGTTCGCAAAATATCCAAGGATGCTTGGCATAGATGAGCGACCAATTGAAGAACTTGAGCTCCTTGGCTTTGTCTCGGCCAGCATGCCTGCTCCGGGAATCATCAGTTTTTCGCCTATTACAAGCTTCGAATCCAGTTCGACGTCGTTGGCAAGAAGTATTTCGTTTATATCAACCTTATATGCATTGGCTATACCTTGAAGTGTCTGACCTTTTACAACCGTATGTTCTATGCCAGAGAAGGGCAATATAAGCAAAACACTGCCTATCTTCAATTTTTCTCCTTTCTTCATATCGTTAGCGGATAAGACAGTGTCGACAGACACGCCGAACATGTCCGCCACTTGCGAAATAGTATCTCCACTCCGGACGACATAGACGCTTATGTCATCAAAAGCGATATCCCCGGACCCGATACCTCCTGACAGAAACCCCACAGGTCCGACAACAGGCAAAAGGGCGTTATCGGAAACAATATTCAGATTTTCACTTCCGCCTTCGGTTTCCTTTTCCTCTTTTTTTGCATTTTTACCCTCAAAAACTGAAGCCGAGGAAACATTGGCCTGCAAAAGCGCCATAGTCTGGGAATTCTCGCTCCCGGGAGATGAAAGCTTGTCGTTTTCTGCGCGAACTTCATCGCCAAGGATGGCGGACAAAAAAGAAGCGTAAGCCTGCGGAGGGACAGAAAACAGCAAAAAGGATCCCAGAGAGAGGTAGAAAGAGAAAGCGAGACAGTATATTTTAAATGAGTGTTTTATAAAACAAATTAAATATCGCGAGAAATCTCTGTCTAGTCTTAATAATTAAGGCTAAATACAGTATAGACCATTTTTAGTACTGCAAACAAAAGGTTCTCACGATGGTTACTATAATTTCTAGCGTACGGTCGGTTCACGGCATGCCTCTCTTCTGAACTATACTAACAGGGTAGCCAAAAACCGGTCTGAAGTCAACCGTAGTGTGGATAACCGGCTTAATGTGGTATATAATACAGGGATAATGAAAAAGTTGAATATCCTGAGGGGTTCACATTGGACTACAGCGGTGACAAAAGAGATAAAAGAGAAGTGGGGTATCATGATACCCATATCGAAGAAAAACCGCCCAAAGTCAGACCGGAGGATAGACCATATGCTGATCCTATTCCTGATACGTTTGATCCGAAATTGCAATCCCGATTAGACAGTTTTGAGGAAGCTTTGGCAAACCCCGTAAGAGATGGAGTTTTTTTACCCCCGACTTAGTAAAGGAAACTTACCATGAAAATGTGCTGGTTTCTAGGGTTTTTCCTGATGGAAGGGAAGTGCAATACCATGAAAATGGAAAAGTCGCCGCTGAAATTTCTTCTGACAAAAAATTCTTTGCGCATTATAACGCTGATGGCAAAAAAACTGAAGAAAAATTAAAAGATGGAACTTATCTGGCCTATCATAAAAATGGGAAAGTCTCTGTAAGAGAAACTCCTGACAATGTAGTCATCTATTATGATAAGGAAGGTAAAGAAACTAGGCGTAAAGAAGCAAAAGATAAAACAGCAAACAATGGCCCTAAGACAGACTCGGCACCCACTAATGAGACCAATGCAAGGACAGAAACAATAGCGCAACTGAAAGAAGTGATAGAGAAAAATGAAAAAATAATAAGAGAAGCAACAGCGGAACTCAAGGAGATCGAGAGGAGGATCGCTTTGGCGAGAGAAAAAGAAATTAGTATTAAAAAATAAAGGTTATATAATATAGACACAATGGAGCAAAGGGAGCCAAAACCGGGGGTACCAAGAAAGACTGAAGAGATAGCGGAAAAAAAATATTTTTCGGTTGAATTTATAGAACAAAGAATCCGACAACTTCTCAATTCCATAGAAGCAATCAAGGCAATCAATAATGTGAAAGTAGACGGGGAAGGAAGTAAAATTGCACTTTTAATAGATTTTGAGGCGAAAGTAGGAAAAACTATCAAAGGCATAGTCACAGCCGGTCTCAATAACACTAAAGATGCAATAAGTGTGGCAAGTTATAATGTAGAAGGAAGTTTCTTAGATAGAAACGCAATAAAAGCTTTTTTGGGGCCAAAACTTAACAGTATTTCAGAAATGATTCGATCTTATATTGAAAAGGAAGAGAGGAAGAAGGTTGAAAGTATCCAAATCGAAAATGGACAGCTGAAAGTTGCTTTTAATGCCCTAGAAGCCGCAGTCCCGCCATTTGTGACAGAAAAGAAGACTCCTGCTCGAGAAAAAACAGCAGAAACGAGAGAGGAAACAATAGCGCAACTGAAAGAAGTGATTGCCAGAACCGAAAAGATAATAAAAGAAGCAGAAGAGGAGCTTAGGGAAGTCGAAAAGAGGATCGCTTCGGCCAAAGAAAGAGAAATAGCAGCGCAGATTACAAAAGATCCTGCAGCTGGTCCTCTTAGTAGAGACCAAAAAGCAAAACAACTAGAGGATCTTGATCGAAAAGTGAAAGAAAATTATAACGAACTAAAAGCAATTTACCAAAAAATAAGAGAAAAAGAAGAAGAACTCCAAAAAACCAGCGAATTAAGACTTATTAAATTCTTGGGACTAAGAAGAGAGATAGCCATATTAAAACAAGCTAAAAGTGAAAAAGAGGTGGAAAGGTCAAATTTATATGGTAGAATTTCAGAGATAGAAGGAACAGACTTATTTGGCAAGGTTTAACATGAAAATAATTAGAAATTATAAATAAAATCTTAGAAAAATTATGGAAGCACCAAAACAAAAATCTCCTGATGAAATAAGAGCGGAAGAGCTTAGGCGAACAATAGAAAACGCCGCCAAAGAAAGCAGGGAAGCGCGTGAGAAATTAGAGGCATTTATGAAAGCCGAAAAGGAAGGTGCCGCTATAAAACCTGCAAGTCAGGAGGAAAATCTAAAGCCAGAAGTTCCATCGGAAAAAAAGAAATGGGGACCGCTGCCGCAAAGTCCATTCATGGCTCTTGGGGTTTTGCCAGGCGCTCCAAAAGAAGTAGTCGACGAAGCATATAAAAAAAAGGCTAAAGAATACTTCCCAGATCAGCCAGACCTTAGCCCGGCAGAAAAAAAAGAGGCAGAAGAACGGACAAAAATTATCAATGAAGCAAGAAAGCTTTTAACAGATCCGACTTTTGAGCCAAGTTATTTCAAAAACTTTAGAATCGAAGATAACTTGCGGAGATCAGAAGAAGGAGACACAAGAATAGAACTGTGGAAAGAAGGAAGGGTAGTGCGAAGGCCAGACGACAGGATCGTACCAGTACCTAAAATACCACCTATACCACAAACTCCTCCAACACCGCCAGTCACACCTAATCTGGTTTTACCGCGCCGACCACGAGGGCCTGTACCTCCGCCGACTCCACCTGCGCCTATACCACAAGCGCCAAAAAGGGAATCATGGATTAAAAAATCATGGAAACATGTTCTACTGGCGCTAGGA
>JACPXJ010000045.1 GCA_016196605.1 Candidatus Nomurabacteria bacterium | reverse complement strand
AGAACTATGCCACCCGCGAAGGTGGCGTTGGATTTTGTTATGAAGTCCGTCCCTGGCGTATGCCAAGAAAATTCCGAACCTCATTTTACCGCCACTAACAACGAGAGCCATCTTGCGCTCCCAACACCCTCGCGGGTAAAATTTGTCGAACTTATTGCTAAGTATGGCTTCATAAGCGCATACTTAAGTGTGCCCAAAAAGCCATACTCACGCTCTTTTCAATGAACTAACCTTATCCTTACATTATACACCCAAATTAGGTAAAAGTCAAGGAATCTTCAAAAATACCCTTGAAATAAGGGTATTTTTGAAGAAAAAACGGAAGCCTTGCTTCCGTTTTTTCTTCTTTCTTTTTGCTATTTATTCTTCTTTGGTTTCTTCTTCTCTTTTCTGTGCCCGTCGCCTTTTGCCATATGATTTCCGCCTCCTCGGCGGATCGCCGTAGAGGCGATTTAACTAACTAATAATATCTTATCTTCTTAAATTCTAATGCTGCGAAGTGACTTTTATAATCCAGTACAAAAAAAAGAGCGTCCATATCCCCATATTCGGCCCGAACCATGGGCGAAAAGGAGGGTAGAGGGCAAGGATAAGGACTATTGCCCCGTATATAAGAAGCAGCCACACCAAAAACTTTACCGATGAATTGCTGTAAGCCATAATTTTTATTAATTTTCAGAAAAATTAAGCTACTTCTTCATGGCCTCAGCGTCTGCCTTGGACATAAACTTGAACTGATTGCCTCCGCAGGTAGCGCACTGCCCCTTGGCGGAATATCGGCCGTTCTTTTCCTCGACTTTGACGTTGGTCATCGTCTGCATCGTCGGCTTGTTATTCGCATCCCTACACTTCATACACAAAGCTTTTAATTCTACCATGATATTTTTTGGCTCGCCGGAGCTAATTTTTTTAGCGAAGGCGGCTATATATTAATTAGTAATATACCTATATAATAGCATATATTCTGTTTTGAATCTATCAAGTGGCTTTTTTCTGCTTGGGCACCTTGGCCCCAGCCTTTCTCGCTTCCGAGATAGCGATAGCCACGGCCTGCTTCTGGCTTTTCACTTTTTTGCCACTCCGGCCGCTATGCAGCTTGCCTTCTTTCCATTCGTGCATCACCTTTGCGACTTTCTTTTGAGCTTTTGGTCCGTATTTTGCCATAAAAATCTAAGTTTTTAATAATTTTTTGGAAATAAACTTTTGGAGGAGTTTCGAGGCTGGCGAACCGAGAATTTCAGGAATTTTTAAGCTTCAAAAATTCCGTACCGGAAAAAGTTTGATTTCTAAAAAATTTCACACAAACAACGTTAGCCCCGACTACGGCCAAAATGCTGACTCACATCATCTAATTTAGCATTAGCAAACGACCGTTTCTTATTGCTAAATCAATACGAAAATTCCGCCCTGTCCCCCACCTTCAGATTATTTTTTTCAGAAAATCCAGAGACAACCTCCAGCACATATTTCGTGAGCAAGGACTCCCCTTGCTCATTCTTGAGGCCATAAGTTTCCGGAAAAAGCTCGGGCCGCGCATCTTTCTTTATATAAATCACTTCTTTATCCTCATTCAACCAAATTATATCAATTGCAAACTTCATATCTTTCATCCAAAACGGATACACGCTGGCATTTTCAAAAACAAACAGCATTCCCTCATCTTCTGAAAGGCCTTGCCTTGCGGAAAGTCCTTGCGCTTGTTTGTCTGGTGTGTCGGCAATTTCCACTTTGATATTCTGCCCGGCAATCTTTACGTAGTAACTGGTAGTGGTCAACCTGCCAGGTTGACCACTTGGGTAAATAGTCAAGTAAAATAAGGGTATAAAAATAACTACAAGAGCAAAACTTATTAAAATTTTTTGATTCATATCAGAAAAATTTTCAATTTTTTGTCCCGTTGGTCCAGCCGAAAAGTTTGCCGATAGAGTCCGCGGTCTCGCGCTTTCTGGAGATACTGACTGTGCCGTCGGCAACGACCAGCTTCATGGGACTCGAAAGAAGGCAATGGTGCGAAGAAAGCCCGTCCTGATAGGCGCCGGTGTCGAGAACTGCCACATATTGCTCCTCGTTATCATGAAGTTTCGGCAAAAGGATATAGTTGCCGCCGGCGGTATACTTATCATCCGAATCGCAAGTGCTGCCCGCGAGCCATGTGGTCTTCAGCCCTCCGTGCATATTGTTTGCTGGTATGGCATGCCACTTCTGATGGATTGCCCAGGTGTCTTTCAGATCATTCATAAAACTTCCGTCAATGACATACCAGCTCTTGGCATTCGCCTTAGGTATTATTTTTTCAGAGAGCACTTTATAGATCGTTATCTCCGCCGGAGCGACGATATACTGCCCCCATTCCACCACCAAGTTCGGATGGCGAATGCCGGCTTTGTCGGATAAATTCTTCAATATTTTAATGATCTTGCTGGAAACGCCTTTCGCGGTATAAAACTTTTTCTTTTCATAAGGAACGCCGAACCCGCCGCCGATATCGAGGGTGTCGAGCCCGGGATGTATTTTTTGCAATTGCGCATAAATTCCGAAAGCCCGCTTGACCGCGTCAAAAATGCTTTTCTGCGTTTTTATCTGCGATCCCATATGATAATGCATGATCTTCAGGTTCTTTATCTTTGGCATCGAGAGCGCGTCTTTTTCGGAAAGGCCGAAGCGGTCAAATTTTTTATCCCAGTGCGTGTCCGCCTTGATCGCGAGGTCTATGCGAAGCCCTATGTCCCCCTTATATTTTGTGAGCCGCTCGATTTCCTCGGGACCCTCGATGATCGGCGCTACATTCATCCCCTTAGAGCGCAGTTCCTCTATCAGATCGAGATAGGCGTGAGTTTTCGGCCCGTTGCAAAGCACGCGTATTTTGCTGTTAAATCTTTCTCCTTCCCAGAGCTTCTTCACCAGCCAGAGTTCGTTGGCAGAAGTCACTTCCAAGTTTGCGCCTTCGGAGATAAGCGGCAGGACAAATTCTTTGTTTTGATTCACCTTCATCGGATAATGGTAAAAGAACTTTCCTTTGTATCCGTAAATCTTCATGTAGGCCTGAAAATAGCCGATGAGATCCTTCAGCCGGTCTTCTAGAATAAAAGGGAAAACCACCTGGAGCGGCGTGCCATACTTCCGGGC
Organism: Candidatus Nomurabacteria bacterium; assembly: GCA_016196605.1. Lineage (GTDB taxonomy): Bacteria > Patescibacteriota > Minisyncoccia > Phycocordibacterales > UBA9973 > UBA9973. The sequence goes on along the minus strand of JACPXJ010000045.1, from coordinate 57,832 downwards.
CATGTCGGCAAGATTGTAAATATGATGGCCTTCAGTCACGGTGAGCTCCGCATCGCGGCTCACATTAAAAAACTGAGTATTCCATTCTTCCACTCCGAGCTTCCAAAATTTTCTACAATTTTTCTGCGCGCCCTTTTTCTTCGCTAGCTTTTTCATTTCTTTAATTTGTTTAGTATATAACAGCTAAGTAAAGAAAGTAAAGTAAAAAAGGAAGGTAAAGTAATATTTTAGAGACTTCGGAGGCGGGTAACCGAGACGGAGTAAATTTTCAGCAGAAAATTATACGTGCTTTAAAATATTACTTTACCTTCCTGTAATTTTTTAAAAACTCCTCCTTAAATTCGAAAAAATTTTCGTCGAGAATAGATTGCCGGATATTTTTCACCAAGTTGACGATGAAATATAAATTGTGGATTGAAGCCAAAGTCCCAGCGAGCATTTCTTTGCCGTGAAATAAATGAGCAACATATGCTCTAGTATAATTTTTGCAAGTGTAGCAACTGCAATCAGACTCGATGGGATTAAAATCTTTTCTAAATTCTTTATTCATAATAATCATTTTTCCTTGGTGGGTATAAATAGTTCCGTTTCTGCCGAGACGAGTCGGCGCCACGCAGTCGAAAAGATCCACGCCATTTTCCACGCCCATGAAAAGATCCTCCGGCTCGCCGATGCCGAGCAGGTGGCGAGGCTTTTCTTCCGGCAGGATTTCATTTACGAGTTTAACCACTACTTCCATGTGCTCCTTGGTATATGAGCCGCCGATGCCGAAGCCATCAAAAGGCAGGCTCCCGATATATTCCGCTGACTTTTTGCGCAGATTCTTCTCCAGTCCGCCCTGAACTATGCCAAAAAGCGCAGGATGTGAAGCGACAGAAGTTTCTTTGCGGGGTCTCCGCAGGCTGGCGAGCTGAGGATGGAGCCAAATTTTCCAGCAGGAAAATGGCGACCCCGAAAAGAAAGCTTCTGGCGTGAAACATAATTTCTGATGATGTTCTAGACTTCGCTTCGCCCAAGCATGAGTGCGGGCAAGAGCTTCCTCCTGATATTTGTAATCCTCCGCTGGACTGGTGGCTTCATCAAAAGCGAAAATTATATCCGCGCCGAGATTGTGCTGGATCTGGATTGATTTTTCCGGAGTAATGTAATGAATAGAACCATCAAGGTGCGATTTAAAGGAAACGCCATCAGCCCCGATTTTTGCCAAACGAGGGGCAGCCGAATCGTCAAAACGTTCCGGACCCCCTCCTTTCTCCTCCCCCTTATTAAGGGGGAGGTTGGGTAGGGGTATTATCTTGGAGACATCCTTGCCATAAGCCGCGCCGAGAGAAAAAACCTGGAAGCCGCCGGAGTCGGTCATGAGAGGTCCCGGCCAATTCATAAATTTATGCAGTCCGCCGGCATCCCGCACCAGCTCGTCTCCGGGCTGCAAATATAAATGATAAGTATTCGCAAGAACTACCTGCGCTCCAGCTTCTTTTACCTGCTCTGGGTTTAGAGATTTTATTGTTCCTTTTGTGCCAACTGAGACAAAGGCCGGAGTTTCTATGGCTCCATGAGCTGTGGTTAAAACTCCAGCGCGACCGAGACTATTCTTTAGTTTTTTCTTTATCTCAAAATGCATTGATTCAAATATAACCCCCTAAATCCCCCTTATCAAGGGGACTTTTGAATTTTCCACGCCGAGATCAGCCGAGATAGCTTGTCTTTTAAAGATATCTCGGCTGTATTAAAATTGTAAGGCAAGATCTAACAACTACAAAACTTAGTTTCAAACTTCGTCGTGAGTAAATAAGCTTGCATTTTCAATGTCTCTTAAAACGCTTTTCACTATTTTTGGATGCAGAGCCTTTGTTCCATGATTTGGAATAGTTAACCTAAGACCTCTCTCATGGTAAAAAATCATATGCGATCCTTTCTGACGAGAAAACACAAAACCAGCTTTTTCCGCTAAGGTTATTAACTGCTTGCAATTTTTGGGTATTTGTTTAGGAGACATACTGCGGCACAGAGATAGAAAAAGTAGTTAGAGAAACATGATCTTTTTGATTTTGCAGAACCTTAAAATCCCCGCGTTCTTTTCTATCTTCGATGTGGAGTTCGATAACTTCTTTGATATTTTTTATCGCTTCTTCGTATGTTTTACCCTCTGTATAGCATCCCTGAAGCTCCCTGCACTCAGCAAAATAGCCGTTGTTGTCTTTTTCAACAATTATCGAAAATGTTAAATTTTGGTTTCTCAAATTTTTCATATTTTGTATTTTACCATAGCTATGCCGAAAATCCTAACAAATTATTACGGGGTTACTTCAGGGGTAGGTGCAGGAGTTGGTTCCGGAGTTGGTGTTGCCTCTGTTGAGCTTGCTTGCCCTGAGTCAGCCGAAAGAGTCAAATCCGTGGTTGTAACATCACCACCCCCTGCTTGCCCGCCCTCTGGCGCGGCCCCCTCCTCAGCTGAGGCGGAGAGAGTCGTCGTGGTTTCTTCTGAAATCGTGGTTGTAGGATCTGCCTCACCCGGCTCTGCTACTGCTTTGCCACCCTCTCCATCCGTAGATGGAGAGGGGTCGGGGGTGAGGGTCTCCTCTCCACCTGCTAAGGGGGAGTCAGAGGGGGTCGTATCTGTAGTATCGGTTGTGCTTCCCCCTCCGCTTGTCGAAGAAGAACTGTTCGCGCTCGCTTGCCCAGTACTCTGCAGAATCTGCTGCAGCTGAGCTTCGTTTACGCAGGTATTGCCGATGCAGAGCTGGTTTGTCACGTGAAGCGTTCCGGCAAATATATCGGTTATGCCGTTCCCCGCAGAGGCGAGCCAGTTTTTCACCGTGTCTAAAATACTCGAAGATCCTGAACCCAACGAAGGACTGCCCTCTTCGAGGGCCGCCACTCTCTCCTCCAGTCCCTCTAGGGTAAGATCCAGCTCCTGAATAGAAGCGATCATGACCGGAGTGAGTTTGGAATAGTCCACCATCCAGCTGTCGGCAGGATTGATCGGCTTGGTAACGGCGTGGGGATAGATAGTGTAGAGCTCTTGAGCGAAGACTCCGGTATAGAGATTGCTGCTGACATCGTCTTTCCAGGTGAAATCATGTATTTTGATTTGATTTAAGATGTTAAGGGAAGAAGTAGTTTGTTCATTAACTAGATTCTTCAAGCGTTCATCGGAAGTGGTGTTGTAGGCGGTGGCGGAAGAGCCGAAAGAAATGGAACCGATCGCGCCGCCATCCCCGTCTTGGAAATCAATTAAGGTGGAAGGTCCGGCGAGGGTGCTGTCATCCAGGCCGGCTTTGACCAAGAGTCCGCTCCGGTTGGCATTGTTGCCATCGTTGAAGAAAGTGGCGGCATAATCGGAAGCTAGGTCTAGTGAAACGGAAAGCTGGGCCAGCAGACTCGTCGTCCCCGCATTCCTCAATCCCACATTCGTCGTCGCCGCGCCGGACTGTGCTGCTATGTCGAGGCCGTAAGCATTGGTAACGCCTGTCGCGCCCATATTCTGTATCTGAATACCATAGTTGTTCGTAATAGCAGAACCAGACCCTAATGTTGGAGCCACGAGAAACAATGCACGAGCATTAGTTACAGTAAACGAAGCCGCTGCAGTCCTGACTTCAAATCGTCCCGCCTGAGCAGATGTGGTAGCGGCACTGCTGAAAGTTGAGTCACTGTAGAGTCCAGTCTGAGAAACCCCGCTCAGCAGAGACGCACCAGTGACAAATACGCCGATACTTGAATTCGTCGCCGCCCCCACCCCCACATTCCCGCCAGTGACAGTGAGGTCGCCAGCGAGTGTCAGCAAATTACTCGTCCCCAACCGCATTCCCAGTGTTGCACCACCATCGTTTGAGAAATTGATGTTCCCCGACAGAGTCCTAATCACAGCGTCCCCAGCCGCATCGGTTGCGATAAATTGTCCTAGTGAAGCGGCCACTCCAAGCATGAATGATGCTGATGCGCGGCCTATGTTTAAGCGTGCGTAATTAGCATCGTTGGCGGACGTAAAGGTATGGGTCATATCTGCCGCAGCAGATGGAGTAAAAGTTGAACCCGTTGTTCCTGCCACATTCAACGCTCCCCCAAAATACGCCGCCCCCGCATTCCCAAACCCTCCGGCGTTGATGAGGGAGCCGGTGGTGGAGGAAGTGGAGGCGGTGGTAGCCAAAACATTCACCTGTCCCGCGTTATCTATTCTCATTCTCTCCGTCAAGACAGAAGGCGCGGCGTCGGTGCCTGTCCAGAAGGATAATTGTCCGGGAACTCTGGAGTCGGCGATGGTGCCGCTCGATATGCCTTTGATGGCGGCGCCGGTAATGTATCCGGCCGCTCCGCCGTAGCCGGTGAAGTTGATAACTCCCAGTTCATCGGCAGTGGTGATGACGGTGGGTACGGCTCCCGTGCCTCTCGCTTTTCTAAAGTTGAAGTCAAAGCTGTCGGCGGAAGCGTTGGCTTGCGTGAAATATCCTTTGCCTAAGTCCACGGTGTCGGAAGATACGTGGAGAAGTCCCGCCGGACTCGTCGTCCCGATGCCGACTTCTCCTGTATCTAAAATAGTCATCCTATAATTCGTGAAAGTCGTACCTCCATTTGCTGTAGAAGAAGCAAAGGTTAAAGCATTACCTATTTGCTGTTTGCCGATTTCCCAGTTCTTTCTGGTTGCGTCACCTAACAACTGAATCGTGGTTTCTTCACCGGCCGTAGTCTCTTCTATTCTTAGATATGTGCCACTTCCAGTTCCACTGATATGTAATTTCGTGCTTGGCGCTGTCGTCCCGATACCGACATTGCCGCTTTCAAAAATAGCCGCGTAGTTGTTGGTGGCTCCCGAGGCGGTGGCGTACAACCCCACATTGGTCGTGCTTGCGCCTGTTTTGCTGAAATATCCTCCGTATCCTGTGCCGGTGATGGCTCCAGTATGGGCAACATTGAGACCCATGCTGGTTGCTGTGGTGACGGCCGTCGCGATGCCAACGCCGCCGGAAACTTGCAACGCTCCGGTAGCCGAAGAGGTTGAAGCTGTAGTATTGGTAAGCAACGTCGTCCCCGCATTCCTCAATCCCACATTCACTGTCGCGGCACCACTCTGTGCGGCGATGTCTATGCCGTAGGCGTTAGTGATGCCTGTTGCGCCTTGGTTGGCGATCCTCAACCCGGTGTTGGTTGTGATAGCAGATGAAGATCCGATGGTCGGCCCATCAATAAAGATAGAATCACTTACAGGTAATGTGCCAGGGGTCGCCGCTGTTCTTTGGCCAAGATAAATTCCATGCGCTGCAACAGTCGCCACCGTACTATCAAACACGATAACATTGGCAATACCATATTGAGTTGTCCCTGTAAGCCCAGTAGAACCAAGACGAATTGCCTGTGATGCGACTGTCGCCGTCCCCACCCCCACATTCCCACCAGTGACGGTGAGGTCGGCGGTGAGGGTCAGAAGATTGCTAGCTCCCAAAGACATTCCAGTAGTTATGCCACCATCATTAGAGAAATTTATTTTGCCAGAAGCATTTCGAATGGTCAGGTCACCCGCCACATCCGAGGTCGTAAACTGTGCGGCACTTGCAGCTACGCCAATCATAGCCGTAGCCGAAGCACGTCCGAAAAAGAGTCTTACAAAGTTTGCATCGTTGGCGGACGTAAAGGTATGGGTCATATCTGCCGCAGCAGATGGAGTAAAAGTTGAACCCGTTGTTCCTGCCACATTCAACGCTCCCCCAAAATACGCCGCCCCCGCATTCCCAAACCCTCCAGCGTTGATGAGCGATCCAGTGGTGGTGGAGGAGGAGGCGGTGGTGTCCGTAATAGAAGCCGCACCGGACGTTGCGTCGACGCGAAAAGTTCCGCCACTTGAAGAACGCACATTGAGCAAACCCGCCGCGCTCGTCATGTTGCCAATCCACACACCGCCAGTCCCAAAACGCCCGTGGTAAACTCGCTTCGTGGTGGTACCAAGCAATCCAGTGGACGACGAATCATCCGTCAGCGGACGGAACCCGGTCGCATCATCCGCAAACTCCCATTGCGTGCTGCCGCCGCCGCCAAGTTGCAGAGCGCGCGCCGAACCGCCGCCGGAATAATTAGTGAAAATACGCGCTATGTTCGATGTCCAGTCGAGTTGCAACGCTTCGAAAACGGTATCGCTAGTGCGAGTATTGAAAAACCGGATGGTCGCTGGTTGGACACGGAGAACATGAGAATGCACATTGGATTTTTCCAGCGACAGCACCATTTCTCCTGTAACAGTGGCCGCGGCAATGTCCGTTGCATTAACGGTCAATTGTCCATAAGCGACTGATCCGCCGGCATCGTCCAGCCCCTCAAATTCCAGCGCTGTAATGCCTGTAGGCGCCGCCGGTATTGAATTCCTGAACACCGAAAGGGTGAAGTCATTGGCATCCGTGGTCGCAAACGTCAATCCTCTGCCATTACTGCGGGTGGACAGAGTCAAATTTGTGGACGCATACGTCCATGAGGTGCTGTTTGAGGCGATGACGGTTTTGCCTGTTCCGCTTGGAGTTAAAGTGATGTTTCCATTGGTACCTGTTGAACTAATCGCCAGATCTCCGGTCGAAGATGTGGTGAAACTATTGTAGTTGGAAGCGTCATAACTCAGTCGCAAATGCGCAGCTGATCCAATAGTATTGGTAACATTTAGCCCAGAATTCAAATCAAACTCATCATTGGTGGAATCCCAGCCGAGGAGAGCGTTCGGAATGCTGGAGCCTCTTTCAAAAGAGAGATAGGAATTTTCAGTGTCGGCGGTGGCATTGTCGGAATTGATGGTGAAAGTTTCGGCGGAGGAGTTTCCTCCGGTGATAGTTCCGACCAGGGTCGTCGCATTCACTTCATTCGCGTAAAATTTATCAAAACGGACAGCGGGCGTGCCGATGTCTACCGTTTCGTCCAGCGCTTCGATACTGCCGATGATGGTATTTGATCCGATACGCAAAGTACCGGAACTTGCGGTGATGTCGTGATTGCCGGTGCCGGTGAAAGTGATGCCCGCGCCGATACCGGAGAGAGTGGCGCCGGTGGTGCCGGCGATGGTTACATCGCCGCCGGCGGTAAAGAGTCCGGTGCCGGTGGTTATCGGGCGGTTAGTCGTGGTGTTGATAGAGAGCGTCGTGGCGGAAGTAAGATCGATAATTGGATTGTCAGAAGCGATGTTTGTGGTGACGTTATTGAACGTGACTGCGCCGGTACCGGTTGCAAATGTATTACTGCCGGTTACCGTGGTCGCGCCGTTTAGGCTGATCGCTCCCGTGCCGGTGCTGAAAGTATTCGCGCCGGTCTGCGAAAAATTATTATCCAAAGTTGTGGCTCCGCGCAAAGTGAGCGCTCCCGGGGTCGTGGTCGAGCCGATGGTGGTGGTGGACGAAGCGGCCGAGCCGATCACTGTCGAGCCGGTCAGGGTGGAAGCGCCGTCTATAGTGAGCGCGCCATTCGCCTCAATGTCGCCGATAGCCGAGATGGATGCTCCGGTCGAGCCATAGCCCCCGCCCACGGCGAGGGTGTCGGTGGTGGAAGCGGTGGCGGCCACGGTCGGTATTGTCGCCGTGCCGGTGACTGTTAATGTTCCGCCAATGGTGGCTTGCCCGTTTACCGTCAAAGTGTCAATGCTGGCGGTAGTGGTTGAAAAACTGCCGGAAGATAGATTAGTAGCTCCCAACAAAGTGGCGCCGGCAAAGTTAGACGACGGATTGGGAGGAATGACAGTGGCGGGAACATAAGCCAAAGTGTTGACAGTCGGCGCGCTGGGAATGGAAAAGATAGAAGGAACTCCGGTTGGTCCTTGCGGTCCCTGAAGTCCCGATGCTCCCTGTGGTCCTTCCGGTCCGCGAAGCTGATCCCGAAATTCTTTCTGGGCAAGAATAGTTTTTATAGCGGAGACCAGATTGGCATTGCTTATTGACGGGGAGACAGCGCGGAGAGAAGAAATTACCCCTTCTGCCTTCGGCCTCTCCCCCTTGTTAAGGGGGAGAATTGAAGAGGGGGTCCCGGGTTTGGTTAGATAATTTTTGTAAGCGTTCAGCAAGTCATCCTGCTTTATGTTTACCGCTACACTCTCGCTCACGCTTGCATTCGCAGGATCGGTAACAAAATTCCCATAAGCATCTTTGAGGGAGTCTATGGTATTGGCAGTTTGAGAATTTTCCGGACCGATAAAATCCTGTAAAAAATTCGGGAGTTTTAAATTATTCGCATAGATGATGCCCGCGGCCGCGCCGACTGTGAGGACGATGGTGAGGAACTCCCTCGACTTTGAAAAAATTTGCTTGCCCAAATAATTTTTTTGCGGCTGGTGCTGATAAACTTTCAAAACCGAAGAGACATCGGAAATTTCTGCTACCCTCTCCTCCTTGATGAAGGAGGAGTGCCCGAAGGGCGAGGTGGTAATTTCTGAATCACCACCCCTTACCCCCTCCTCCACAAGGAGGGGAGGAATCGCAAGAGGAGAATTTGCTTCAGCAAAAATTTTTCCATTCTCTTTCTTTAATTCAGCCGATACGTCTTTGTAGCTAAACAGCGAACTTTCTTCCACATACCAGGCGCGATTAATTTTCTTGGAATCGATTTTTCCTGCCCGAGCGAGCTGCCCGATGTAGTCTTTGGAGTAGCCCGTACGGATACTCGCCTCCTTAGTCGAGATATATTTTTTTTCACTAGAATTATTTTGCGAAAATATACCTGAATCCATTGTGTTAATTATACCTTGATAACAAGTGCAAAAGTAGCAAGATATGTGGATAACTCCAGCTTTCTCGGTAATTCTCGGTTAAGAGCAAAATCCCCATTTTGACCGAAAAATTCCCCCGCCTTCGCCCTCGAGGACCATGAGGACAGGACTGCTTTAGCAGGTTGATACGACTCCTAGAATTTTTGTCAAAACGGGGATTTTTTTTAGTAATGCAAGATTTATGAAAGCTAGGGCAGTATAAAAAGGGGCTACGCAGGCCGGGTAGGCCGTACCCAGCGCAAAAATTCAGTAGAATTTTATGCGTACCCTTTTTATACTGCCCTAGCTGTAATGACCGAGATATTCTTTGTTTTCAAGATATCTCGGCTGATCTCGGCAAGAAAAAGATAATAGAAAATGGTTTAGGAAGGTTTGTTCAAAAAATAAATCTCCAGCTTAATATTGCGAAGGCAAAGTAATGTTTTTAGAGACTCGAGTAATGCGTTAGGCAAGACCTAACGCAGACTAATTCAGATCGGAGGTTCTTAGAGAATTCACCTCACCTTACCCTCTCCTTGTAAAGGAGAAGGAGATAAAAAAACTGCCGAGATAGGTCGAAAAATAAACCTATCTCGGCTGATCTCGGGACCTCTCCACTTGCACGAATTTGAGTTCTTGGATGTTGACGGGAGAGACGAGCAGAGCTTTGACAAAGGGATCGCGCGGATCGGAAATTATCGTCTCGACTACTCCCAGCGCATACGGCATGATGCCGGGGATCACCGCCTCGTCGCCCCTCTCCGGAGTAAAATTTCTCGGCAATATCATTTCAAAATTGCCCCCGCCCCGCCCGACAAGCTCCACAAAAATATTTTTTTCGATTATCGCTTGCGTTTTGACGCCTGCTGATGAAAATAAAATCACTTTTGAAGTATTCGCGTAAACTTCAGAAACAACCCCAAGCGGAACATCCATAAGCGCGAAAACCATATCCCCTTTTTCTACTCCCTCGTTCACTCCGATATCGATCAAGAGAGTGTCATAGGGACTCTGATTCGGCTTCGCTAAAATCGCAGCGAGAATCATCTCGGTTTTCAAATTTTTTCTGCCAAGAATTTCCTTCAAAGAAAGATTCTCCGCAAGAATAGAATTGTAATTGGATATTCTTCCCTCCCCCTCGGATATTTTTGACTCTAGATTCTCTATCTTATCCTCTAAATAATTCTTGGAAGCAAAGAAATTCCCGATGTTTTTTATTTTTTCTCCTATACTCTCGCCTAAAATTAATACAGGACGAAAAACAACATGGGCAACACTAGAGAGGCCGCCGAAAATCCCGGAACGAAAATAAAACAGGACAACAAGAAGGACGACCGCTAGGCCTATGCGAAGAAATTTTTTCTGTTTAGTTTTCTTATCTAGGAGGTAGCTCATCCTGATTGCCGATCAAAACTTCTTTATAAAAAGGAAGGTCGTCGAGAATTATCCCAGTCCCCCTCGCAACTGCCGTAAGTGGGTCTTCCACCACATAAACCGGAATCTTGAGAACCCGCTGTAGAAGCTCGGCAAGCCCGGGTATCAGGGCTCCCCCTCCGGAGAGAGTGATGCCGCGATGCATGATGTCCGAGAGAATTTCCGGCGGAGTCGTCTCCAGCATATCTTTGACCCCGTCTACCAGCCCCTTAATCGAGGATGAAAGCGCCTCGCGAATATCCGCATCCGTCACCACCACCGCCCGCGGCAAACCGGTCAGAAGATCGCGTCCATGCACTTCCGTCTCCATATAAGGACCCTCAATAACGGAACCAATGGCTATTTTGACCGTTTCTGCGGTCCGATCGCCGATCAATATCTTGAATTCATCGCGCATGTAAGTAATGATGTCGTTATTCAGCCGGTCGCCGGCGATCTTCAGATTCTTCGATTTTACGACTCCGCCGAGAGAGATCACCGCTATATCCGTCGTTCCCCCGCCGACATCGATGATCATCGAGCCGACTGGGTCTTTGATCGGGAGGCGCACGCCGATAGCGGCCGCCATCGGCTCCTCTACTAAGAATACTTCCCTCGCGCCCGCCGATCGGGTCGCATCATAGACCGCCCGCGTCTCCACATTGGTCGTCGAAGTCGGTACGCCAACGAGCACTCGGGGCCGCGCCAGCTTCTTCGACATTTTATCCGCCTTGTTGATGAGGTAGGAAAGCATTTCTTCGGTAACTTCAAAATCAGAGATGACGCCGTCTACCAAGGGGCGCACCGCCCTGATGTGCCCCGGAGTGCGCCCGAGCATCTCTTTTGCCTTGCCTCCGACAGCCACTACCTGATTGGTCTTCTGATTGACCGCCACCACCGACGGCTCGTTGATCACGATGCCGTGACCTTTGAGATATACCAAGGTATTTGAAGTGCCCAGATCAATGCCGATGTCGTTCGATATTAATTTGTAAAGTTTTTCGAGCATTTTGATTCGCTTGACCCGTGTCAACCTGCCAGGTTGACCACTTTCTAGCTTTTATCTTTTAACAGTTTTATTAATTCTTCGAGCGGTATTATTGTGGCTTTTTCTTCCGTTCGCTTTTTTACTTCTATGCCTCCTTCCTTAATGCTGCGCGCGGAGACGACTGCCCGATATGAAATACCGAGAAGATCCGAATCCGCAAATTTCTCTCCGGCAGAAACTTCTTCCCGGTCATCGAACAAGACTTCAATATTATTTTTGAGGAGGTTTTCATAAATATGCTGCGCCTCCTTTCTCGCCCCAGCGTCCTTCCCGACCGAAAGAAGATGCGCTCTAAACGGAGCAATTGCGGGCGGCCAGATCAACCCCTTATCATCAGACATAACCTCAACAACAGTTCCCAAAAGGCGGGACAGGCCTATCCCATAACAGCCCATCAAAACATTGTGCTTTTCCTCCTTTTCGTCCGTGAAGAACAAGTCAAATGGCTTGGAATACTTGCTTTTGAGGTCAAAAATGTTCCCGACTTCGATGGATTTATGCTCTACCAGCTTTTCCTTTTTCAAGCCAAGCTGGGACAAAATTTCATCATTCATGACCTCCTTGTTCACTGCCACGCCCTTTTCCTCATCTACATATATAGTGTCTTCCCCGACCGAGGTAATCGTCTGAAACTCATGGGAATACTTTGAAAAAGTCCCGCCGGAAGCAAAAGTGAGGTAGGTCAGATGCCCGATGCCGACCCGGGCAAAAATATTTTTGTAAACGGCTTTCATTTTCTCGTAAAATTCTTCAAAATCTTCCTTGGATGCATGAAAGGAATACATGTCTTTCATGATAAATTCCCGGCCGCGCAAAATGCCAGACTTAGGGCGGAGCTCCATCCGGAATTTGTTCTGGATCTGGTAGAGAGCGAGAGGGTTGTCCTTCGGAAGATCTTTATATGAAGAAAGATAATTTTTCAAAATGGGAACAATGATTTCTTCGTGAGTGGGACCGAGCGCTACCTCCCGCCCTTCTCCATCGGAAACTTTATACAGAATATCGAGCGTCTCCCAGCGGCCGGTCTTTTCCCAATTTTCTTTCGGCTGCATGGAAGAGAGCAAAACTTCCTGCCCGCCCGCCTTGTTCATTTCTTCCCGGATTATATTTTCAATTTTCTTGAGCACTCGGAGGCCCAGCGGCAAAAAGCTGTAAACTCCGGCAAGCTCTTTGTGGATAAATCCCGCGCGGATGAGAAGCTCCGCATTCCGTGAGACTTCGTCCGCGGGACTTTCTTTCTTGGTTTTAGTGAAAAGTATGCTTTGTCTCATAGCTGCATCTTAACCGAAAAAGACATCCAGGTCAAAGAATTATTATCCGCAGAAGTGGTCAACCTGCCAGGTTGACCACTTAGAAATCTTGAACGATTGGTTCTCTGATAAAACCTTCCATATCTTTTTTGTATTCTTTCTCATTGGTATCAAACAAATCGTAAAATAGTTCTTTATTGACGACAGCCGAAAACTCACCTTTCCCAAAATAATCTCTAAAACTTGACCACATGTACGATTCCAAAAAATTTATGATTTTCTTCGAATCGTTATTTTTTGAATTTTTCCAATTTGGATATGTTAGATCAGCACAATTAAGATCGATGTAAATCGGTATATAAAGAAATTGGCTATTATTTGAGACTGGAATTATTTTTGCACTGTTCTGAAATAAATATCCGCTTCTGCCGCTGTTTTTAATATTAAAATATTTTGTATAAGCATTGCCTAAACGTTTCGTAAATTCTAAAATACCGCCTTCAGCAACTTCATATAACAATAAATGATAATGATTAGGCAACAAGCTCCATTTGAGTATTTCCACCAACTTTTTCCTGCCATGTAAAACTTCCTCGACTTCTTCAAACGGATTTTTCCTGCGCGTTCTGATTTTACCCTCCTTATTATTCAGCAAAAGTAAATTGTTCACAAATCTAGAATAATCACTCTCATTAATGAAAATTTTTCGCTTCTCAACTCCCCTGTTGCATACATGAGCAATATCTCCAATCATGCCTTTATTGTATACCCGATAATCAAAGTGGTCAACCTGGCAGGTTGACCACTGGAAAAAAAGCTTGAGTGAGTTTGCAAAATCGATTCCTTTCTGCTATATTGACCCATATGCAATCCCGTTAGAGACCGCGGTCGCATACGGGAACAAAAATTTGAAAATCATTACTAGTTTTAATTTAAGGCAGTGTCAGAGTCAAAGCGAACGCGACCTGCCTCTAACGGGATGCAAAAGACAGATATAAAAAAAATAGATACTGAAAACATTATCGAAAAAATGTTCAAGGCGGGAGCGCATTATGGCTATTCCAAGACCAGACGCCATCCTAGCCTCGCAAAATATATCTACGCCACAAAAAACAAAAGCGATGTGATCGACCTTGAAAAGACAAGCGCCATGCTCGAAAACGCCTCCGAATTTCTCCGTAAGCTGGGCGCGGAGGGCAAAATTGTCCTTTTTGTAGGCACTAAGCCGGAAGCTAAGGAGATAACCAAAAATGCGGCAGAATCTTTGAATATGCCCTATGTCACGGAACGCTGGATCGGGGGCACGCTCAGCAACTTTGTCGAAATAAAGAAGAGGATCACCGAGCTTGAAAATTACCAGAGAGATAGCAGAGAAGGCGGACTCGATAAATACACCAAAAAAGAACGAGTGGTCATGGCTAAAAAAATGGAAAAGCTGGCGCGGTACTACACCGGCCTTTTGGGGCTCAAGAAGGCTCCGGATGCGCTCTTGGTGATAGATGCCAAAGCGGAGCACATCGCGGCCACCGAGGCAAAAAAGAGAGGTGTGCCTATCGTGGCTCTGGTAAATTCCGACTCAAACATAAAAGGCGTCGATTACCCCATCCTGGGCAATGATGGGAGCGTGCCTTCCGTAAAGTTTTTCACAGAGCACCTCGTAGACGCCTACAAGTCGGGCCAGAATTCTGTACCACAGAATTAGTTGAAAGTGTAAAGTTATAAAGTCCATCAAGTAAGTGTACTGCTGAATTAAACTTTATAACTTTCAACTTTATAACTTTATAACTTACAATCATGCCAATTCAGATTACAACAGAACAAATAAAAGAATTGAGAGATGCGACCGGCATTTCCGTCATGCAATGCAAGCGCGCTCTAGAAGAAGCCGAGGGCGACCAAAAAAAGGCGCTGGCAATACTTAAAAAGGTAAGCTCGGATATCGCAGAGAAGAAAGGAGGCCGGGTAGCATTGGACGGCGCGGTAATGATTAAAAAGAGCGGCAAAAAAGCAGTCTTGGTGTCTTTACACTGTGAGACCGACTTTGTTTCCAGAAACGCGGATTTTTTGAAGCTGCTTAGTGATCTTGCAGATTTGGCTTTGGAAAAAATGTCCGCCCAAGGCGGACCAGCCTTGGGCTGGAAAAAAGAGGCAAAAGATATGATCGACCCCGTTATCCAAAAAACCGGGGAGAATATCCAATTGGGCGAAGTATATGAGGCAAGCGGCGATGTTCTAGGTGATTATGTCCACAACAGCAAGATAGCAGTGATAGTTTCTCTCTCCGGCGGCAACACAGAGCTCGCCAAAGATGTCGCCATGCATGTTGCCGCCATGCAATCGGAAAACATTCCAGAACTTCTGGAGCAGCCATTCATCAAGAATCCGGATGAAACTGTCGGGAAACTTCTGAAGAAATCCAAAGCCGCGATAAAAGAAGTCAGGCGCTGTTCAATTTAACCGTTAATCCAGCCAAAATGTCTATTCCTTTAATTTTATTCTCGGCCTCCCTCCTCTCCATCATAACGATGATCGCGAGAAAACTCCCGACTGTCCCAAAGGAATCTTTGACGGAGAATGAACAATTTCCGCTTGAACTCCCCTATTTCAAAGAAGTAAAGGAAAAGGCCTTGCAGAATGCGAAAAAACACGGATACGCCGCCCTGGTAATGACGCTTCGATGGTATATCCGGGGAACTAATTTCTTGAAATATAAATACGAATCTCTAAAGGCGAAAATAAAACAAAAAACAGAAGCAAGCAATATGAATGGAGAAAAGAAGGAAATTTCCAAATTCCTGCGAATTATCGGAGAATATAAGCACAAAATACGGGAGATCAAGCACCGGATCAGCGAGGAAGAAAACTTGTAAATGATGTAAAAAATATGCTAGTCTGACTCATAAGCCACCTTAGCTCAGTTGGTAGAGCAACGCTTTTGTAAAGCGAAGGTCCTCGGTTCAAGCCCGAGAGGTGGCTCAAAGAACCTTTTCTATTCTTTTCTCAAGTTCATCTATTGACTGAAAGCCGGACAGCACGTCTTCATTCACCACCAGAGCCGGAAGCTCGGTATCCTTTATCTTGTAAATCTGGAGCATCGCTTCCACCGCCCCGAGCTTGGTGCTGTAATCAAACGAATAAACCTTGAGCTCCGGGTAGCGCTCGCGCAGATTCGTCAGCACTATTTCCTGCCTTTTGCACTCCCGACAATTTTCCAGCGTGGTGTAAAAATAAAGGATAAACGCGGACTTTGCGCCGCAGCGCTCGGAAATCTTTTTTGCCAAAAGGTAATCCTTGATTTGAAGCAGAGAGTAATATTTCCGGAGGTATACCACTTCCTTGGTCGCGCCGATGTTGTTCTCGCTCCACTCCAGCTTGCTGCCCAGCTCTCCGAGCTCCGGGGCAAATACCGAGTCAGAGATGTTTTTGCACGACAGCTCGGAAAGCAAAGAGAATTGGGTCTCGGTTGAAAGAATGTCAATTGATATCTGATCCTGAATAAATTCCAGCTGGCTAAGCTTTTTGTCGCCGAAATAATTACCCAAATAAATAGCAGTCACAAAAAGACCCGCCGTAATCAAGAACACAATTAAATATTTTTTCCAATCTATATTGTTATTCATAGCTTATCGCCAGGCCGGCCGCCTTCTGATAATGGTGCTGTAAATCGCTTGAAAAAACCAAAATGGAGCTATGAGAATGAAGACCGGAAAGAAATAAAGTATGTCGAGTGAAAAAATCCGCTTTTCATTGGTCATCTTTCTTCCGAAAATCATCGAGAAAATCACCAAGGAATATATAAGAGCGATAAGGAAACTGAAGGCGGGGGCATGGATAAAGAAAAAATCAAAGCTGGGAACGCGAAAATCAAAATTCCATCCGAGCGCGCTTAAAACTACAATTTTTGAATAAACAAAATATCCAAAAAAAAGAATAATTCTCACAAAAAGATAAGAGACTGCTAAGATGGAAATGACCCCCACCGGAAGGGTAAAGAAAGAGAAATTGCCATATTTTTTATCAAACAGGACTTGGCGATAGTCGATAGTATTATTGATGAAACCATAGATCCAGCGGAGTCTCTGCCTGTAGAGCTTTTTTACATCCGAGGGAGAATTGGTATAGACGAAGGCATCGTTGCAATACTCGATCTTGTAATGGTTCTTATGCATCCGATAAGCGATCTCCATATCTTCGGTATTGTGGCCGTGACGGTAATGCCCTAAATCGTCAAAAACTTTTTTGCGAAAGATGGTTAAGGGACCGGGGGTCACCGGTATCGCGCCGAGAAACCCTAGCATCTTTTTTAAATAAACACCCATGTCGTATTCTGTCTTCTGGGCATTCTGGATGAATTTTTTAGGATTATACACGATAACGGAAGGAGCCACAGCCATAGCGCTTTTATCTTTCTCAAAATAGCTCATAATGCGGGCAAGAGATTCCGGATGGATAGTGGAATCCGCATCGAGGCCGCCGAAAAAGTCAGTCTCCGTATTTTCAAGCGCGAGGTTAAGCGCTGTATGCTTTCCCCCATTTTCTTTCCGAAAAATTTTTACATTTGGATACTGGGCAAATTTTTGGATTATATTCCAGGTGCCGTCAGTAGACCCGTCGTCAATAAGAAATATCGTGAGCTTGTTTTTCGGATAATTTAAATCGCGTAGCGACTGTATGGTCGCCGGGAGCGTATGCTCTTCGTTCCAGCATGGCACAGCGATGGTAACTGCCGGATAGCTCGACAGCTCGGGATGGCCTTCTCGAACGACTATTCTTTTTCTGTTCTCCAGAAAAGTGACGAAAAAAAAGACCTGTATGTAAACGGACAAAAAGGCCAAAACATAAAAGATTATATCCTGCAACAAAAACATCGGTTTGACTGTATCATTTTTTCACATAAAAAGCAACAAAAAAGCCCTTTTTAAAGGGCTTTTTAAGGAAATAAGCTGTTAAAACTACATTGGCTTATTAGCATTGTCCATAGTGTTCGGTTCGCAAGAGCATCCGGCCATACAGACCTTGCATCTGCAGCCAAAAATCTTGACAATAGCCGCGATGCCCACCAAGATGTAGACTATAGCTTCTACAGCCGACCAGGATCCGAGGAGCATATTGATAACGTTCCAGTCGGCATCCATGAGCATTCCCACACCCACCAAACCCCAGTTAATGCCGCCCACTACAAGCAGGATCTTAGCGATCAGGCCAGTAGTGCAGCGTCCACCCCAATTTCCATGACACATAAATATATTTTAAAAAATTAATAATAGCGCGTGTCCTTTCGACCACAGGGACAGTAATTTTAATACCCTAATTATACTACTTTTTTAAAACAATGCTATAATGGGGATATGGAAAAAAATGATGCTGCAAAACAGATAGCTGGGGCCATTATCATTGCTGGAGTCCTTATCGCCGGAGCTATTTTATTAAAAAACAATAGTGCCCCGAAAGCAGAAGCTTCAATCGCAAAACAAATAGGGCTTAAAGAAAAAGCTTTTAATTCCTGCGTGGCGGAAGGGAAGTTTAAAAACAAAGTTGAAGCAGACATAAGTGGAGGGATCGCAGCAGGAGTTAACGGCACCCCGACATCATTTATATTGAAAGACGGCAAGGTTTACTCCTTCGAGGGACCCGACGGCAAGGCGTATGACTCCATACCCGGAGCTCAGCCATATGAAATAGTAATGCAAAATATAAAAAGGATAAAAGACGGCA
The DNA here is from genome assembly GCA_016196605.1 of Candidatus Nomurabacteria bacterium. Lineage (GTDB taxonomy): Bacteria > Patescibacteriota > Minisyncoccia > Phycocordibacterales > UBA9973 > UBA9973. Next base: position 39,699 of record JACPXJ010000045.1, on the reverse strand, counting down.
CTCCAGAGCCAATAGAAAAACAGCTGAAGCCAGTCTCACCTGACGACCATATTTTGGGAAGCGCGGACGCAAAAATAATAGTAGTGGAATATTCCGACCTCGACTGCCCGTTCTGCAAGACATTTCATAACACCATGCATCGAATTGTAAAAGAAAACACTGATGTCGCGTGGGTCTACCGGCACTTCCCTATACCCAAGCTTCATCCTAATGCAAAGAGAAAAGCAGAGGAAACAGAGTGCGCCTCCGAACAGAAAGGCAACGACGGCTTCTGGAAATACACCGACAAAGTCTTTGAAATTTAAATTAAAATAACTCTTTGGGTAGAATAATTGTCAAACACCCGATGTTTGACAGTCTATAGCAAGCTCCTCTTCTAGCTCTTTTGCGCCACTGGTTTCGACAAAATCTTTATATTCTTTTTTATTTCTAAACTGCTCAACGATAATTTCATTCTTCAGAAGATATCCCCAACGATTTTCTTTTACATAATCTTGATAGCTTGACCAAGGAAAGCTATCTTCCCTCTTTCTCCATTCGCTTAATTCTCGCGGATTTAGATGTACGTAAGCGGAAAGGTGCAACAACTGTTCATTGTCTTCAACATGAACCGCTTTATAAGGACCTTCAAAAAGATGCCCCGTAACTCCATAACGAGTATTAAAATATTTTGTATAAGAATTCAAAACCCTTTGCATATATTTTCCAATACCACCCTCTTTTGCTTCTTTAACAATTAGATGAAAGTGGTTAGACACCAGAGCAAAACCTGCCAACTCGACAAATCTTTTCGAGATTATATTATTTATAATTTTATTATCAATGTCAAACACTCGATGTTTGACAAAAGAGGATATAATTCTCGAAATTTGTGGAAAGTTATTTTCTGCTTGAAAATACAAAATAAGAAACAAGAAACGGATCCTATCTCTGTCGTCCTTGAAAATTATCTTTTTACCTACTCCCCTATTATAAATATGGTAATACTCATCAACTGAAATATTATCTCTGTTCATGAATCAACTCTATACTAAACAATATCAAATGTCAAACACCCGATGTTTGACAAAGATGTTTGACAGAGAAAAAACTTAGTCAAAGTAGTTTTTCAACCGAGAAATTTTTTCGTGCTGGCGGAGCTTTTCGTGAACTTTGGCTTCGATTTGGCGGATGCGCTCGCGGGTGACGCCGAACTCCTCTCCTACTCGTTCCAAAGTATGCTGAATGCCATCCAGAAGCCCGTAGCGCATTTCAAGAATTTTTTTTTCTTTCGGATTGAGCTCGTTCAGAACTTCGCGGATTTGATCAGAAAGAATGCGACGGGAAGATTCCTGATCGGGACGCAAAATTTTGTCATCCGGAATAAAGTTTTCGAGGGTTGATTTGTCATCATCGTCTCCGACCGGCTGTTCGAGCGAAACGGTCTCTTGAGAAATATTTTCAATCACATGTATTTTTTCCACAGGAATACCCATTTCGGTGGCAATCTCTTCAGCTAGAGGTTCTCGTCCTAAATCTTGTGAAAGCCTACGGTGAGTTTGTTTGTACTTAGAAATAGTTTCCACCATATGCACAGGTATGCGGATAGTGCGGGACTGGTCAGCCAGGGCGCGGGTGATGGACTGGCGGATCCACCAGGTCGCATAGGTGGAAAATTTATAGCCCTTGGTCCAGTCAAATTTTTCCACCGCCTTGAACAGCCCCAGATTCCCTTCCTGAATAAGATCGAGCAAGGTGAGATTGGCGGAACGTCCGACATATTTTTTGGCAATGGAAACCACCAGACGGAGGTTCGCTCTCGCGAGCAGGTTCTTCGCCTCCAGATCTCCATGTTCGATGCGCTTGGCCAGGTCTTTTTCGTCGCTCGCGCGGATGAGCGGATACTGTCCGATCTCCTTCAGGTACATCTGAATGGAATCATGCATGGTGGACTTGTTGAGATCCTTGTCGGAGAGTTCGGCGCTAAGATTGAGTAAATTTCCTCCTTCGAGAACATCTATCCCGGCAATGGCAAATTTCTCATAAAGCTCGTCCAAAAATAGGATATTATTCTCAATATCCGGAAATGTTTTTAGTATCTCATCGTAAGTGATAAAACCCCGCTTCCGCCCTTTTTCTATAAGGTCGTTTGCCATTGCGGAGAGATTCTGCTGTTTCCGTTCCGCTCCCGTTAGTTTGATGAGTTTTACAGATGCCCTGTTTTTTCTGAAAACTTTTGCTCTCCTTTTTTTGATCCTGGATTTGGGTCGGGATTTATTGCCTTTGGCCTTCTTTTTCTTTTTTGTTTTTGCGTTCATATCCTATTTATTTCTTCTTTTCTGGCGCTAATTTCTTTTATCTCTTTCATGATCAATTCAGACTTTGCCGCATCTTTCATCTCTTCCGCATGATGCAATTCCCTCATTTTTAACCCTAATTTTTCATTCAGATGCTCTTTTTCAAGATTTCTTAGAAGCTCGCTCACATCTTTTTCTAAATTATCTTTCTTTTCCCCATAAAACACCTCTGCTTCGAAAATTAAATCTCCCCTGCTCGTTTTTATTTTTTCCAATAATTCCTGCTTGCTCGCGTTCAAAATAAGATTAACTTTTTCCATTACCTTATCCGGATCCGCAATGCTATCTTTCAAACTTTTTTGCCAAAGAATAATCCCCAGCAGTTTCCTTAAGATGTATTCCTTTCTGGATTCTCTCGAAAACTCTTTGGCTTCTTCGATCTCGCGCCTCTCATGCCTCTGATCCCGGGCTACCTTCTCCAGATCATCCTTGAGCGCTTGCTCTCCTATCCCCGAAGCATCGGCTGTCTTTTTAAGAAAGTGCATCCGCTCGATTGAACTTTCAATCGCATCTATATAAGGTAATACTTTTTCCCGGATAAGTCTACCAGCCTTGCGGGTGTCTTCTCCTGCGTCTTTTATCACCTTTCCAAGAATAAATTCGATAATATGCTTGGAATTTTTAATCGCTTCCTTCCATGCATCACCTCCATTTTTTGAGATAAGATCCGCCGGATCGACTCCTTCGGGCAAAGACGCCACCTTTACATCCATGCCGAGGGATAGGGCGATCCTGCCGGCCCTGTTAGCGGCGTTGAAACCCGCTTTATCGGCATCAAATGCGAGCACAATATTGGGCGAAAGCCGGCGTACCAGCCCTAAATTCGAAATAACATTTTCTTTGGAAACTGTAGAGTCAGACAAGGCGGTACCGGAAGTGGCTACCGTATTTCTGTATCCCGCCTGATGCGATAAGACTAAGTCCATCTGCCCTTCGACCAGAATTGAAAAATTATTCTTGCGGATCGATTCTTTCGCTTTGTCTATGCCAAAAAGCACCGAAGATTTATTAAAGATCGGAGTCTCCGGACTGTTTAGATACTTGGCTTGACTTACCACCTGCCCTGAGCTTGTCGAAGGGTCATCCGCCAAAATGCGCCCTGAAAAGGCAATAATTCGGCCGCTTGGATCAGAAATAGGGAACATAATTCGGCCGCGAAAGCGGTCATACATACGACCCCCACCCTCCCTCCCCCTCAATAAGGGGGAGGTGCCAAGGGCGGAGGGGGTCTTGGCCAGCCCCGCAAGCTCTATTTCTTTATCAGTAAAGTTTTTGGATTTGAGGTGATCATATAGCTTTCGCCAATCCAGAATAGCCCAGCCGATCCTGAAATCTTTGATAGTTTTTTCTGTAAGTCCGCGGGATTTCAAATATTCTTGCGCTTGTATATTACTTTCAAGATTAGTCTCAAAGAAATTCGTAGCCTCTTCCATCACCTCACACAATTTTTCCTTTTCGCTTTTATCTTCCTGCTTCTCCCTGCTGTAAACTTCGAGAACCACTCCGGCTCGGTCAGCCAGAAGTTTGAGCGCGCCTTTAAAGTCCAGCCCCTCAAACTCTTCGACAAAAGTAAAAATATCTCCCGAAGCCCCGCAGCCGAAACAATAATAGCTGCCCCGCTCCGGCGAAACAAAGAATGACGGCGTTTTTTCATTGTGAAACGGGCATTTGCCCTTCCAGCTTTTCCCCGACTTGTCGAGCTTCATATAGGAAGACACGAGCGAGACGATATCTATTCTTGATTTTATTTGATCAACCGATGAACTCATAAATTTTTCATCTACGCTATAGCGTAGATGCTATTTGGTGAATTTGATTGAAATGAAATGTCAATAATTGCAATCAAGACTACCGCTCCGAGCACTTTTTTGTTATTTTCCATATGTTATTAAATTGTTGATAATTTCGCTTGACATTTGATTTCTATTTGCTATAGTTATCCTGTAAACGTCTCCCTTGTCGGAGACCCCGAGAAACCCCCGAAAGGGGGTTTCGTTTTTTCCTATTTCTCCATTGCAACCTTACTCTTTTCTACAGCGACTTTTGCCTTAGCTTTGAATCCCGTTCCTGCTGGTATCAGCCGGCCGATGATTACATTTTCCTTGAGTCCTCGGAGATTGTCCACGCCGCCTTTTACTGCATTTTCGATAAGCACGCGGTTGGTGTTCTGGAACGATGCCGCCGACAGCCAGCTCTTGGTTCGGAGGGAAACTTCAGTGATGCCGAGCACGACAGTTTCCGCTTTAGCCAAACCCTCATCGCTGTCTTTGCCTTCCAATTCTTTGATGCGATTATTTTCCTCGATGAATGCGGTGGATTCAACTATATCCCCAATCGAGAAATTGGTATGTCCGGCGTCTTTTATTTTGCGCCGAGAGAACATCTGGCGAATGATTATCTCGGTATGCTTTCTGGAAATAGACGCGCTTTGCAGTTCGTAAACCTTGTTTATTTCACGAATGATGTATTCCTCGACTAATTCTTTTCCGCCCCACTTAAATATCTCCGCAATGTCAGCCGAACCGTCAGTCATGATCTCTCCTTTCTTCACCTTATCGCCAGCTTTTACTATTGGTATCCGGCGGAATGGCACTAAATATTCGATTTCGGCCGCCTTGCTCGCCGCGCTGACGCTCTGGCGTAGAGGGCCGTCGTGCTTGCTCTCGGACAATACTTTTATAATTTTCTCTTTGTTATCCTTGGTTGTGATAGAAATAACTTCCCCATCCGTTTCAGAAATGATAGCTGGATTTTTCGGAATTCGTCTCTCGAAAATTTCCTCAACACGAGGAAGACCGGTGGTTATGTCAGTGCCGGCGACGCCTCCGGCGTGGAAAGTGCGGAGCGTCAGCTGGGTTCCCGGTTCGCCAATGGCCTGCGCCGCAATAATGCCGACAGCCTCGCCCAAATTAACAAGATGGTTTCGTCCAAGGTCTAATCCATAGCAATTGACGCAAAGCCCGTGCACGGTCCTGCAGGTCAAAGGAGATCGGACAAACACTTCCGTAAAACCGGCGCCTTCGATATTGTAAGCTTCTTCTTTGGTAACCAAGAATCCCCTCTTGTAAATAACTTTCCCGCCCGTATCTTTAAGGTCGGCCGCCAATACTCGCCCTCGGATGTTTTTTGAAAGCGGGATAACCATACCGGAAATATTTTCTTGAATTACCATTTTGCCCTCCTTGGTGCCGCAATCTTCTTCAGTAATGACGACATCTTGAGCGACGTCCACAAGCCGGCGAGTCAGATATCCGGCTTTGGCGGTGTTTAGAGCGGTGTCCGAAGCTCCTTTACGCGCGCCGTGAGTGATGACGAAATATTCGATCGGCGAAAGCCCTTCCTGATAGCAAGGAATGATCGGGAATTCCAAAGTCTTGCCTTGGTTGTTCTGGATAAGTCCGATCATGCCGGTCATCTGCATGAGAGAGGACATCGTGCCTCTCGCCTTGGAAGTAAAGAGATCATAAGTCGAGCTCTTCTTGTCGAGAGTTTTTGGCAGGACTTTTTCCAAATCCTTTTTTATATGCGTCCAGATTTCAATAACCTTCTGATATTTTTCCTCTTCCGAAAGCAAACCTTCGTTCCACTGCGCGATAATTGCTTCTTCGAGCTTTTCGCCTTCCGCGATTATTTTCGGCTTCTCCGGAGATACGGAAATATTATCGAGCCCCCAAGTAGTGCCGGAAATCGTTGCATATTTAAAACCAAAAGCTTTAATTTTGTCAAGAATGGACGGAACCCGATCTACGCCATAATGCACAATAAGCTCATCTAAAAGAGCGGACAGTCTGTCCTGAGTCATCTCATCATGCACATAGGCAAAATCATCCGGAAAAATATTATTGAACAGAAGTTTCCCGACAGAAGTTTCAAAAACCTGTCCATTAAATTTTTTATATCTTGGTAAACCTGCTGCGATGACTTTTATTTTGGCGCGCAGAGATACAATTCCATAATCATAGGCAAGAATCGCAGTATAGGGCCTTGAAAAATATTTACCCTCGCCTTTTTCTCCGTCGAGAGATTTGGTCATCCAGTAGCTTCCGAGCACCATGTCCATGCGCGGGTGCACGATCGGATCTCCATTTTGAGGTTTCAGCAGGTTTTTATTGGCTGCCATCAATTCTCTCGCTTCTTCCTGCGCTTCATGAAGCAAGGGAACATACACCGCCATCTGGTCGCCGTCGAAGTCGGCGTTGAAGGCCTGACAGACAAGCGGGTGCACCTGGATAGCGTTGCCTTCGATCAGAATCGGATTAAATGCCTGAATACCCAAGCGGTGCAAAGTCGGCGCGCGGTTTAAGAGGACGTACTTGCCGGCGATGACTTCTTCGAGCATCGCCCAGACATCCGGAGTGCGCTCTTCGATGAGCTTGTTTGCTCCGCGGATGTTGAAGGCAAGTTCCGCCTGAAGTATTTTGGAAATGACGAATGGGCGGAAAAGCTCCAGCGCCATGTGCTTGGGAAGTCCGCACTGATTGAGCTTGAGCTCCGGACCGACGACGATGACCGAGCGTCCGGAATAGTCCACGCGCTTACCCAGCAGGTTCTGGCGGAAGAGACCTTGTTTGGATTTCAAGTTGTCAGACAGAGACTTGAGGGGGCGCTTCTGCGACTGGCTCATGGCGGCGGAATCATTCTGCTTGGCGATCGAGTTGTCGATGAGCGCGTCCACCGCTTCCTGAATGATTCTTTTTTCGTTTCGCAAAATTACGTCCGGAGCGTTTATTTCCTTCAGCTTCTTCAAGCGGTTGTTTCTATTGATGACTCGGCGATAGAGATCGTTTAAGTCAGAAGTCGCATGACGGCCGCCGTCGAGGGCCACCATCGGGCGCAAAACCGGCGGGATGACCGGAATAATAGTCAGAAACATCCATTCCGGCCGAATAGAGGCATAAGTCATCGCGCGGATGAGGGAAAGGCGCTTTTGCAGCTTTTCTTTTTCCGCCGCTCCTGCTTCCTCCGCCATCTTTTCGGTGTGGACCTTTAGTTTGTTCAAATCCAGATTCTTAAAAATGGAATAAATCGCTTCGGCGCCGATATTGGCTTCAAAGCAGGTTCCGTATTTCAAAGAATAATGGTGAAAAGAAATTTCATTCAGCACTTTACCATCGTAAATTTCTCCGATTTCTTTTTTAGTGACCGAAAGAAGATTTTTTAGTTTCTCTCGGGTATCTTCATCGCTGGCATTTTTTAGCTTTACCTTGTATTCCTTGTCGAGACTGGAGATTACATTTGCCTTTTCCTCCTCATGGACTTTGGTGATGATGTACCCGGCAAAGTATATGACTTTTTCTAGATCAGACACAGAAATATTTAGGAGAATGCTCATTCGTGAAGGCACACCGCGCAGAAACCAGATGTGCGACACCGGCGTCGAGAGTTCGATGTGTCCCATACGTTCTCGGCGGACAATAGAGCGAGTCACCTCGACTCCGCATTTCTCGCAGATAATATCCTTGTAGCGGATCCGGCGGTATTTTCCGCAATAACACTCGTAATCTTTTTCTGGACCGAATATTTTCTCGTCAAATAAGCCGCCCCTTTCACTTCTGCCTGTGCGGTAATTTATCGTTTCCGGCTTGGTGACTTCCCCAAAGGACCATTCCTTTATCTGTTCCGGACTGGCCAATCTAAGCGCGATTTTATCAAATTCAGTTGTGTTTAAAGTTTTCATATATAGTTAAGTTCTTAAAGTTATAAAGTTGAAAGTTATAAAGTTGGATTCAGAATGCATTTACTTTATGGACTTTATGAACTTGATGACTTTTCACTCTTTTTTAAGTCGACATCCAACGCCAACCCTCGCAGATAGTTGAGAAGCACGTTGAAAGATGCCGGACTGTTCGGCGGCCGGATAGTCTCATTTTTAATAATGGAATCGAAAGTCGCAGATCTTCCGAGTATGTCATCAGACTTGATCGTCAACATTTCACGCAAGGTATAGGCGGCGCCATAGCCTTCGAGCGCCCAGACTTCCATTTCTCCGAATCTCTGCCCTCCGCCCTGGGCCTTGCCGCCGAGCGGCTGCTGGGTAATAAGAGAATAAGGGCCGATCGAACGCATGTGGATCTTGTCTTCCACCATGTGGTGCAGTTTGAGCATGTACATGTACCCTACCGCGACATCCTGCTCGAATGGCTCTCCGGTGCGCCCGTCAAAAAGCTTTAATTTTCCGTTTTCCGGCAATCCTGCTTTTACTAATTCTTCTTTGATCTCTTCGTGCTTTGCTCCAAGGAACGGAGGGACAATGGCCTGATATCCGAGCGAGTTTGCCGCCATACCGAGATGCATTTCCAAAATCTGTCCCAAGTTCATTCGGGAAGGCACGCCTAAGGGCGATAGAATGATATCAATCGGGGTGCCGTCTGCCATGTATGGCATATCTTCCTCCGGCAGAATAGTGGAAATAACTCCCTTGTTGCCGTGCCGGCCGGATAGTTTATCGCCTACGGAAATATTGCGTATCTGGGCTACTTCGATGACTATCTTTTTGATAATACCAGCTTCGAGTGTGTGCCCCAAGTCGCGTGAGAAAATTTTTACTCCGATGATGCGCCCGCGCTTGCCGTGCTCTACCCGGAGAGACGTATCTTTCACATCGCGCGCTTTTTCAGCGAAGATGGAGCGAAGAAGGCGCTCTTCGGGTGTCAGCTCTGTCTCGCCTTTCGGAGTAATTTTTCCGACTAGAATATCGTTTTCTCTCACTTCTGCCCCGATGCGAACCACGCCATCTTCATCTAAATCTTTAAGTTTGAATTCTCCCACATTCGGTATATCGCGGGTCGTTATTTCCGGTCCAAGCTTGGTATCGCGAACCACGCAGGTAAATTCTTCCACATAAATAGACGTGAATTTACTCTTCTTAACCAGTCGCTCAGAAACTATGATCGCGTCTTCGTAAGTAGACCCGGACCAGGACAAGAAAGCCACAAAAACATTTTGGCCGAGGGAAATCTGTCCGCCCACCGTGCTCGATGTATCCGCTAACACTTCCCCTTTCTTTACTTTATCGCCGATGTTGACCAGCGGACGCTGATGGAATACGGCAAAGTTATTGTTCCTCATAAAATTAACGAGGTTATAAGTTTTTTCTTTTTTACCTCCTACCACTATTTTCTTCGCATCCAAATAAGAAACAGCGCCTTCCTCGAGAGCGATAATTAGGCGGCCGGAGTCTCGGGAGGCTAATTCTTCCGTACCTGTCGCTACCAAGGGAGCCTCCGGCAAAACGCAGGGCACCGCCTGCTTCTGCATGTTCGAACCCATCAGCGCGCGATTCGCATTGTTATGTTCTAAAAACGGGATCATGGAAGTCGCGATGGAAAATGCCTGATTCGGAGACACATCGATGAAGTCAACTTGGTCTCGGGAAATAGCGCCCGGTTCTGTTTTGATTCTAGCTTCCACTTTTTCTTCGGTTATAACGCCTTTCTCGTCATAAGGAGTCGCGGCATGCGCGATGTTGTATTTTTCTTCTTCCAAAGCGTTCAGATAAACCACTTCGCCGGTGATTTTCCCCTTGGAAACCTTTACGTACGGAGCTTCAATTATCCCAAAATCATTTATTTTGGCATAGGTGGAGAGGTGAAGAATAAGTCCGATGTTAGGACCTTCCGGAGTGTGTATTGGGCAGACTCGCCCGTAGTGCGAAGGATGCACGTCGCGGACTTCCAGTCCGGCGCGTTCGCGGGTAAGGCCGCCCGGACCGAGCGCCGAGAGAGTGCGCAGATGCTCTATTTCATAAAGCACATTTTCCTGCGCCATGAATTGCGAGAGCTGGTTGGTGGTGAAAAATTCCTTGATGCGAGCCTGCAGCGGACGCTGATTGATGATGGCGATAGGCATGGCCGTATCGACATCAATAATAGACATTCGGTCCTGGATATTTCTCTTGATCTGCATCATGCCGGTGCGCACTTTTTGCTGGAGTATTTCGCCGACAAATCGCACACGCCTCTGGCCGAGGTGATCGATGTCGTCGCTCTTTGCGCCCGGGGTATTGTTTAAAGTTATGATATGCGCAACAACTGTAGCCAAATCTTCCTTGGAGATAGTTCTTCGCGCGAGAGCTGCTTCATCCATTCCCTTAGAGAAACGCTGGTTGAATCGGAAACGACCAACCGGAGACAGATCATATCTTTCCGGCGTAAATAATGAGTCAATAAACTCTTTCGCATTTTCCGCCGTTGCCATATCGCCGTCCCGCAGGCGCTTGTACATTTCGATGTAAGCGTCATTCACGCTTTTAATCCCGTCTTTTGCCAAACTATTTTTTATCGCCTCCTCAACTAACTTGGCGGTTAAACCGCCAAGTGGCGGTTTAACCGCCAAGTCGTTAAATGCCTTTAAAATAGCGTCGTTATTTTCGTAGCCCATGGCTCGAAGCAGGGCGGTAGTCGGAAACTTTCTTTTTTTGTCTATTCTTATGTAAATGCCGCCGTCAGCTTCGGATTCTATTTCTATCCAGACGCCACGAGCCGGGATAATTTTGGCGCCAAAGTACCTGCTGCCTTTGTTTTCACTCTCGGTAAAGAAAACCCCGAAGCTTCGCGCGAGCTGGGGCACGATCACGCGCTCTACGCCGTTGATGATAAAGGTGCCGTGGGAAGTCATCAGAGGCAGCTCAGACATAAAAATTTCCTGCTCTTTGACAGTACCTAAAATTTTATTCGTCAACTTTACCCTTGCCTTGAGTAACCCCTGATAGGAAAGTTTATTTATTTTTGCATTACTTTCATCGTACTTGCATTCCGAAAGCGAAAAAGACGTGAACTCAAGCTGAAATTTTTTTGCGGAATAGTCCGCGATCGGAGAAAATTCTTTGAAGACCTCTCCGATGCCTTTTTCCACTAGCCATTTGAAACTTTTCACTTGCGACTCTATTAGATTTGGAAACGGAGCGAGCGGCTTCTTGTACCTAGAAAAATATTTCTTCGGACGCTTGGCAATTGTATGCATATTTGCATTTATCTGCGATAAGTTAAAAAAACGAAAGAAAAATAGAGAAATTACTTTTCTTTAGCTTCTTAAAATTATTTAGATATGATTAAGTTAAAAACCCTAGTAATATAAGCACCGTATAACACTAAGATTCCATCCGTTACTCAATCAGTGAATCAAAAGTACCCTACACTAATGAGGTTTTTTTGTCAACCTCAGTTTGGGGATTATGGAAAATCGATAATTTTTCTTTTCTAGTCATTAAATCTCATTAAAATTCCATATCTGACTTTCTCGCATATGCTAGAATCTTAGATAGAAAACAGTTTAAGATAAATGAAAATGTTTTTTTAATTTTTCGTCTCTTGAGGTACTATCCACAGTCAAAATATCCACATGCTTCCCTACTCCAAAAAAATCGGCAATAAAAATTATCTCATCCTCACACGCATAAGGATAAATCCAGGCAGATTTTTGAAATTGAAAGAAATTTAGATCTTTTAAATGATACCTGAGCGCTTCTCTCCCTTTGGTGAATCTAATCGGGATATCAAACATTACCAGTCGCCATTTGCCGTCCCATTTCTTTGGTTTGCTGATCTTCATAAGCTCGATATCAAAAGCTCGCAATTTAGTCTCGCCCTTTTTTGTAATTTTTACTATTGTTTTTCCTCCTTTGTCAGAGACATATTCTATTAACTTTTGGCGTTTCATGCTATCAAATACACTGCTAATCTGCTTATTGGAATATTTTTTGGATCCTTCAAACATTTTGAAACACTGCACCGCATTGCCCATAACAGAAGCTCCTGCAACAAGGATAGGCATTGAAGCCACAGCTAATACACAAAGAGCAACCAAGGCAATTTTCGCTTCGTTGGTGTCGGAATTTAAAAAATCTTTCAGTCTTTCAATATATCCATCTTCCTTGTTCATATCTAGAATTATAGCATATGCGGATTTTTTAGATAAACGAAGCTCAGCGATCATTAATACGGATTACATATGCAATATGCTTTGCTACTGCTCTGATTGCACCAATTCACATTCGGCGGCCACGGCCTGCATGATGGAGCAATACCTGCAGTCGTATCGGGAACAGCTTCCAAAGAGGTAACCAAGAGGGCTCCAGCAGAACTATTAGCACCGTAATTATAATAACAATATGTTCCACCACCCGGAGTACGAGGTATCTGTCCTAAAAATCCATCGCTAATAAAATTTGTCATAAGCTGATCATACTGGATTTGATTAGGTCCGCCATCGCAAACATCAACTCCAGGAACAAGATTTGCTGGCATTGTTCCGTATTTATCATAATAAAAATTTAGAGCCGTACTTATCTGTTTAAAATCGGCTTGTTTTCTTGCGTCTCTCGCTTTTGCTCGTGCAGTATTCAGACTTGCTAAAACCACACTGGAAAGCAGCCCAATAATTCCGACAACCACCAGAAGTTCTATTAAAGTGAAGCCAGACACATATTTTTTATTCACGAATATATTATACCATATTTTATTCTTTTTTATTCTTTTTCCACTCCTCTATATTTTTATGATTACCTGAAAGCAAAACTTTAGGGACTCGATATTTTTTACCTTTGTATTTTAAAATCTCTGGACGGGTGTAAACTTCGCTTGAAGACACTCGCTCTTCTTCCAGTGATTCATACTTCCCTAAAACTCCGGGAATCTGGCGGGAAATGGAATCGATCAAAACCATTGCCGGCAATTCCCCTCCGGTTAAGACATAATCCCCGATGGAAATTTCTTCTGCTTTAAGAATTTTCTGCACTCTCGCGTCTATGCCTTCGTATCGGCCAGAAATTAAAATAATGTCGGAATACTTTTTTGCTGCAGTTTTTGCATAGCTTGTCGTAAACTTTTTGCCACTTGTCGAAAACAGAACAATCTTTACTTTCTTTTTTACATCTACGCCATAGCGTAGATTGATTTTTCCAAACGTTTTCAGAAAAAATTCCGGACGGAGGACCATCCCCGGACCGCCGCCATACGGCCGGCCGTCCACTCTCTCCTTCGGCTTGCAGAAGTCCATCGGATTGTAAAATTTTATGGATATTTTTTTATCCTTTATCGCCCGCCCGATAATAGATTCTTTCAGATAAGAATCGAACATTTCCGGGAAAATTGTGATAACGTGAAAATTCACTAGATGCCTTTCAGATCTTCCATCGCTTCATCCACCGTTTTCATGATAGGTGTTGCGCTCATAGGCCTGTCAGTTCTTGTGAAGCTCGAGCTTCCTTCCTGCCTCATGCCGCCAGTGCCTCCCTCGGGTTCGTTGATCTTCAAATTTACCCGCGCGTTATTTTTCATGCCGATGATTCGAAGAAGCGTGCGGATGGCCTTAGCGGTATTGCCCATTCTTCCGATGATCTTGCCCATGTCGGCAGGATTTACCGTAAGACTTATAAGAACCCCCATCTCATCCACAGTGCGATCGATCACAACATCGTTCGGGTTATCAACCAGCGCTTTCACTACATACTCCAAAAACACCTTGTCTGCGTCTTGCATATTATTATAAATAAATCTGTTAATCTGATTGGCAGTGTTACGACTTACTGCTTACCTGTAATTGTAACTAATTTAAAAAATATTTCAAATAAAAGCCCTGACCCGCCGTAGCGGGAGCGCAGGCGGTTATTTTGCCGCCGCCTTCATCTCTTTTTTCTTTTGGGTTGGTTTCTTTCTGGGTAAAACATTCACTTTTTTGCCTTCTATGATTTTATTCTGCACTAAGAAATTGTGCATAGTGTCAGAACATTGCGCGCCCACCGATATCCAGTGCCTTATCCTGTCATCAATAAGTTTCATTCTGCCTCCTTTGTCCAAAGCTTTCGGATTGTAAGTGCCGAGCACTTCAAGAAATTTTCCGCTCTTGGTGCTATTTTTAGAATCAGTCAAAACCACGCGAAAAGCCGGGTCGTTCTTTCTGCCTATTCTCTGAAGCCGTATCATTAACATACCGAGAGCTTAGCATAAATTATTAAAAAGGCAACACAAATAAACAAGCGCGTTGCGGAGATCCGCGAACGCGCTTTGTCTAGTTGATGGCGAACTTTGTTTTGGGTGTTCGCCGATTACCCACCCGACTATCGGCCGCCCTCTTCGAGGGCCTCCCGCATGAGCATGCGCGTATGGGCGTGACTGGCCGCGAGGTGGGGATCATACCCCACGCCGTAGCCGTAGTAACCGCCGGCAGAGGTATATACGCCACCGCCGTAATAACCACCGTAGTAACCCCCGCCGTAGACCACGACTGGCCGGCTTGCGTCGGCCCTCACCACTTCTACCACCCCGTTGATTTTGTTTTTTTCGCCGTTGTCCATGTCTGCGATCGCACCAATTGCCTTCATCGCCACGCAGCCGGTGAGTGACACCAACAGGTAAAGACCTACCGGGACGACAAGGAACAGGATCGTCCATTGCCACACCGACCACTTTTTCTTCTCGACGTGGACGGACTCCTGCGGAGCCTCGTCCTGGTAGTTACTCTTGTACATCTTTTTCCCCGCCTTTATGATAGGGCGGGTCTCCGGAAGCTGTTTATTTGAGTGTCGATTGCTTCCAACGACACTTCTTTACTTTACAAAGAAATTCATCTATTATCCCGTAGAGTATAGCATATTTTGACCCCATTGTCAAGCGCTATTTTGGCCATATTTTGCTATATTAAAAGGGCAATATGACTATAAGCAACCCCAAAAAAGACAAGAGCAGCAGAAAACAGGGCATTATTTCCATTACCTCGAAAGGCACAGGTTATTTAAAAATTCCAACGCTGGAAGAGGACCCGGAAATCGATTTCAAACACCTAAATACCGCCCTGCATGGAGATTTGGTGGAAATAATTCTCCATCCGAAAGGCAGGAGTAGGCAAACAGCTGAGGTCTCAAAAATAATCACCCGCGCGAAAATGCGCTTCGCCGGAGTACTGGAGCGAGAAGGCCATCTAACCTTTCTTAAACCGGACGACACCAAAATGTACACGGATATTCTGATACCTCTCACTGGTTTGAACTCGGCCACGATCGGTGAAAAAGTTTTTGTGGAGATAGTAGCGTGGACAAACGCGCGCAAAGCGCCGGAAGGGCGGGTGATAAAAATCTTGGGCCAGCCGGGCGACAACGACGCGGAGATGCATGCGATCGCGCTGGAAAAGGGCTTCGAGGCGAAACTTCCGACAAAAGTGGAAGACGAAGCGAGAATTATAAAGCATGAGGGCATCAAGGCAAGCGATTATGCCGGTCGGCGGGATTTTAGAAACACCCTCACCTTCACCATTGATCCATCAGATGCTAAAGATTTTGATGATGCAATTTCGTTTAAAGAACTTGCCAATGGCGAATATGAAATCGGCATCCACATTGCTGATGTTTCGCACTATGTCAAACCCGGAAGCCACCTAGACGAGGAGGCGCGCGGACGCGGAACTTCGGTATACCTCGTGGACAGAACGATTCCCATGCTGCCGGAGGAACTTTCGAACGATTTGTGCAGTCTGGTGCCAAACAAGGACCGGCTCACCATGAGCGCGGTTTTCATTATGGACAAAAACACCCATGTGAAGGGTGAATGGTACGGACGGACTGTCATCCATTCAAGGCATAGATTCACTTATGAAGAAGCGGAATCATCGATCAAGCAAGCCGGCGCTCCCCTCCATAAAGAGCTCGCGATCCTAAACAACCTCGCTAAAAAACTTACAGCGGAAAGGTTTGCCGAAGGCGCTATTTCGCTCGATCAAGAAGAAGTGAAGTTCGTACTAGACCCGGAGGGTGTGCCAATAAAAGTAATGCGAAAAGAGCGCGGCGACTCGAACCGGCTGATAGAAGAATTCATGCTTCTGGCGAACAAAAAAGTGGCAGAAATACTAACACCCAAAATTACTAAGGAATTAAAACATAAAAACAAGGACGAAACAGTCTCTATTTATCGCATCCATGATCTGCCTAGCAAAGAAAAGATGGCCGACTTAGCTTTCTTTTTGCGAGGGCTAGGGCACAAAGTGTCTCTGGTGGACGGGATCATTCCAAGCCACGAAATAAATAAACTGCTTAAAAGTTTATCCGAAAAGGAAGACAAAAAGAGCACCATGAGCGATACCGTTCACAGAGCAGTCATCCGATCCATGGCCAAAGCTATTTATTCTACTCAAAATATCGGGCATTATGGGCTCGCCTTTAAGCACTATACTCATTTCACCTCCCCGATCAGGCGATATCCGGATATCATCGTGCACCGGCTTCTCGCAAATCACCTGGCAAATACAAAAATCGCTAAAGAAAAATTTAGAGAACATCTCCTCTCCTATGAAAGGATCGCCAGAGTTTCTTCCGAGCAGGAAAAACGCGCCGCCGATGCGGAGCGGGCATCGATAAAATACAAACAGGCAGAATATATGTCCGAGCGCGTGGGACAGACTATGAACGGCGTAATCAGCGGCATTACGGAATGGGGTATGTATGTGGAAGAAATAGAAACAAAATGTGAAGGGCTGGTGCGAGTACGAGACCTCACTGATGACTTTTATGTTTTCAATGAAAAAAAACTGGAACTGACCGGACAAAAGAAGAAAAAAAGCTACCGTCTCGGCGACCGGATCAAAGTAAGAGTAAAGGGTGTCGATCTGGAAAGGAAGACAATCGACTATGCCCTGGCATAAAGCCATGAAGAAATTTCTCTATATAATTTTTGGAATCATAGTTCTAGTTGCGCCCTTTTTATTTTTCGAAAAAGAAGAAGTAAAAGAGATTGGACAGCTTGCGACACAGATACCGGCTTATAAAGATCCGGAATACGTAAAACTAATTTTTGGTGGCGACATGATGCTGGATCGCGGAGTGAAAGCTTCGGTAACTAAAAATTTAGGCGGAGATTATAACCGACTCTTTGAAAATCTGGGGTTATTTAAAAACTTTGATATTGTTTTCGCCAATCTGGAAGGCCCGGTGTCGGATAAGGGGCGCGACAAGCGCAATCTTTACTCTTTCCGCATGGATCCGGCAATCTTGCCGGCATTAAAAAATGCGGGCATTACAGCAGTATCGGTCGCCAACAACCACGTCGGAGACTGGGGAAGAAGCGCATATATAGATAGTTTAGAGAAATTGAAAATAACTGGAATACTTTTTACCGGAGGGGGCATGGATGGTAAAGAGGCGGAAACACCGACCATTATAGAAAAAAATGGCATCAAGATAGGGTTTCTCGGATTCTCCGATGTGGGACCAAATGATATGGAAGCGGGAGAAGACACAGCGGGCTTGCCCGCCGAAGCGGGAGCGAAGGCGGGACTCTTGCTCGCCCACAATCCCCGCTTTGATGAAATAGTCAAAAACGCTAGCGATATAGTAGATTATTTAGTTGTTTCTTTCCACTGGGGCGATGAATATAAACCAATACACGACAAAAGGCAAGAATTTCTGGCGCACAAGGCGGTAGACAACGGCGCAAAAATAATTATCGGCCACCATCCGCATGTAGTGCAAGATTTTGAAATTTATAAGGAAAGCTTCGTCGCCTATTCCCTCGGCAATCTGATATTCGACCAATCCTGGAGCGAGCCGACAATGAAAGGCATGCTCCTCGAAATAAAATTAAGCAAGGATGGTAATATGACCGTAAGAAAAGACCCTTTTAAATTAAATAATTTCTTCCAGCCGGATGAGATTATTCTAGGTGCTGAAGAAAAAATTGAGTTTAAAAAAGCGAATTAGAACACAAGGACAAGCATTGCCTGATATTAGTCATCTTTTATTATATAGCGATATATCGAGGTATAAGAATTAACATTGTTTGTTAGAGTTATCCATTAAGATCTTTGAAAATTCTCGTCCAACGACCACGACCTGCTCGGTGAGATATGGTTCCACCAACTGTGAGAATATATTCTATTAAACCTACCAACTCCCCTTTTCTGCGACCAACTACCTTCAAAATTGAGTTATATTTACCAATCTCAATATTTAACGACATTCTAGTAACTGTGGAAGAACTAACATGCAGCATTTCAGCGATTCGGTGTTGAGGAATTTCTTTATGAAGTAAAATTATTATGGCTAGGCGCTTGGAAAGCATTTTCTTTTCTGTATTAGTAAAAAGCTCATTTAGGAATGAAGGTAGCCCATCCTTCCCTGCATCCTCAAAAGTTTTAATGAGCTTCTTAGAAATTCTATCCCAAGTCTTTCTTTTTAATTTTTTTCCCGATACATGTGACATACTTTTTCATTATACTTCGATATATCGATGTATAGCAATACCTGATTATTGATTATTGTACGACCTTTTATTTGGCAATTTGGGTGGCTTCTTCGAATTTGACGGACAGAAGCTTGGAAGCGCCGTTTGAACCTACGGTCACTCCATATAGAACGCCAGCGCGGGACATGGTCTCACGGTTGTGGGTAACCACGATAAGCTCCGAGTGCTTGGAGAGTTTTTCCAGCATGTCCCCGTATTTGCGGGAGTTTGCCTCGTCGAGCGCCGCATCCGTCTCGTCTAAGACTAAAAACGGCGGCGGATTAACCTGCGACATGGCAAAAAGAAGGGCAATGGATGTGAGCGACCGCTCGCCGCCGGAGAGCGCGTGAAGTTCTTTGACTTTTTTATGAGGCAAGGAAACATTGATCTCTATTCCTTCTTCTTCCGGCACGTCTTCTTCGGGCTCCTCAAAGTCGAACCTTGCACTCTCTAAAGGTTCGACCTTTTCCCGCCTGTTCTTCTTTTTCGGAAGGACGATCGAAAGAGCCCCGGTTCCGCCTCCGAACATAAGCGAGAAGAACTCTTGAAATTCTACATTTATTTTTTTAACGCCTTCTTTGAATTCCTGATCTATTTTTTCCTTCAGGTCGGCGATAAGCTTCTTGAGTGCTTCTAAACTTTTCGCAAGGTCGTCGAGCTCTCTTTCTAAAAATGCATCCCTCTCGCTCGTTTCCTTATATTCTTTCATGATCTCCGCGCCGCTCCCGAGGCCAGCGTCCTCTAATTTTATCTTGATGCGATCAATTTTCTTCTTTAATTCCTCTTGGGTTGTTGCGGACGCCTTGCTTCCGCCATCTTGCGGAAGCAAGGCGTCCGCGGATTGATTCTTGTAGGATAGGATGTCCTGCCCAACGAGGGCCACGCCTTCTTTTATTTCGTTGGCAAAATTTTCCATTCTGGCTTTCAGATTTGTTTCCTTGATGTTTACGAGTTCAAGCGCGGAAGTAAGCTCCTGATGGCGCACCCTGTATGTAAACTTTTCTCGCTCTAGGTCTCGCAAGGCTTCCGCCTCTTTATTTAAATCTTCTTTGAGTTTTTCAATCGCGCCGGCTAGACTTTTTTCCTCACTGCCTATCCTTGTCATCTCTGCCAGAATGCTGGCCTGGGAATTCTTCAGCTCCGCAACTTCTTTTTCACTGTTAGCCGCGGTTTCCAAGCCGTCATTCTTGATATCACGGAGCTCTCTGCCGCAAGTCGGGCAAATATTGCCGATTCTAAACCTACTCTCCTTGGCTTCGATCATGCCCTCGATTCTGCCGAGCTTCCTCTCCAGCTCCCCCCTTTGCCCTTGAATTTCATTAATTTTCTTCTCTGCCGTCCGGAGTTCTTCTATTTTCTTATTGCCCTTTTGAGATTCACCGCCAGAATAACTTATTTTTCCTGCCAAAATTTTAAGCTCGTGCCCTATTTTTTCTTTTTCTCCTTTTAGATTCTCTTTTTCTTTTTCCAAGAAAACGCTCTCTTTGTAAAGATATTCGCGGTAGAGCGCGAGCAGCTCCGCCTGCATAGCTTTTCCCTTTTCAAATTTCTCCACTTGTTTCCTTAAAAAATTCAGATGAGGAGCGTTCTCCCTGCGAAGAAGAGTTGCCTCCTTCATATTTTCTTCTGTCCGTTCCAGCTTTCGAGCGCTGTCTTTTATCTTATACTGGTAAATTTTGAGCCCGAGAGCGTCCTCTACCATTTCCCGGCGTAGAGTGATATTCGCATTCAAAATCCTATCCGCCTCACCCTGCGAAATGATGTGATGTCCGCTCGATCCGATATTCACCGAAGCTAAAAGATTATGGATGTCTTTCAGGCGGACCTCCGAGCCGTTTAAAATATATTTATTAAGGTCATCGGAAAAAACCTCTCTAGAGATGGCAATGGTTTCATAGTTTAAATTAATATTTTCGCCGTCGCTGCCTCCCAGCTTGAAAATCTTGTCAGAATTGTCAAAATATATGGCGACGGACGCCTTCGATGCTTTCGGCAATGTTTTTGAACCCTTAAAGATCAGGTCGGAACCGGATTTTCCGCGCATGGATTTCATCGACTGCTCCCCCAAGACATAACGGATGGCTTCAACAACATTAGATTTCCCGGAGCCATTCGGGCCTACCACCGCGACTATTGCTTCATCAAACTCCAAAACGGTTTTTTGAGCAAAAGATTTGAAACCGTTTAATTCAAGAGTTTTCAGCCGCATATTAATCTAGCCAATTCTTTTCCTTTAGGGCTGCCTCGGCCGCCTTCTGTTCCGCCTCCTGTTTTGACTGTCCTTTACCTTCGGCAATCTTGCTCGTTCCGAAGAAAATACCAACCGTAAAATGCTTGTCGTGATCGGGACCTGATTCGGAGAGCACCTTGTACGCCGGCGTAACATTCACGAATTCCTGCGCTTTTTCCTGAATCAAGGATTTCGCGTCGCGCCAGAGTTTTTTGGAAACTATCTCTTCCGTTTTTGGCAAAAGGTACTTGTGTATGAATTGCTCCGTCGCGGGAAGCCCCTGATCGATATACAGGGCGCCGACATACGCCTCGAATGTATTTGCCAAAATGTACTGGCGCGCCTTGCCGTTGTCTTTCGCCTCGCCTTTCGATAAAAGAAGGTAATCATTCATGCCTATTTTGGAGGCCGCCGAGGCGATAATCACCGCATTGACTAAAGCAGAACGGAGCGATGTCAGCTCCCCTTCAGTGTAAGAGGGATACTTTTTGTAAAGGAAATCCGTAACCACCAATTCGAGAACAGCGTCGCCGAGAAACTCAAGCCTTTCGTTATGTGATAGTTTGACGCCCGGATTTTCATTTATGTAAGAACAATGAATAAAAGCCTGCTCCAAAAGACTTTTATTTTTAAAAGTTATTTTAATTTTTTTCTCAAAGTCTCCTAAGTTTATCATATGGTTTCTTTATAACTTTATGAAGTTTATAATTTTCTACTACTTATTATTTCTACCGCCTTTCCTATGAGCGGAATGATATCATTATAGATTCGAAGCTCGGGAATCTCAGACATTTCGAACCATCTGGCACCATCCAGCCCGCCGGACTTTTCCAGCTGGAGCTCTTTGTAATCAGTCGAGGCCAGAAAATAAACAACCTTCTTCAAACTCTTGCCCTTTTCTGGGTGGGTAGCCACATATTCATTAGTTCCTAGTCTTTCTTCTATTTTTATATCAAGTCCGATTTCCTTTTTGATCGCTTTTACCGTTCCTTCTTCTGTATCAGCGCCTGCTTCAATTTTCCCTTTAGAAAGAGTCCAGTAACCGAAGACATCGTGTACCAGCGCAAACAAAATTCCGGAGGAAGAATCGGCCTTTTTCACATAAACCAAAGCGCCGCCAAGATTTTCCACCGGCAGTTTACTAATGTCTACTGGTTTTTCATGCTCACCCGGACTTCTTTTTTTATCGGTCTTCTGATGCTCTTTATCCGGCTCGCCTATCTCTTTGTAAACCGCTCCGAGCACCCCGTTTACGAATTTGCCAGAATTTTCCCCGCCAAAAGTTTTTGCCAGTTCAATAGCTTCATTAATCGCTACTTTCGGAGGCACTTCCTTCCGATCGCCGAAAA
This sequence comes from Candidatus Nomurabacteria bacterium, assembly GCA_016196605.1. GTDB lineage: Bacteria > Patescibacteriota > Minisyncoccia > Phycocordibacterales > UBA9973 > UBA9973. The sequence continues at coordinate 17,579 of JACPXJ010000045.1, read as the reverse complement.
GGAGTTCCGTTAGTCCGAGCCGGAGAATATTGCGGTCAACGACAGATATCTTGTCAATCGGCCAGTCCGGCGCCGCTTTCTCGATGATCTCATCAACAGTAACACGCTTTTTTAAAATCAACTCAAGAAGAGAGAAAACAAAATTATCATCCTCCAAACCGGGGGCAAATTCCTTCAAGTTTCTTTTTAAAGCTTCTTTTATTTCCTCGCTGCTCTTTGCCGCATCTTTCTTTTCTGCAGGCAGAAAATCCCACTCGAAGAGAGTCTGGAGAACTATAGATCTTGAAAGGTGCCTGTTTGCCATACGTTAGTTCAAAGTTGTAAAGTTCATAAAGTTAAAAGAAATTCGAAATCCTCTTCAACTTTACAAACTTTATAACTTTCTACTTTATAACTAGCTCTTTGCTAGAGCTGCTTTTTCTTTCTTTTGCTTTTTCTCCATCTTTTTTACCAAATCCACTACTTTTTTCCCACGGTAAAAACCGCAGGATGCGCACACTGTATGACGCCTCTTCAGCCCTTTGCAATTTTCGCACTTTGAAAAACTGGTGCTATCGAGCGCGTGATGCGATCGCCTGTTCCCCGTATGCGACCTTGTACTTCTCATTCGTACTACCATAATGGGCTCATACTAGCATAATAAATACTAAAAGCAATTCACAAAAAGAATCAGCGACTTCAGAATAAAAAATAATATGTTATGATGTGAAATATGGAAAAAGGAGATAATCTCGGGAATATCAGGCATACTTTGGCTCATCTGCTCGCGGCGGCGGTTGGAGAAATATACAAGTTCGACAAGATTAAACTCACCCTAGGTCCAGCCATAGATAATGGCTTTTATTATGATATTGATTTTGGTGGAGAGAAAGTAGCGGATACAGATTTAAAGAAGATAGAAGATAGAATGCGAAAAATCCTGCCGAAATGGACCGAATGGGAATACAAAAAACTGAAAAAGGACGAGGCTCTCCAGTTTTTCAAAAATGAGTATAAAGCAGAACTAATAAATGAAATCGCTGGACGAAGAGAGAAGATAACCGCATACACTTGTGGAAAATTCACCGATCTCTGCAGAGGCGGACACGTGGAAAATCCAAGTAAGGAAATCGCTCCTGATAGCTTCAAACTAGACCGAGTCGCTGGAGCTTACTGGCGCGGAGACGAGAAAAACAAAATGCTCACCCGCATTTATGGACTTGCCTTCAATACAAAAGAAGAACTTGATGCGTATATAACTCAACGTGAGGAGGCCGAAAAAAGAGATCATAAGAAATTAGGAAAAGAATTAGACTTGTTTACTTTTTCTGATCTTGTCGGAGCCGGCCTTCCCCTTTTTACTCCTAAAGGCACAATGGTGCGGGATCTCCTGGACGGTTTCGTCTGGGAACTCCGCAAAGTTGCCGGTTATGAGCGAGTAGACATCCCCCACATTACCAAAAAGGAGCTTTATGAAACGTCGGGACATTGGGAAAAATTTAAAGACGATTTGTTTAAGGTAAACACTCGTGAAGGACATATTTTTGCGATGAAGCCGATGAACTGCCCGCATCACTGCCAGATATACAACAGGCATCAGTGGAGCTACCGAGAGCTTCCGCAAAGATACGCTGCCACCACCAAAGTCTATCGCGATGAACAGACGGGAGAACTTTCCGGACTTTCTCGCGTACGATCTATCACTCAGGACGATGCCCATGTGTATTGCCGATTATCCCAATCAAACGAAGAGATGGGGAAAATTTATAACATTGTTAAAACATTTTACGGAACATTTGGATTTATTTTGAAACCGCGTCTCTCTCTCCATGATCCCAAAAATATGAAAGCGTATTTAGGAACGGAAGAAATCTGGCAAAATTCTGAAGATGCTTTACGAAAAATAATAAAACAAAATGGAGAAGAGGCCATCGAAGCTCCCGGCGAAGCCGCTTTTTACGGACCAAAGATAGACTTCATGGCAAAGGATGCTATCGGCCGAGAACACCAAGTGGCCACAATACAACTCGATATGAATCAACCAGAGAGATTCGATCTTTTTTGTATCAACGAAAAAGGTGCACAGGAACGCATTGTTATGATACACGCAGCAATTATGGGATCAATTGAAAGATTCCTGGCTGTTTTGATCGAACATACTGCTGGAGCCTTCCCTCTTTGGCTCTCGCCAGTACAAGTAAAAGTAATTCCTGTCCGCGAACAGCATAATGAATATGCAAAAGAAGTTTTTGAAATCTTGAAAGAAAACAATATCCGAGCGGAGTTTGATACTGCAGACCTAAACCTCGGCACTAAAGTCCGTGATGCAAAAAATAACAAGATCCCCTACTGGGTAGTTATAGGTAACAAAGAAATAGAAGCTAAAAAAATAACTCTGGAATCGAGAGACAATGGCAACCTCGGCCAAATGTCAAAAGAAGAACTTTTGAAAAAACTTTCAGAGGAAATAAAGAATAAGAATTAAATGAGAAACAAAATGGAAAAAGGAAATAGCGGCAATCCATTAGAATCCTCTCATTATTGGGACAATGTGAAAAATTTAGTTAGTCCATTTATCACAGCTGACGATGAAATTGATAGAGGATTCGCTGCAGAAAACATAGCCAGAATTTTAGATCGTGGTGAAAATTCTATGCTTAACATGCTTAGACTAAATAATGAATCCTCTTTTGCATTTTCAAGACTTATAAAAGATGTTCGTGGTTTATTGAAGGCAAAAAGAATTTCAAAAGATGCCCCTTGGTTAAAAGCACTAGAAAATAAAATGGTTACTCTCGAGTTATACGCAGCGAGCACAGATCATGAAATGGATATTGAACAAGGGAGAGAAAATCGAAAAAAGGAAATAGATAAGGTAATCAAAGAGGTAGAAAAGGATTTAGGAATAGAGCGAGATAGTGACGATTCTCCTAAAAAGTAAATCGGCGCATTTTATCACCTTTTTATTTTTCTTAATCTATCATATATGATATACTAATAAGTAAGCTTTTATGCCACACGTATCCTCCAAAAAATTAAAAACGGAGCACTTACAGAAACTTTACAATGAATTTAGTATTGCCCTTGAAAAATCAAGCAAGAAATCTGTAAAATTTTTCTTGAATGATTTTCTAACCCACACGGAGAAAATTATGCTAGCAAAAAGGTTTGCTGCAATTTATCTATTATCGCAGAATGTTCCGACTTCCTACATTTCTGAAGCACTTCTTATGAGCCCATCTACCATCTCAAGAATGTCTGTTAAATATGAGAAAGGACGATACTCTTCTCTTTTAAAAATGATCAAGAATCAAAACATATGGACAATCTTAGAGAAAATTTTAAGGGCTGGACTGCCTCCCCGCGCTGGTCGAGGAAGGTGGAAATTCCTTTATAAATAGTAAAATCTAGGGAAAAATCAAATTCTTTAGACTATCATATATGATATATTAAGAAATTAGTCACTTAGCCTCTTTTTAAAGAATCTCTAGAAGATTTCTGATAGCCTTGCCGCGATGCGAAAACTTCGTTCGTTCTTCTGGAGTAAACTCAAGCATTACTTTATCAGTACCATCCAGCTGAACGAAAAGTTCAAAATTTCTACCCTGATGTTCATTGTGTTTAGGGGCAATTATTTTTCCTTCATGCATCCCTTCGGCTATCAACACATCTCCTTCTCCTCTGCAAAGTCCTAAATAACAAGTTGCACTCACACGTGAACCCGCAAATTTAACTCCCATTTCATAAGGCGTAAAACATTTCCAGAAGTCCTTCATATACGGACCCGGGAAACCGTTGAGTTCACCGATCGAAACTGAAACATCGTCTACTAACACAGGCTGTTTAAACTTTTCATAAGCTCTTTTTGCTTTATGTTTAACAATTTCTTCTGGGTCACCCTGAATCTCGTGTTCATCCCACTCCTTCTGCTCACAATCAAAAAACTCATTCAATCGCAAAGCCAAATCGCCAAACTTGAAAGGACTTCCTGTGACAATTAAAAGTTTCGGTTTCATTGTATTATAGCTTTATTATAACACCAAAATGTTTATATAAAATGTTTACCACAATGACGGCCGTCAGTATAGTAAACAATGCAATATAAATAAAATTATGTTATTTTCTTCAAACTGCCTGTTTTGCTAATCTCAAAAATTTCAACAAATTCTAAAATTTTAAGTTCTTCTAAGTCTGCTATAAAATCCGCCGGTATTTTTCCTTTACCCACCTAAACACTTTGATGGATCATTTCAAAACCAAGTTTTCTTATAACTTCTCTTAGCCAGTTACGCTTCCTTCGCAACTTTTCTGGTATATCAAAACTAATTATGATTGGAAAGCCTTGATCTATTTTTTCTGCATAAAACTTGGATGGCAAATTATTCTTAAGTTTGCCAAGTTTAGCAACTCCTCTCTTTGAAATTAAAAGGCGGTTATTTTCCAACTCCTCAATAAGACCATCGTGTTTCATTTTAGACATAAATATGGCTAATCTTCTTTTTCTAGCCTTAAATATTTCTTCTTTAGATTTTTTGGATTCTGAAATTTTTCTACGTTTCTGATATTCATATTCGATTCGGCTAGAACTAGCTCCATAACCAGCGAACAAAACTGCATTGAAAAAATCAACCTGAGTCATAGCTCCATCATAAAGTAATTCTAAGGCTTTTTTCAAAATTTTTCCTTTCATGACTTTAGTTTACCATACTGACGGCCGTAATGATAGTAAACAAATGACAAAAACTAATCCTCTAGCATATTTTTAATCTTACCTTCTAACATATGAATAACTTCTTCAGATTTTGCCAAAGTTGGCGCACCTGGAAAATTGTCTATTTTCCAATGCTCATAAGGATATTCGTAAAGCCAGTCGGGTATTTTTTCTTTGTCATCAGTTAAGAAAATAATTTTGTCTGTGCCTTCTAATATTCTAGGCGTTATTTCTTTCGCATATTTTTTTGAGATATCTATCCCATTATTTTTCATCGCCTCTACTGTATTTTTTACTTTATTATTCTTGTATTCACAAAAAAGTACATTGTTTTCCTCCGGTAAAGTATCTACGCCAGCAGAAGTAGCAGACGAACCATCTTTTGCAAGATGATTAAAAAGACCTTCGGCAATTTGGCTTCTGAATCTATTTCTCCGACAGATAAAAACTACTTTCATTTTCTAAATATCAATCTCCGCTAATTTCGCATTGGACTGAATGAAAGATTTTCGGGGCGGAACTTCGGAGCCCATGAGGATATCGAAAATTTTATTTGCTTCTTCGGCATCATCAATATTTACTTTTTTAAGCACGCGGTTGGCCGGATCCATAGTAGTCTCCCATAATTCTTCCGGATTCATTTCTCCGAGACCTTTGAAGCGCTGGATGTGTATCTTGTTTGATTTTTTTGCCTCGCCTCCCTCCTCCGCTAAAGCTTCGGCGGGCAAGTCGGCGGAAGCGGGTTCTTCAACAGCCTCAATCTCACTCACTTCTGTTCCCTTACCCATTATTTTTAATTTCTCATCATCCGTATACGCATAGGAAATTTCCTTGCCTTTTTTTATTTTATAAAGCGGTGGCTGGGCGATATAAATATATCCAGCTTCGATAACTTGTCTGAAATATCTGTAAAAAAGTGTTAGAAGTAATGTACGGATGTGTGAACCATCCACGTCGGCATCAGTCGCGATGATTATTTTATGATAGCGCATCTTTGAAATATCGAAGGTGTCTCCGATAGAAGTGCCCATAGCGATGACGAGAGACTTAATTTCCTTAGAGGCCAACATTTTGTCTATACGAGCCCTTTCAACATTTAAAATCTTGCCCTTAAGAGGTAAAACTGCTTGAATTTTACGATCACGCCCCTGTTTGCAGCTTCCACCAGCCGAATCTCCCTCTACCAGAAACAATTCTGACTCCGCGGCATCTTTACTCTGACAGTCTGCCAGCTTGCCCGGAAGAGTCATTCCTTCGAGAGCGCCTTTTCGCAAAATCGAATCCTTAGCCGCCTTGGCGGCCTTTCTGGCTTTCAGGGCGAGAATTGATTTGTTGATTATGGCCCTTGCATCATCAGGATTTTCTTCTAAAAAATTATTAAAGGCCTCGCCGAATACGGTAGCCACCGCCCCTTGCGCCTCCATGCTTCCAAGTTTCGCTTTGGTCTGACCTTCAAATTGGATCTCGCGAAGTTTTACGGAGATAGCTACCGTGAGTCCTTCTAAGACGTCTTCGCCGGTAAATCCTCCTTCCGACTCCTTCATCATCTCGTTCTTTTTGCAATATGTGTTCAATGTTCGGGTAAGCGCGGTTTTAAAACCAGTCATATGCGTACCGCCTTCGGGCGTATTTATATTGTTAGCAAAAGGAACAATACGGTCAGCTATGTCGTCCACATATTGTAGAGCTATCTCCACACCGACACCGTCCTGTTCCTTTTCAATGTAAAAAATTTCTTTTTGGATCGGCTTTTGGAATTTGTTGTAAAACTTGATAAGAGAAATTAGTCCGCCTTCAAAATAGAAGGCGACAGAAGAAAGTTCCAGCTCAAGATCTCTGAAATAAAAAACATCCCGCTCATCCATCCCTTTTTCGACTTCTTTATTCTCATTGCCACGAGCATCAATAATAGTGATTCTTAATCCCTTTACCAGATAAGCTTGCTGACGAATGTGATTTACAATCGTGCTCCAGTCAAATTTTAAATCTTTGAAAATTTCCTGATCTGGCTCGAAGGTCACAATCGTGCCGTGAAGTTTTGAATTGCCTATTTTTTTTACCGCCGAACTTTCTTTACCCTGAGCTTGTCGAACGGGTTTGCCCTGAGAATATTCCTGTACATATTGACCACCATCTCTGTGCACTACAACTTTACAAAAAATAGAAAGGGCATTTACCACTGATGCTCCTACTCCATGTAAACCTCCGGAAACTTTGTATCCCTCTCCACCGAACTTCCCTCCAGCATGCAAAGTGGTCATAACGGTTTCAAGAGCGGAAACTTTAGTTTTTTTATGCATATCCACTGGAATGCCCCGTCCATTGTCTGCTATACGCACGCGATTGCCCGGCAGAAGCACCACCTCAATGTCATTGCAAAAACCTCCCATCGCCTCGTCACGCGAGTTGTCAAAAATCTCCCAGACTAAATGATGAAGCCCTTCCGGACCCGTAGTGCCTATATACATGCCCGGACGGCGCCGGACGGGCTCCAAACCCTCTAAAACCGATATGTCCGAAGCGTCATAATGATGTCCATTTCCGCCCTTTTTTTCTGCACCTTTTTGCTCTTTTGCCTTTGCCATAATACGACCATATTATATCAAAAAGATGCCTGAAATGCCAGTTATTTTTTCTCTAAAACCCTTTACTTTTGGGACATTTTTTTCTAGACTGGAGAAATGAGAGATACGTACACAGTAGCTTCACCTGAGGCGGGGGAATTGTTAAAAAGTTTAGAAGCGAAACAGGATATGGATTCAAGACGCATGAAGCGGTATCTTTCGATGCCGGATTTATCGCGGACTGCCGGAAGCCCGATTTATGAAATCGTGCAGCGTATTTTATCCCAGCAAGATTTTAAAAATTTTGATATTGTAAAATCTCCGGAGATAGTACCCACAGACGTAAGCTTCGACCTTTACGGATTTCCCGCCGACCATCCTGCCCGCTCACGATCTGATACATACTTCATCAATGAGAAAAATCTCTTGCGTACTCATACTACAGTGATGTGGTACTACTACTTACAGCAACCGGAAATAAAGAAACGTATGGAGAAAGGCAAAGCACTGGGTTTCTTTTCGTTCGGCAAGGTATACCGCAAAGACGAAATCGACCGCAACCACATGAATGTATTTCATCAGATGGACGGCGGATTTCTGATCCCGAAAGACAAAAAAGTCATCACAGTGGATGATCTGAAAAAAGTTTTAGCCGATATCGCTAAAGCTGTGTTCGGACCAACAATTAAATACCGATTCAATAAAGATACCTTTCCATACACGGACCCGTCCTTGGAAATGGAAGTCGAAATCAACGGCCGCTGGATCGAAGTCTTGGGTTGCGGCATTATGACAGACAATTTGATGCGTAATTTGGGCATAAACCCGGAGAAATGGAGCAACTGGGCCTTCGGCTTCGGACTGGAACGGCTGGCAATCATCAGCATGGACCTCCCCGATATCCGCCTTCTTTGGTCCGAAGATCCTAGAGTAAAAAAACAACTGAAACTGGGACAAAAATTTGTTGAGGTCAGCAAGTACCCGCCGATCGTGCGAGATATTTCATTTGTAGTAAAGAAGGATTTTATTCCAAACGATTATTTTGACTTTGTGCGGGAACTTGCTCCCGGCATAGTGGAGCAGGTGGAGCTTTTAGATAAATATGAAAATGCGGAAAAATTCGGCGCTGGAAAAATTAGTTATGCTTATAGAATTACCTATAGGTCAATAGAAAGAACCCTTACCTCTTCTGAAATAGATAAAATCCATAAAAAACTGGAAGCGGAGACCAACAAAATTTTTTCCGCGACAGTCCGCTAACAATTTTATTTCAGTTTTTTAGAAGATCCAGTAAAAATCTCCGCCGTTTTGCAATATTCACAAGACGTATTTTTGCCATAAGAATTATAATTGCAAGGGCGATTTATCCACTCGCCATTTTTGACCAGATCATCATAGTCTTTTATATCTTTAAGCAGTAGATTTATTTCCTCTGATGTAATGACGTAATTGTAAATGCTTTCGCTTTTTTCTCTTGCTTCCAGGAATTCCAGCCGGCTCTCGGACACAGCTACTCCCTGCCAGGCCGGACTATTTTGTAAAAGGTATGCATACATGGCGAGCTGGCGCAGGTTCCCGCCCAACCTCCCCTCATTGTCCAATTTTTCGATTTCATGTTTTTTTCGTGGACTGCCAGTTTTAAAATCCGTCACCCGCACGTTTTTAGACTCCAGCTTCTCGATAAGGTCAAGCCGTCCGTAGAACTTAAGATGTGGAAAATTTTTGTCCTCTATCGAGATCGGCTGTTCATTCTCCCGGTTTTTGGTAATTTCTTTCAGGCGATTTTTTGCCCATGATGAAATTATTTTTAGAATTACTTTATCTCCTCCTGCAATCTCTTCAAGTATTTTTTCAGTCACTTCTCCGCTGTTCTTAAGCACTTGATCAATGGCAGCGTGGACTTTACCGCCAAACTCCAAACTCTCGCTCACTTCCTCCGGAAGCTGAAGAAGATTTTGAAAATACCATTTCCATGGGCACTCAAAAAAATTATTCAGGAATGATGCGGAAATGTATCTATCTTTATATTTTTCGCCCACAAGCTTGGCTAACGCTGATAAATTTTTCGGAGGAGATTTTTGTTTTTTTTCTGCTTTCACTTTATGCTTTTCAAAAACCTCTTTGGGAAGTGACGCGATGATTTTAGCAAGCTCTTGTTCGGCGCCTTTATGTGAAGTACCGGCATAGGAGAGCGTGCAAAATCTTTTTGCCCGGGTAATGGCTACGTAAAGTTTTCTCTTGACAGCATCGATATCTTTCTCTTCGATAAGCTCTCGTATTTTCTTGGGCAGGGTAAAACTCAATTTCTTGCCGCCTCCCAAGGACCGCTCATCCATGTGCGCGATCCAAACATAATCAAACTCAAGCCCTTTTGAAGCATGCATTGTGAGTACGCGCGCTCCCTTTTTTTTGTCCGTCAGGACCGGAATCATTTCGCCATATAGCTCCAGCCGCCCGAGGTATGAAACAAAATCATGAAGCGTCAAATCTTCTCTACCTTCCAATAAAGTAAACAGAGAGAGAGCTATCTCTTTACCGCTAATGAGCCCTCCCTCTTGCGGGGCAAACAACTCTTCGGCAATTTTTTGAATTAGCGATTTAACATCGTGATCTAAATAATATTTTTTCCAACTTGACAACTTCGATATCCATTTCTCTACCGCGCTTTCTTTAAATAAAGATGAGGATCTGTTAACAAGCGCATCAAAAGAGAATTCCCGCATTTTTTGATCCGATAAAAATGCGTGAGCTTCGAGCGGTAAAATACCAGAGTATTCGTCAAAAAAAGAAAGAGCGAGCGATGGAGCGTCGCCAGAATCGATAATCTTCAAAACACGCATCAAGGCCGACATTTCTTTTTGGTCGAATATATTCAGAGTCTCAAAGGTTGCAATGGGCACTCCTTCCTTGTGTAGTATCTCTAGCGCGTCTCGAACCTGTGCGTTTTTTGGCAGGAGAACCGCGCAATCATCCGGCCGCATGCCCTGTCCTATTTTCCCCCTGATATCCTCCGCCGCGGCTCTTATTTCTTCTCTAGGTGTCTCTGCTTCTACTAATTTTATCGAATGGCTTTCCTTGCGTACGCTTACAAGCTTCTCTTCTGTCATCACGCTTTGCAGAAGGGTGTGAGCGGCATCTAATATAACTTTCGTGGAGCGGTAGTTCAGAAGGAGTGGAATGAGTTTTGCTCCCGGAAAAGTTTTCCGGAAACTTTTGAAGTGCTCAATAGAGGCGCCGCTAAAGCCGTAAATAAGCTGGCGATCATCGCCGACCACAAAAATATCCGGCTTTTCGACATCCATCCAAACACGGGCGATAAATTCGTTCTGAACCCGGGAAGAATCTTGGTGCTCGTCTATTAAAATATATAAATACTTTTCCCTGATCTCCGCTCTTACCTCCTCCGACTTCTCGACGATTTTCACTAAATTCTCCAGCACATCATCATAATCGATCATTCCCCGCTCTGCCTTTGCCGCTTCGTACAATTCCAGAAATTTAGAAATTTCCCTGCTTTTCTCGAGACCTTCGATCTCATGCCGTACCTCTTGTTTAAGCTCTCCCTTGCGTACCCCTCGGGAAGAAATATTTTGTTTGTCATCTTTCAAGATTTGAATTTCCTCTTCTATAGAAGACGCAAATTTTCGAGAGCTGATACGCTCTCGCTTAAGGAGTGAGATGAGCAATTTTAAATCTTTGTAATACTTTGTGCGGTCGGAGCGCGGCCGCAGATATTCCCACGCATGAGACTGGAAAATATCGTCAAAAAATGTAGCCGCTTCTGTTTCATCGAGGAGTCTTGGAGACTCTTTGAGACCCAAAACCGGAAAATTCTCTTCAATGATTTTCATCCCAAAGCTATGAAAAGTGAAAACGCGCACTTTCTCGCCTGCCTCCCCTATGTAGCGCACTAAGCGCGAGCGCATAGCTTCTACCGCAGAATTAGTGAAAGTGAGACACAAAACACCATCTGCCGGCGTGTCAGTTTTTAAAAGAATGTTGCCTATTCTAAGAGCTAAAACCTGTGTTTTCCCGGTTCCAGGACCAGCTACTACCATAACGGGACCTAGTATGGATTCGACTGCCTCCCGCTGGGCTAAATTGAGCTTTTTGTATTCGCTCTCAAACGCTTCTGTCACCTTCCGCATACGACCATTATACACTCTATATAACTATTTTATTCCGTTTAAACAACTTTCTCTCCCCTGATAAGCCGGATGAGAACCATTATGATGGCAATTACCAGAAGCACGTGTATGAAACCGCCCAGCGTATACGAAGTGACCACGCCGAGAAGCCACAATACAACCAGGATCACAGCTAATGTTGTAAGCATAGTATTTTTTGTGAAATTACTTATTAAAGCATATTAACGAACCATCCAAACAGGCTTAATTCATTTTTTTGTTCAAAAATGAAACTCTCGACCTTTTTCTGTTCCTGCCGCAAGAACTTTATCTGATTATCTATTTGGATCTTTGTTGATTCGTCTTCCGTCTTTTTTGCGAGAGTATTAAGCAATGTTGCAATCTCTTTTATCTGAACGAGCTGAAACCTAAGAACGGATAGATTGTTCCCCGCGAGAAAAGTTTTCATTCCATTTCTGTCCCGCAAGGCGCTTACGGCTTTCGCAATTTCTCCGACGGAAAAGTTCTGCTTCTCGATTATGCTTTGCCATTCTCCTTGAATGCGCCTTTCTAATTCTCTCCTCTTCACAGCCTCTTCGGTGGTATCAGCATCTTTTTGCAGCTCGACAAAAGAAGATTTATTTTCCAGGGCATTATATTTATATGGATTTTCATCTTGTTCTTCATAATACTCAAGAGCAGTATTTGCATTGACGAGCGCAACAGAAGAGAAAACCAAAGCAAAAATCATCGCGAATGATATTTTTGATATTTTCCCTGTCATTTTAATTATCGTAACCATGGATGACTATGCTAACAATAAATACTCTGCCTATGTGACGCCGTAAAAAGCCCGAAAGTATTACAAATACCGAACCCTCGTTTTATTTCTTTTTAATTTATTTTTAAGACCGTTTAGCTCTTTCTTTAATTCTTTTAGATCGCTCTCATGCTTTTCCGACCGATCAGCCATTTCCTTTTCAAACTTTGTTATGTGGTTCACGATCATTTTTGCAACATTTTCCAAGGGATCAGCGCCAGACCCTTCCTCCCACAGCCGATCAAGAAAATCCGATTCGAGGTTTTTATTTATTATCTCAAGTCTGCCCTTTTTGCCTCCCATAATATATTTGAGCCGAGAGGCAGCTCGAAATATTACAAGACGACTTAGATATATATATTATCTAGCCGAAAGCAAGTTCTGATTCGTTTTCATAGAGAGCATTCTCCTGTTCGATACAAGCTGAGCACTGGGTAAAGATAACCGGCACTTCTTGCTCTGAATTCAAGTAATCCGGCTTCTTGAAATGCCAGGAATTTCTGTATCTGAAAGCGTAACACTTTTCGCACATCGTTAAGGTCTTGTAATTTTTAGGAAACTTAATTTTCTTTAACATAAATCTTTTTCATAAACTTAATTTTTATAATATTTCGACATTAATTTTTTATTAGATGTTAATCTAACATTAATATCGTATCCTATAAAAATAAGAAGTCAATATAAAAAAGCAGTATTATATGCATAATTCTGTTTATAAACTGTTTATAACCTTAATATAGTTTTAACTATAACAAATATCAGACTAATTTGAGAAAAATTTTGCAAAAAAAGGAATAATTTTTTAAATTATTCCTTTAAGACGAAACCTACGCCTCGGACTGTATGAATCAATGGCTTAGAATCCGAAAAAGCATCATCAATTTTCTTGCGAAGATATCTTATGTGGACATTGAGCTCGTTATTTGTCTCTTTGAAATCCGGCCCCCAAGCATGATCAATGAGCTTACGCCTATTTATCGCTTCCCCATGATTGGAAAGGAGGACATCCAGAAGCTTATATTCTTTGGGAGTCAGAGGAATCACCTTGCCTGCCCTGGCAACTTCATGCTTCTTTCTATCCATTATAAGATCGGCGATTTTCGCTATATCCGGATCACTCGTTTTGCGGCGGCGCAGGATCGCGCGAATTCTGGCAAATAATTCATTGAGACCAAAAGGCTTGACCAGATAATCGTCTGCCCCGACATCTAGGCCGTTTACCCTGTCTTCGACAATACCCCGAGCAGTCAGCATAATGATAGGGGTGTGGATCTGGTGAGCTCGAAGTTCCCGGCAGACGGTAAAACCATCTTTTTTGGGAAGCATTATGTCGAGAAGGATTAAAGAATAATTATTCTTCATTGCTTTGTCTAAGCCCTCCTCGCCGTCATAAGCCACATCCACAGAGTAGCGTTCTCTCTTGAGCGCTCGCTTTAATATATTTACTAATTTTTTCTCGTCTTCGATGATTAGGATTGCCATAAAGCGTAATTATGGCATTTTATATTAAAATTTGCAACATCAAACTATTAATGTGATATTAATATTATTCACAACTTATTCACATGGATTTATTTACCTGCCTATTTTTGACAGCTAAAATTACCGTGGTAATTACGGCTCCCACGGCCGCGAGAGACATATCTTTTACTGCATCCCAGGGATCATTGCCCCCGACAAAAAGATACGAGATTTCGGAAGGAAGATAACTCACACTCACCCATTCGTAAATCTCATACATTGCCGAGAATGATAGTATTATATTTATAGGAAAAAAATATCCCCAGAATCTCTTAACATTTGTTATTCGAAGAAACATTTCCCGAAACGGATAAATCATAATCAATCCAAAAAGAAGATGCATCAAGCGGTCAAATTGATTGCGGCCGCTCCCAATCCATTCGCCAAGAATCTCTCCGAAAGGCACGCCGCCATAATTATAATGAGCGCCTAAGAGATGAAGCATCAGAAATATTGCGATGATGGTGTACGAGATATTTGAGAGCTTAACAATATAACGCCCGAGGAGAATAGTCGCCGGCACCCAAAGAAAAACCACAATGTTTTCCTGCAGCCAATTTTCCGGCGTTACCGGATTTATCGCGGATATTATCCAAGCCAGTGTAAACAAAGATATTAAAAAATAATGGTATTTAGTCATATGGCGGAACCGGAGGGATTCGAACCCTCGAGACCTTTCAGCCTACGCGCTTTCCAAGCGCGCGCACTCGACCGCTATGCGACGGTTCCATACGGAATTAGTTTACCATATTTAAAAAATCTTTCTCATTTATAACTTTTATCCCTAATTTTTCCGCAGTTTTTAGCTTAGAGCCCGGTTCTTCCCCAGCCACGACATAAGAAGTGTTATTTGAAACTGAACCAACCACCTTACCGCCAAGAGATAATATTCTCTCTTTGGCGATTTCTCGCGACATTTTAGAAAGTGTGCCGGTCAAAACAAAATTAAGTCCGGTAAACTTCCCCTTCTTTGCTTTTTCGGCTTTTTGGATTATAACGCCATTCTTGAGCAGTTTTTTTATAAAATTCAAATTATTTTTATCTTTGAAAAAATCACCCACGCTTTTTAGCACCGCTGGTCCGACATCTTCTATACTGTCTATTTCTTCTTGATTATGAGTCACAGCTTCTATCAATTTTTCTAATGTACCAAAATGCAATGCCAAATTACGAGCCGTCTCTTCTCCTACATGTAGAATCCCCAGCGCCCAGAGAAAACGCGACAACGGGATGTCGCGTTTATTATTTATCTCCGTAACAATGTTTTCTGCCGATTTCTCTCCGAAACGTTCCAAGGGAGAGATATCAGCTTTCTCCAGCGTAAAAATATCGGCGGCATCGGTGATCAGTCCTTCATCCTTGAACCGCCTCAAAATTTTTGGGCCAAGCTCATATATTTCAAAAACTGACACAAAATGCTCCAAATACCTTTCATCCTTCGCCCGACACTTGGGGTTGACGCAATAATAAGCAACTGAAAGACCCCCTCCCCTTCGGGACTCCCCCTTGGCAGGGGGAGAGGGATTCCTCCCCTCCTTGGTCAAGGAGGGGCTCGGGGTGGTAATTCTTTTTTCCACTTTTCCGCCGCAAGCCGGGCATTTATCCGGCATTCTAAATTTTTTTTCTTTCCCTGTGCGCATGCGGATAAGCACTTCTACTACCTTGGGAATGACATCCCCCGCTTTTTCTATCACCACAGTGTCCCCGATGCGCAATCCCAAACGTTCGATCTGATCCATATTGTGGAGAGTGGCTTTCCCCACTAAAGATCCAGCAACCAGAGTCGGCTCAAACACGGCAAGAGGGGTGAGCACCCCAGTGCGGCCGACATTGACCAGAATGTTTTTTACGATTGTTGTCGCTTTTTCTGCCGGATATTTAAAAGCCACCATAAAGCGCGGGGCTTTGCCGACAGCGCCCAAAACAGCCTGCAACTTCAAATCATCTACCGATATCACGACACCGTCCGTACCATAAGGAAAGTCCGCCCTGATTTTCTCAAACTTTTTTATGAAAGAAACTACTTCAATCAAATTTGCACAGACTGCCTCGTGCCCGTCTACTTTAAATCCCAGTGTCCGGAGGTATTGATGTTTTTCTGAATGTTTTTTAAGGTCGAACCTTTTTGAATTCCCAAGGTTCGACCTTTGAAATTCTATTTCCGCTATGTCATAGGCCAAAAAATCAAGTTCACGCATGGCTGCCAGCTTCGGATCGAGCTGCCGCAGGCTCCCCGCCGCCGCATTGCGGGTATTGGCAAAAAGCGGCTTGCCCTCCTTTTCATTGTCAAGGTTCAACCTTGACAATGTTTTCTTGCTCATCAACGCTTCGCCCCGGACTTCGAGGTATTCCGGCGGGAAAAGGTCGAACCTTTTTGAATCCCCAAGGTTCGACCTTGAAGAACTGAGAGAAAGAGGTATGGAATTGATGGTTTTAAGATTCTCCGTTATATCTTCGCCGACAAAACCATCTCCCCGAGTGGCGCCTTGAATAAATTTGCCGTTTTTATACCTCAAAGACACAGCCAGACCGTCAAATTTAGCTTCGCAAAAATAATTCACCTCACCCCCCTGCCCCTCTCCTTGTAAAGGAGAGGGGGGCAATAGTTTTTTGATTCTTTTTTCCCAATCATATAGCTCTTCGGGAGAAAAAGCGTCATTTAAGGAAAGCATTCGTATTTTATGCTTTACTTTTTCAAACTTTTCGAGCGGTCTGCCGGCCACCCTCTCCTCCATCGCGTTAGCATCTTGGAATTCGGGATAGTCCTTCAACAAGGCCTTTAGCTCTTTGGTGAGAGAATCATACACATCATCAGTAACTTCAGGCGCGTTTTGGACATGATACAGATCCCGCAATCTTGCAATCTCATCACGCAGTTTTTTTATTCTCTTTTGGATCTCAGTCATCGCCATAAGTAACTCGCAATTGACGCTCAATCCGATCCGGGTTAGCAGAATCACACAAAGCATTGCCTATATTGTATCCTTTCGAAACAACAGACGTGGTGGCGGGTGCTACAGCCTTATCCACAGTAACTTTTGCGCAACCTTGCCCAGTACTGCCTAGAGAGAGAACGGTAAAACTATAGCTACATGGAGCGGGCGCGCAAATATCGCCATCCTTGTCTTGGAAAAGCGCAGATTCAACACCTGTATCAGCGGCAAAAAAAGCATCGTTCGTATTCCGGGCAGAAGTGCTGAATTTAATCTCTTTTAAGGCAATATTGGCCACGCCGAGCGCGAGCGCCAGGAGAATGCTTGCCAATGTGACGGCAAAGAGCAACACAAACCCTGCAGAGCCTTCGGCTCTTGATATTTCAATATTTAAATATTTAAATATTACTTTCTTCATATTATTCCACCCAATTAAAAAGATCCGCTCTGAATGTTATATCATGAGTCCCGGAGCCTTGCACCCAGGAAACCTTTGAATAAATCTTCACTTGATCTGGTCCTAAACCGTTTTTGTCCAGCCAAACTTCACGAATAAAACCGGTAAAATCAGCAGCGACAGGGTAATTTATGTTTGGAGTATTTCTGAAGCTATTCCAATTTCCGCCGCCTGAATACAAAACAGAAGTATCCCGCATATTTCTAACATATTCGATGCCTTCCTGCGCCAGATAGGCAGCTATTAATTTTTGCTTGGCATAGCTCGAGTCGGCAACACCATCCGCAAGCACAGAAAGCAATCCAAGAATGGACACCGAAAATATAGAAACAGCCACAAGCGTTTCCACTAGAGTAAAACCTCCCTGCTTCGCAGGGGATATTTCAATATTTAAATATTTAAATATTTTTTTCATATCATATGTCTATCGCCCTTTGCGAGACGGAAGTTTGTAAAGAAAAAGGCGT
>JACPXJ010000041.1 GCA_016196605.1 Candidatus Nomurabacteria bacterium | reverse complement strand
TTATTCGATTCTCGCCTATGTGCTTAGGTAGAGAAATTGTTTGAGAGAAAATTAAACTTCTGTTTTAAAAATTCAGACGGCTGAAGGTGTTTAATCGTGTCTGTGGAAAAGTGAGGTTGCGGAGTTTCGTAATTCAGAGTAGGATAAATACACTTTACCAGTTAATTAGTTCGCGTCTAGACACAAAGTAGTGTTTCCCTGATCTGATTAAGAAATCCTTCGATTTTACTCAGGATAAACAACACTGTAGTCTGGATACGAACTCGTCTAGGCAAGACCTAGACAAAAAATGCAAAAAAAAGAATATAGTTTGGAGATCGGTGGGAAGAATTTGACTGCTATTTTTACGGATTTAGCGGAGCAGGCGCAGGGCTCGGTGATGCTCAAATACGGCGAGACGATAGTGCTCGCGACTGCCTGCATGTCCCATGACCGGCAAGATGGCTTGGGATTTTTCAATCTGACGGTGGACTATGTGGAGAGATTTTACGCAGCCGGGAAAATTTCTGGCTCTCGTTTTGTAAAAAGGGAAGGCAAGCCGTCGGAGGATGCCATTTTAGCGAGCCGGGTGATCGACCGGACTTTACGCCCGCTTTTTGACCAGTCAATACGCCATGCGGTGCAAGTAATTGTCACGGTTATTTCGGTTGACGACAATGATCCGACGGTTTTAGCGGTGAATGCGGCGTCGCTCGCTCTGGCTGTTTCTAATATCCCTTGGAACGGGCCGATCGGCTGTGTCCGTATTGGTAAATATGCAAATGAGAATAACAGCGAGGAACTGAAAATAAATGCCGGACAGTCGCTTCGGCTGGATGATGCACAATATAAGCATGATCTGACTGTCTGCGGCAAGGATGGAAATATAAATATGATCGAGGCTTCGGCTCATCAGACTGACGAGAGAGAATTGGAAGAAACATTAAAACGCGCAAGTGAGGAAATCGGCAAACTGGAGAATTTCCAGAAAAAAATAGTAAAAGAAATAGGTAAAGAAAAAAGAGTCATCGAAAAAGAAGTAATTAATCCCGAATCGGTGAAATTGTTCAAAGAAAATATATTGCCCAAGATGACAGGTGCTATTTTTGCCGGAGCTGGCAAAGAGAAGATAGATGAATTGCACACTATCTGGAACAAAATGGCAAAAGAATATTACAGCGACAAGTATCCGGAGCGCGAAGATTTTGCCTTGGAAGATAATTTGTTCGATGATACGGAAAATGATATCTTACACAAAAAGGCAATCGAGGAAAATAAGCGGGCGGATGGCAGAAAAATGGACGAAGTTCGGGATCTTTACGCGCAGGCCGGAGGTATTTCATCTGTACTCCATGGTTCTGGTATTTTTTATCGCGGCGGGACTCATGTTCTTTCAGTCTTAACCTTAGGTGGGCCGGAGGATAAACACATGGTGGACGGCATGATGACCAAAGCCGACAAGAGATTCATGCATCATTATAATTTTCCGCCTTATTCGTCCGGTGAGACTGGCCGAGCCGGTTTCACCAATCGCCGCGAAGTCGGCCATGGCGCGCTGGCGGAAAAGGCTCTGGCTATGGTTCTGCCTCCCGCAGCAGAATTCCCGTATACGATGCGTTTAGTTTCCGAATCGATGGCTTCAAATGGCTCGACTTCCCAAGCTTCCATCTGCGCTTCGACCTTAGCGCTCATGGACGGCGGCGTGCCGATAGTTGCGCCCGTCGCGGGCATTGCCATGGGGCTTATGATAGAAGAAATTACGAATGACGAATTAAGAATTAAGAAAGAACCAAAATACAAAATTTTGACTGATATTCAAGGCCCGGAAGATCATCATGGGGATATGGATTTCAAAGTCGCTGGAACTAGAAATGGTGTCACCGCGATACAGCTTGACGTGAAAGTGGAAGGGGTGCCGATAAAGATATTAGGCGAAGCGCTGGTGCAGGCCAAACAGGCGAGATTGAAAATTTTGGACCGAATTGAAAAGGAAATTGTTGCTCCTCGCGCTGATATATCGCCAAATGCGCCGAAAATACTTATGATCAAGATCAAGCCGGAAATGATCGGGCTGGTCATAGGTCCTGGCGGCAAAATAGTTAAAGAAATAAAAGAAAAGACCGGAGCAGAAATAACCATTGAAGATGACGGCACAGTATACTTTACCGGCAAAGAGGCATCGGCATCGCGGGCTAAAGAAATAGTGCTTGAGTTGACGCGTGAATTCAATGTTGGAGAGATGTTGAAGGGGGAAGTGGTGAAAATCGCGGACTTCGGAGCTTTTGTCCGGCTAAATTCTTCCACTGACGGCATGGTGCATATTTCTGAACTTGCGCCTTTTCGTATTGAGCGGGTTAGCGATATAATAAAGGAAGGCATGATGGTGCCGGTCAAGGTCATATCTGTGGACAAGGAAAAATGCAGGATCGGACTATCGGTCAAGCAGGCAGACCCAAACTTCTTCAATGCCAAAAGATGAGACAAAAAATGTAGCGGTAGAGACTTATGCCGAAGACATGGCGAAGGCAATTGCTGATGATCGAAGCGGCATGATAAAAAAAATAATACACGGCGAAGAAGAGCACGAAAAAGAGAAAAGAAACTTATCTCCGGAATCTTTAAAAAACAGATTATTTATGATGATCGGTTTTTTCTTTTTGGCGCTCGGATTTATACTCCTATTCTTTTTTCTTCTAAACAGAGAAGTTCCCACTGTGCCCATAGAAAAACAGTACACGCCGCCCGTTTTCGTGGATAGCAGCGCTTCCATCGAAGTGGCGGGTCTGAATGCGGAAAAAATAGCTCAGATTACGAGGAACGCAGTGCTGCTCTCTTCCGTGCCCGAAGAAAAAGTAGAGGGAATTTACCTCATGCGCGACAAGAGAGACATAGGCCTCCGGGAATTTATGTCGCTTATCAAAGGAAATTTTGTCGCCGGAGCGAATCCTGTTTTTATCCAGGACAATATTCTTCTTGGAATCGCCAATACCGGCAGCGCGAAAGAACTTTTCATTTTATTTAAAGCGCGCTCCTTGTCGGACGTTTTTCCGGCGATGCGCGCCTGGGAAAACAAAATGTTTTCTGACCTCTCGGGATTCTTCGGGGTTGGTCTTTCTGCCGAAACAAAATACCTTTTTTCCGCCAATTTCGAAGACGGCATTATAAAAAATAAAAATGCCCGGATTTTATATGACAAAGACGGCAAAATTGCAATGATGTATGTTTTTGCTGATGACAATTCGGTTATAATTGCCAGTAATGAAAGTGTCGCGAGGGAAATAATGCTACGCTTGTCTGCCAGC
The DNA here is from genome assembly GCA_016196605.1 of Candidatus Nomurabacteria bacterium. GTDB lineage: Bacteria > Patescibacteriota > Minisyncoccia > Phycocordibacterales > UBA9973 > UBA9973. The sequence continues at coordinate 7,710 of JACPXJ010000041.1, read as the reverse complement.
CGGATCAAGAAATAAAAATTTAAGGTATAATATTAAAATGATAAGATTTTCTGGAGAACAACCTGAGTTTTCAAAACGCCGTAGGCTGGAAGCTATAGTGGCATCTGCCATGTCGGAGATAGAAAAGCAGGAAAAAAATAAAAATAAATTAGAGTTAGATATAAATGACATAATCCAGCAGATCATGGCATCCGAGTCGGATGCGGAAAGGCGTTCTTTAGCTGAGGAGGCTATCCGTACCACCAAAGGGTTTGTCGCCAGCGTTGAAGCATTTCTGGGTTTTCTCAGAAAAACTGTTGATGACTTCAGAAAACTTTCAATAGATACTAAAGAGATAGAAGATATAATTCCAGATGTCGAAAAGGAAAGAGAGGAAAAGTTAAAAATAATAAAAACTTTAGAAAAAATGCTTGCTCTCGGAAATTAAAATGCTATTATTCAGGCATGTTGGACAAAGCAAAAATTAAAGACAAGCTGGAGAAGGAGCGCGATATGCTTTTGGAAGAATTGCAGGGCATGGGCAAGCTCAATACTGATACGGGCGAATGGGAAGCGACTCCAGAAACCCAAGATTTTCCCGAATCAGATCAGAATGACATGGCGGACAGATTTGAAGATTTCGAGGCGAAGAGTTCTATGATCAAAACTTTGGCGCCGCGGCTCAACAATATTTTGAAGGCCATCAAAGGGCTCTCCAAAGAGTCTTTCGGAAAATGCGAGGTATGTAAAAAGGATATTGAGATGAGCCGACTGGAGGCTAATCCTGCCGCCCAAACCTGCAAGAAGCATTTGGAAGGATAATGTTATGTCTTTCGCTAAAGTTTATTCAGCGCAGGTGAATCTCCTCCGGGGCGCAATTGTGACGATCGAGGTAGACTTGTCAAAGGGGCTGCATACTTTCTCTGTCGTGGGACTTCCGGATAAAGCAGTGGACGAGTCGAAAGACCGGGTAAGCGGAGCGATAAAAAATTCCGGCTTCAAATCTCCGAAAGCCAAGAATCAAAAAATAATAGTCTCGCTTTCCCCGGCTGACTTGAAAAAAGAAGGGCCGTTTTTTGATTTGGGCATAGCTATGGCCTATTTGAAATCAGCCAGGGAAATCAAATTTGATTCTGAAAAGAAAATTTTTCTCGGAGAGCTTGGATTGAACGGCGCTCTTCGGAGCATTCGCGGCGCGCTTCCTCTCGCCGAAGAGGCGAAAAAGCGGGGATTTGAAGAAATTTATCTGCCGAAGGAAAATGCGGCAGAGGCGGCGCTCGTGGAAGGCATAAATATTTTTGGCGCCGGCAGTCTAGAAGAAGTTATTGATCATGTAGATGAAAGTAAAGTCAAAGATTTGGATAAAAAACGGAGAAAAATACCTGCCCAACCAAAAACTAAAATAAATTTCAGCAGAGAAAATAAAACAGGAGATTTTTCCGACATCCGCGGGCAGGAAAATCCCAAGCGCGGATTGGAAATTGCCGCCGCTGGCGGACACAATATCGCGATGTATGGTCCGCCCGGAACAGGCAAGACTATGCTGGCAAGAGTGTTTTCCGGTTTGCTGCCGGACTTGAGTACGGAAGAAGTTTTGGAAATTACCGGCATTCATTCTGTCGCCGGAGCGACGAGGGGCGAATTAATTTGCGTGCCCCCGTTCCGTTCGCCGCACCACACTTCCTCCTACGTTTCACTTATCGGCGGAGGCACATATCCAAAGCCGGGAGAGGTTACCTTGGCTCACCGCGGAGTTTTATTTCTGGATGAATTTCCGGAGTTTGAAAAGAGAGTTATGGAGTCATTGCGCCAGCCGCTGGAAGATAATATTGTTTCCATTTCCCGCGCTAAAGGCTCTGCGGTTTTTCCATCGAATTTTATCTTGGTTGCCGCTATGAATCCTTGTCCCTGCGGCAATTTGGGAAACAAGCAGAAGTCTTGCATCTGCAAGCCGTCAGATTTAGACAGATATAAAAGAAAACTCTCCGGGCCGATCATGGATCGCATTGATCTATGGGTTTCGGTCGGCAATGTGGATTATAAAAAGCTCGGCGGCGAGGGCACTGGCGAGCGAAGCGAGAAGATAAAAGAAAGGGTGGCGCACGCCCGGATTATCCAAAAAAGCAGATTTAAAAAGTTGGGCAGAGAAATTAGCACCAATAGCGAAATGAATGTGAAAGATCTGACCAACATTGTAAAACTGACCAAAGAGGTTCGGGATCTTCTGGACGATAGCGCCGAGCGTCTGGCTCTTTCCGCGCGAGCGTATCACCGGGTCATCAAGATCGCCCGCACTATTGCTGATCTTGAAAATTCAGAAGATGTAAAAGAGAATCATATTTTAGAAGCCATCCAATATCGGCCGAAGGTGAATAGCTAGGCAAGACCTAGCTAGAATAATGACTAGACCTAGTCGTTTTGAGTTATCCACAGTGTCCTTGTTGACAGTGAACGCTCGTTCACTTACACTACTAGTAGGTCGCAAGACCTCTCCCCAACCCCTCTACTTAGAGAGGGGCGAAGGGGTGAGGTGAATTAAAAGTTAGAAATAGTAAAACCATGTCACAAACACAATATTTAAAAATGTTAGAAAAAGAGATCCAAAAGATCAATAAGAAGATTGATCTGAAAATTCTCCAAGGGGAATCGTATTGGAAGGAGGCAAGGGATCACAAGCTTCTTCTCAAAAAAGTCCGTTACCACAAGAGGCAGAGTTTGGGTCAAAAGCTGATAGACCTATTCTTCCGCAGGCACATTTCTTTAAATGCGTAATTTATACCAGATAAAATTAGAATCTTTCTACTCGCAGAATAAGAGGATGCCAACCTATTCCGAAATGATGAAGCTTTTTGGATTCAGATCCAAGAATGCAGTGTTTAAAGTGGTAGAAAAGTTGGTCAATGCTGGATTGGTCGCCAAAGATCATCTCGGCAGGATGATTCCGTCTTCTTCTTTCGGTGAAGTTCCGATGTTGGGGCTGGTCACGGCTGGTTTACCAGCGACTGTCGAGGAAGAGCTTGCTGACACAGTCAGTCTCGACACTATGCTCGTCAAAAACAAGGCCCTGACCTACATGCTCGAGGTGGATGGCGACTCTATGATCGACGCGCACATCGAAAAAGGGGACATGGTCTTGGTGGAGCGTACTAGTCAGGCCAAAGATGGCGAGATCGTTATTGCCGAAGTGGACGGAGAATTTACTATGAAGTATTTTAGAAAATCTGGCGACAAAGCCTGGCTCGAGCCAGCCAATAAAAAATATCAGCCGATATATCCAGAACACTCTTTGAATATAAATGCAGTCGTTAAGGCTGTAATAAGGAAGTATTAGGTATCTTATAAGTACTAAAAATGTTAAAATAACACTATGGTAGTTATAGAAAGAAGAAATATTATAAGTCAAGATATTATCGCGCTGTTAAATAAAACAAAGATTGATCACTCTTGGTCCTTTTCTGATAAAACACGCAAAGATACCGCATACGCTACACATGGCTATCATCGATATCCAGCGAAATTTATTCCACAGATAGTTTCTCGTTTGGCCGAAAAATATACACGAGAAGGTGATTTTATTGTTGATCCTTTTGGTGGTTGTGGAACGACACTTGTTGAATCAAAAGTAATGGGACGACCATCAATTGCTGTCGATATAAATCCTGTTGCTGTTTTGATAACGAAAGCAAAAATTACCCCCATCGACCCTTTTAAAATAGAAAAAGAATTTACTATACTTAAAAATAAATTAGAAACTTATAATAATAAAACAAAAATAAAATCTCCTGAGCATGAAAGAATTAATTATTGGTTTAAGCCAGAAGAAAAACGAAGATTAGCTTTTATTTTAAGTGAGATTGTAAAGATAAAAGATCAAGATATTCAAGATTTTTTCTTTTGTGCGTTCTCAAATATTCTTAAAAACTGCTCAATTTGGTTACAAAAAAGTAATAAACCAACCAGAGATTTCGAAAAGAAACCATCAGAGCCTATTAAAACTTTTTTTAAACAAGTAAAAATGATGCTGCGAGGCAATTCACATCTGTTTGCGTTACTTTCAGAAAAAGGTTATTTAAAAAATCCAAGTAAGGTAATTTGTACGGACGCAAGAACTATCCCCACGAATGATAATAGTATTAGCTTAATCGTTACTTCACCACCCTATGTTACTTCCTACGAATACGCAGATTTACATCAATTAACAGCATTATGGCTAGAATATACTAAAGACCTAAGTGATTTCAGAAAGCGTTTTATTGGAACTTCTTATCATAATAAAAAAGATTTAATACTCAATAGTTCAATTGCGGAGGGCATACGTAACGAATTACTCGAGCAAGATAAAAAAACTGCAGAGGAGGTTTCAACATACTTTAGCGAGATGAATCAGGTTTTTGTTGAGATGAAAAGAATTTTAAAAAAAGGAGGTAAGACTTGTATCGTTGTTGGTAATACCAGCCTAAAGGGTGTTAAAATATTAAATGCAGAGGTTTTTGTTGAGCAGTTGCAAAACTTGGGGTTAAAGGTTTTTGATCTTATCAAAAGAGAAATACCGTCAAAAAATTTACCTTCTGTTCGGGATAAAAAAACGGGAAAGTTTGCAAGAATCACAGATAAAAATAAAGTTTCTGCCTATCCAACAGAATATATATTAGTAATGGAAAAATAAAAACATGATAACGCAAGACATTATAAATTTGTACGAAAAATACAAAAAAATTCACGGGAATGATACTTATAAACATATTTCTGAAATTTTAATTGAAGCAAAAGAAATTCATCATAAGGATTTTAAGAAAAGTCCCACAAAGAAGAATGATCATGAACAATCGTGGAAGGGGTTTAAGGGACATGCTTTAGAAAAACTGTTAGACCATATTTTAAAGGATGAGGTTTATTTTTTGGGATTAAAAATGGTATCTGGAAATAAATTTGAAAGAACAAAACCTGAAAATTTGTCAATTGAGTTACAAAATATTAAGAAAAATCTATCTATTGATTTTGGTAAATTCGGGTTTCATATTCCAGATGTTGATTTAGTAATTTATAATCCTAAAGATTTTAAAGTCATAGCAGTTTTGTCTAGCAAAACAACTTTAAGGGAAAGGATAGCTCAATCTGGATATTGGAATATCAAGATTAAAAATTATGACCTAACAAAACACATTAGAATGTACTTTATTACTCCTGATGAAGACGGTAATTTTTCTGAAGGCAGGGGCGTTGGTAAAAGTAGGGCAATTGTAGAAACAGATTTAGATGGTGCATATATTATGACGGAGCAATCTGTTAAAGAAAGTGAAAATGTAAAAACTTTTGATAAATTTATTAATGATCTTAAAAAACTAATAAATTAGTATGACGAAATCACAAATACAATTAGCTTGGAAAAAAGTTATTAAAGAAACCCATAAAACTCCTAACTGGGGTACACTTAAAAGAAATTCTAAACAATACAAAAGAGTTGTTATTCTAAGAGAACTCATTTTGTTTTGCCGAATTCTTTTAGAAAAAATAGAGATAGGAGAAAATATTCCATTTAATACTATAATTTTCAAGAAAACTATGAATTTTTACTGTGGGCAGATGAAAAAGTATGTCTAAAGATTTAATTTTGGAGTCTACAACGTTATGGGATTATCCTACCCAAAACTATGGAGACATACCTCACGGAAATAATAAATATAATGGCGTCACGCCAGCTTTTGTAATTTGGAATCTTTTGCAAAGATATACTAAGGAGGGCGATTTGGTTGTTGATCCAATGTGTGGCAGTGGAACAACAATTGATGTAGCAAAAGAATTAAAACGAGAAGTTATTGGCTATGACATAAATGTAACGAGACCCGAAATCATTAAAAATGATTCTCGAAAAATACCACTTCAGGATAGCTCTGTCGATTTTGTCTTTATTGATTCTCCCTACTCTGATAATATCAATTATTCGGACAATAAAGAATGTATTGGCAAAATTTCTTGTGAAAGAACATCATTTTATGATGAATTAGAGAAAACTGTAAGTGAAATCGCAAGAGTTTTGAAATCTGGTAAAATTGTGGGCTGGATAATTGCAGATCAGTGGGTAAAAAAGAAATTTACACCTGTTGGTTTCCTAATGTGGGAGAGATTGGAGAAATATTTTGAAACAGTAGATATAGTTTGTCTTACCCGCCACAATCAAACATCAAATACGAGCATTTGGCACGAACGAGCTAGACAATATAATTTCTATCTTAGGGGATTTAAATATCTTTTTATAATGAGGAAAAGTAAATAAAAATTTATTAGTTTTAACAATGAGAAACAAAAAGGGGAAAACTAAAAAAGATGAATGGGAAGATTGTGATGATTGCGCTATTTGTCAGGCGATGAAAAATGGAACAGCCAACAACTTAGAGGGTTTGATGAAAGCATTTCAGGAAGCTGAAAAAAGTGGCATAGGAAAAGTTGGCTTTGGAAATAATAACGACAACGATAGTTCAATTCCATCTCCGTATTCAAAGTAGTAATTGGGGAATATAATACAAAAAGCACCCAGATGGGTGCTTTTTGTATTTGCTTAGTTCTTATCTCGCGAGATAAATTTATGCAATAGTGTCCTTCAAACCCTTTGCAGGTCGGAATTTTGGAACTTTTTTTGCTTCTACTTTGACTTGCTCTCCAGTCTTTGGATTGCGAGCCATGCGAGCAGCCCTTTGCTTTACGGAAAAGATCCCAAAGCCGGCGATGGATACTTCACCGCCTTTTTTCAAAGTGTCGATGATGGCATTAAACAATCCATCCACAACCTCCTCGGCCTGTACTTTCGTACCGCCTAGTTTTCCATGTACCCACTCAGCTAATGCTTGTTTATTCATATGTAAATATAGTTATTTTTATAATTCTTTCGACCTTAAACTTATTAAATTACCGCCTATCTATTATATAACAAGGGTTTTTTAAGGCAAGTAGGAAGTAAAGGTAAGGTTTTTAGAGACTACGGAGGCCGGGTAGGCCGAGTCGGAGCAAAAATAAAGCTTTATTTTATGCGTGCTCTAAAAACCTTACCTTTTCTGGATTCCTTATCTCGCGTATTCGATGATCCTAGTCTCTCGGATCATAGTAACTTTGATTTCTCCCGGATATTTGAGCTCTTTCTCAATTTTTAGGGCTATGTCGCGAGCCATGAGTCTAGCTTCTGCGTCAGAAACCTTTTCGGGAGTAACGAATATGCGGATTTCGCGTCCTGCTTGAAGAGCATAGGATTTTTCGACTCCTGGGAAAGCGTTTACCAGGGCTTCGAGCTCTTGTAGTCTCTTCAGGTAATTTTCCACCGAGTCACGGCGTGCTCCGGGTCTGCCTCCAGATATAGCATCAGCAGTTTGGACAATGATAGACTCGATTGTCTCATATGGGTAGTCTTCGTGGTGGCTTTTCATGGCAGTAATGATGCGTTCATCCGCACCAAACTTTTGCAGGATGCGCATACCGATCTCTATGTGCGTGCCTTGTACTTCGTGATCAAGCGCTTTTCCTATATCGTGGACCAAGGCACCCGCTTTGGCTATGGCGACGTCGGCGCCGAGCTCTTCCGCGAGCATGCCAGCGATGTGTGCCATCTCAATAGAATGCTGGAGCACATTTTGCCCATAGCTAGTTCTAAAATATAGTCTGCCAACAATGGCGATAATGCGAGGGTCAAAATTCAAAATTCCACACTCATAGACTGCTTGCTCTCCTTTTTCTTTAATTATT
>JACPXJ010000040.1 GCA_016196605.1 Candidatus Nomurabacteria bacterium | reverse complement strand
GCCCTCGGGGCGCCGGTAGATTTAAAAAATGCAGGATAAAGTTTTTCACTCAATTTGCTTCGGTTTTGTTTTCGGAGTGTTTTTGAGGTCTTTTTTGTTTGTAAACTTACATTTGATTATTTTATTTGGAGTAATCTCTTTTGGATTATTTCTATTTTTCTCTTTAATTTCAAAAAACAAGTTGGGTGTTATATTTTCTATTTTTGTTCTAGCTTTTTCTTTGGGAATTTTTAGATTTCACATAGCTGATATTTCGGCGCCTAAGATTTTCGAGTCAAAAATCGGCCAAACTGCGGATTTTCACGGAAAAGTTGTTGATGAGCCGGACAGAAGGGAAAATAATCAAAAATTAGTAGTTCTTCTGGCTCCTCAAGGTCTTGCCTTGGACTCTCTAAAGGCAAGACCTTTTCCCGCCAGTAAGATTTTATTATCTGCAAGTTTGGACGAAAATTACAGATACGGAGACGAAATAACTTTCAACGGTAAATTAGAAAAACCGGATAATTTTATTACCGATCAGGGCAAAGAATTCGATTATATCAATTATTTGAAAAAAGACGGGATTTTATATCTGATGGGCTATCCTGATATCGAGATTATTTCGAGAGGGAACGGGAACATTGTAAAAAGCACACTCTTTTTTATTAAAGAAAAATTTCTTGAAAAGATGAATCTGGCGATACAAGGTCCAGAGTCGCTTCTCATGGGCGGACTTATCTTGGGTGAAAGAGCTGCTTTCAGCGAAGAGTTAAGGCAGGAATTTATCGATACTGGCACGATTCACATCGTCGCGCTTTCCGGATATAACATCACCATAGTTGCGGAATGGTTTATGAAATTGTTCTCCTTTCTGCCACAGAATCTTGGCATTGGTATAGGGATTCTGGCTATTTTAATGTTTGTATTGATGACCGGCGGGAGTTCCACTGCGATCCGGGCGGGAGTTATGGCAATTTTGGCACTTATTGCCCGGGCGACCGGCAGAAATTATGATGTCGCCCGGGCTCTTATTCTTGCTGGTGTGTTTATGATTATTTTCAATCCTTTTATTTTGGTTTATGATGTTTCTTTTCAACTCTCCTTTATTGCAACCATAGCTGTTATATTTTTAGCGCCTAGAATTGAAAAGCATTTCATGTGGATTACAGACAATTTCAAATTACGCGACATTATCTCTGTGACCTGCGCTGCCTATATTTTCGTACTGCCTTTTATTCTTTATAAAATGGGCAATTTATCCTTGGTTGCTTTACCGGCCAACATTTTAATTTTGCCATTTATACCATTTACTATGCTGCTCGGATTCCTGACTAGCTTTTTGGGGATTATCTGGTATGGGTTAGCCATACCAGCTGGCTTTATTTCATATTTATTCCTTAATTACGAACTTGGTGTGATCAGTTTCTTCGCAAATCTCCCATTCGCGGCGTTTTCTATTCCAAATTTTCCGCTTTTATTGACCATTGCCATATACGCCTACTTTATTTATTGGCTTTTCGGCAGAAGTATAAAAAATTTCTTTACTGCGCCTTTTTGAAATTTTCTTCTATCACTTCCCAGTTTAGGTTTTCAAAAAATGCCTCCACGTATTTTTTCTTTTCTGAAGTGGGGTAATCATAAACGAAAGCATGTTCCCACATGTCTATGCCAAGCACATAAGAAAGCCCGTTAAGCTGGCCGACGTGTTGTTCATCTATCCATGACGGAATAAGCTGCTTTGACTGTTTGTCCCAGTATATGATTGCCCAACCAATGCCGCGAGTTAGGGCTAGATGTTTAAATCCTTTAAGCCATGTCTCCACGGAACCTGCTTGTTTTTCCATTTCTTTTTTTATTCCGGAATTCTCCGGCAGAGCTTTTGCTCCACCTTCGAGCGAAGCAAAATAATACTCATGATTCCTCATGCCATTAAATTCAAATCCCACTCTTCGCATGAGTTCTCCGACCAAGTATGCATTTTGCTGATTATCTCCTTTGGGATCTTGTATAAGCTCAGGTACTTTTTCAAATATTGTGTTTATACTTTTCACATAGCCAGAATAAAGTTTGAGGTGTTCTTCGATATTCTTTGCCGAAATACCTTTTAACGGCCCGATATTAAATTTTTTTTCTTCAAATTTTTTCATGATATTATTGTAACATGCCGGTACAGGGAAAGATATATTACAGTAAGCATAATTTGCTTATTTTTACCCTTCTCCTTTTGACCGCAAATATTTTTCTCTTAACTCTTGAAATAAAAAATTACAATCGAGGGCTTACTTTTGCGATGCTGGATATCGGGCAGGGCGACGCGCTTTTTATCGAATCGCCGACAGGGACACAATTATTAGTGGACGGAGGACCACCGAGAAAAATATTGGGCAAGCTTAGACGGATGATGTCGCCCTTCGATCGCACTATTGATGCAATTATCATCACTAACCCGGATCAAGATCATATAGGCGGATTATTGGAAGTTTTGGAAAAATTCGAAGTAAGGGTCATCTTTGCATCAGGTACCTATAAAGATTCTAAAACTTATCAAAATCTTGAAATTGAAATAAAAAATAAAAGCATTCCGTATATTTTAGCAAGAAAAGGAATGAGGTTGAATATGGGCGGCGGAGCGGCAGTCGATATTTTATTTCCAGATCGCGATGTCTCGTTTTGGTCGCCAAACGACGGATCGATCGTATCCAGATTGTCTTATGGCGACACGACAATCATGCTCACGGGTGATGCTACATCTTTAACAGAAGAAATGATTTTGAAAAATAATTTAACAGAACGACTTCAAAGCGATATATTAAAAGTTGGCCATCATGGATCGCGCACTTCAACCTCAAATGCGTTTACGGCAGGTGTGGCCCCCGCTTATGCTCTTATCTCTGACGGCAAGGAAAACAAATATGGCCATCCGCACCCGGATGTATTAGATACGCTTTCTTCATTTGGCGCGAAGATTTTTAGGACTGATTTACTTGGCACTATTATCATGAAATCTGACGGAAAAAACGAAGTGTTTTCATTCATTAAATAATCTGATATATTATAACCATGCAAGACAAACTAGTGGAGAAAATGATAAAGAATGAAGAGAAGAGACAGAGAGAAGGGCTGGAACTTATTCCATCAGAAAACTATGTATCCGAAGATGTTTTAAATGCCAACGGTTCTATTTTTACAAACAAATATTCAGAGGGCTATCCGGGACGGCGCTATTATGGCGGGCAAGAAAATACCGATGCGGTAGAGCGCTTAGCAATTGAGCGCGCCTGCAAACTTTTCAACTGTAAATTTGCCAATGTCCAGCCGCACTCCGGCGCTCCGGCAAACTTGGCCGTCTATGCTGCTCTTCTCCAGCCGGGAGACACTGTACTTGGCATGGATCTTTCGCACGGAGGCCACCTTACCCACGGACACCCGATGACCCTTCCGGCAAAGATTTACAAATTTGTCACCTACAAAATGAAAAATCCGGATACGGGAGAGATAGATTACGAAGATATGAGAAAAGTAGCCATAGAACATAAGCCAAAGCTAATTATCGCAGGATTTTCTGCGTACCCTCGTACTTTGAACTATAAAAAGTTCGTTGAAATTGCTAAGGAAGTAGGCGCGATAACCATGGCGGACATGGCGCATATAGCAGGACTCATCGCCGCCGGCGTACTTCGCAATCCTTTCGATGACGGTTTCGATATCATTACCTCCACTACTCATAAAACATTGCGCGGTCCCCGCGGCGGCCTCATCCTTACTCGCGAAAGTGAAGAAATTGCCAAGAAAATAGATAAGTCAATTTTCCCAGGCATTCAAGGAGGACCCCACATGCATACCATTGCCGGCAAAGCTGTCGCTTTCGGCGAAGCAATGACGCCTAAATATAAAAAATATGCGGCGCAGGTATTAAGAAATGCTAAAGCGATGGCAGAAGTCTTAAAGGAAAACAAAATCAGAATGATCGGCGGGGGAACGGACAATCATTTGATGCTAGCTGATGTTTTCGGGTCACTTGGTGTAACAGGCAAGGAGGCGCAAACAGTTCTTGACGAAGTAGGGATAACTCTTAATATGAATTCTATTGCTGGCGATACCAGGAAGCCACTCGATCCTTCCGGCATACGTTTCGGCACACCGGCGATCACTACTCGCGGATTTAAAGAGAAAGAATGCAAAAAAGTAGCCGAGCTCATGATCAAGGTCCTTAAAAATAAAGATAATAAAGAAATGAAAGAATCCGTGCACAAAGAAATCAAAGCTCTGGCGAAAAAGTTTCCAATACCAAAGAAGTTTGTGTAGCTACTTTACTTGGCTAAAGTGGAATAAGAAATAAAATAATATGGCAAAATGGGGGAAACTGATCGTAATAGACGGCACGGATAGTAGTGGAAAGGCGACACAAACCGAACTTCTCATTAAGCGTTTACGCAAAGACGGACGAAAAGTAAAAATAGTTGATTTTCCGGATTATTATTCGAATTTTTTCGGTAAATTTATTGGCCACTGTCTCTCTGAGCAATACTACAATTTCGTTAAAGTGCATCCGAAGATCGCTTCAGTTCTTTATGCGGCAGACCGCTTTGAATCAAAAGATAAAATAAAAAAATGGTTGGACGAGGGAAATATTGTCATCGCCAATAGATATGCGAGCGCGAACCAGATTCATCAGGGGGGAAAGATCGTGAACACAAAAAAAAGAGAGAACTTTCTAAGATGGCTTGATGAAATGGAATACGGAGTTTTTAAAATTCCGAAGCCAAATGTGGTTTTTTTTCTAAGTGTTCCTATTCCCATCGTCATGAAGCTGATAGAAGAAAGAAACAAAAACAGCAACAGAGGCTATTTGGGCAGTAAAAAAGCAAACAAGCAAGATGTTCATGAAAAGGATAGAAAGCATATGGAGAATTCTCGAAAGAGCGCGCTATGGCTTTCGAAAACCCAGAAAGGTTGGATCAAAATAGAATGTACAAAGGATGGCAAGCTAGATACGCGAGAAAATATCCATGAAGAGATATATAAAAAAATAAAAAAAGTTTTGAAATAGAAATATTAAGATGAAAATAAAAATTAAAAAGCTTAAAGAGAATGCTAAATTGCCGAAATATCACCATCAGGGAGATGTGGGGATGGATTTATATACGATAGAGACAGTTACGGTAAAACCGGGAGAACATTATCGCTTTTGGCACGGTTTTGCGCTGGAATTTCCAGAAGGGTACGGGGCTTTAATTATGGACAAAGGAAGTATTTCTAAGGCGGGACTCAAGACCATGGGTGGGGTTTTTGATGCGGGATATCGCGGGGAATACAATACCCATTTAGTAAATTTATCGGACAAGAGTTATACTTTTGAGGAAGGCGACAAAGTTGCCCAGCTTGTGATCTTGCCCGTAACCATAGCCGAATTAGAAGAAGTAGACAAATTGAGTGAATCGGCTCGTGGAGAAGGCAAGTTTGGCAGTACCGGAAGAAAATAATATGGAAGAAAAAATAAAAAAATTAATAAAAGATGCTTTAAATAATCTGAGCATTGAAGTGAGCGATATCGGTTTGGGGCACCCGGCAGATTTAAAAATGGGGGATTATTCCACAAACATAGCTCTCGCTATCGCCAAAAATGTGGGAACTAATCCGAGAGATCTGGCGGAAAAAATCGCCAAACAAATGTCAAGGTTGAACCTTGACAAATATATAGAAAAAGTAGAAATCGCTGGAGCGGGCTTTATAAATTTTTATCTTTCTCGTAAGTTTTTTAGTGGAAGCATCGAAGAGATTTTGAATCAAGGAGAGAATGTCGGGAAAAATATAAAATTAGCTGGTCAAAAAATAATGATTGAGTATACCGACCCTAACCCTTTCAAACCCTTCCATATCGGCCACTTAATGACGAACGCTATCGGCGAATCAATCGCTAGAATTTTGGAGCATTCAGGCGCGAAAGTTGCCCGAGCCAATTATCAAGGCGATGTCGGTTTGCATGTAGCGAAAGCAATTTACGGTTTGTTGGATAATGAAAAATTACAGGACAAAAAAGGATCAACTGCATTTCAAGCGGCCAATATCGGCGTTGCTTATGCGAGAGGGGCAGAAGCTTATGAAAATGACGGAGAAGGTCGCGGAGCAAAGAAACAAATAGATGAAATCAATAAAAAAATATACAACAAAAGCGACAAAGAAATAAACAAGATATATGAGTGGGGTTTTAAAGTCACAATGGAAGCATTTGAGGACTTGTACAAGGCGCTCGGCACCAAGTTCGATTTTTACTTCTTGGAAAGCGAGATGGCAATAGTGGGGGAAAATATCGTCAGGGCCGATATTGATAAACTTATTGATCCGAAGGGCAGCAAAAAGATTTTCGAAGAATCAGACGGCGCTATTGTATTCAAAGCCGAGAAATATGATCCGAAACTGCATACCCGGGTTTTTATCACGAGAGAGGGATTGCCTACATACGAAACAAAAGAGCTCGGCTTGACCGAAGAGAAATTTAAGACTAATCCTGATATGAATTTGTCTATTATTGTCACCGCAAATGAACAAATGGACTACATGCGAGTAGTCACCCAGGCTGTTTCTCTCATCAATCCTCTACATGCGTCAAAAATGAAACATATCTCGCACGGTATGATGCGTTTCGGCAAAAGTTCTTCGGGCAAGATGAGTTCCCGCAGGGGAAATGTGATAACCGGGGAATCTCTTTTGAATGATGTTCGGGATGCGATCTTGGAAAAGATGACGGATCGAGATTTTGAGAACGTTGAGAGAGAGAAAGTAACAATGAGTGTAGCTGTGTCTGCGATTAAATATTCGATACTGAAACAGTCTGCGGGCGGAGACATTGTTTATGATTTAGAAAGTTCTATTTCAACCGAGGGGGATTCTGGTCCATATCTGCAGTATTCATATGCCCGGGCAAATTCCATTCTGGAGAAGGCGCAAAAAGAAAATATTTTGCCGGATCCGCATGCTATGCCAGCCCAAGTTTTTGAGGTTGAAAGATTGTTGTATAGATTTCCAGAAGTAGTCTTGCGTTCTGCAAATGAATATGAACCGCATTATGTCGCGAACTATCTTATCGAAATTGCCCGGGCGTTCAACAGCTTTTATGGCAACAATATTGTCGTGAATAAAGAAGATGAATTTTCCCCATATAAAGTTGCTCTAACTTATGCTTTTACTTTTGTAATGAAAAATGGCCTTTCCCTTCTGGGTATCGCTCATCCTAAAAAAATGTAGTATGACACAAAGCCAAGCGCTAAATATTCTTAAAACTGGAGCAAATGTTTTTCTAACCGGTGAGCCAGGTGCCGGTAAGACGCATACGATAAATAATTTCGTAAGTTATTTGCGCGCGGCCGATATTGAGCCAGCGATCACAGCTTCGACGGGTATTGCAGCAACGCATATCGGCGGGATGACGATTCATTCCTGGAGCGGCATAGGTGTAAGACCGAAACTAGACAAATATGATTTAGATAAAATCGCAAGCAGTGAATATATTGCCAAGCGTGTTTGCCGGACAAAGGTTCTAATTATTGATGAAGTTTCCATGCTCTCTGCCAACATGCTTGACATGGTGGATATGGTTTGTCGGGAAATAAAACAATCAAGCGAGCCTTTTGGTGGCATTCAAATTATCCTTGTCGGTGATTTTTTCCAACTTCCTCCGATTGTGAAAAGAGATGATTTTCTCAAAAAGCAAAATTCACTTATTGCGGAAGTCGGACTTCCGCAAAGCAATAGAATTTTTGCCTATGAAGGAGGGTCCTGGCAGCGCGCGCGGCTGGTTGTTTGTTATCTATCAGAGCAGTATCGACAGGACGATTCTGATTTTTTGTCAGTTCTGGGAGCCATACGCGCTAACAATATTTTGGAAAATCATTTGAGTCATATTAATGCCCGGCAGATTGATGCGGACGACATGCCGGAGAATACCACAAAACTTTTCTCGCACAATATCAACGTGGACGGCGTAAATAATAATGAACTTGCCAAGCTGGATGAAGAAGCGAAGACATTTAAAATGAATGAAAGCGGAAACGAGGCGATTGTCGCATCACTCAAGAAAAGCTGTCTATCTCCCGAAAAATTAGAGCTCAAAGTGGGCGCGGTTGTAATGTGCACCAAAAATAATCCCAAGGAAAGATTTGTAAATGGTACTATTGGCGTAATTGCTGGCTACGAAGAATTTAGCGGACATCCGATTATTAAAACAAAAAATGGGAGAAGTATTGTTGTTGCCCCGATGGATTGGACAGTCGAGGAAAATGGCAAAATTCGCGGGCAGATAACTCAGATTCCGCTTCGTCTCGCTTGGGCGATAACCGTACACAAAAGCCAGGGAATGAGCCTGGATGCGGCCGTGATGGATCTCTCGCAGGTGTTTGAATTCGGGCAGGGCTATGTGGCACTTTCTCGTGTGCGCCGCCTTTCTGGACTTTATCTCCTCGGCATAAACGAACATGCGCTCAAAGTACATCCAGAAATTCTTAAAAAAGATAAAGATTTCAAGAATAAATCGGCAGAAGCCGAACAAGTCTTTAGCAAAATTCCTGAGAATGACCTAAAAAAGATGCATGAAGATTTCGTGTTGGCTTGCGGAGGGAAGATAAAAAAGGAACCAAAAAATTCAGGCCAAGAAGGCGCGCCGTACTCGGCGCGCCCGAACGCGTTTGCCGAAATCCGCGAGAAACATCCAAATGCCTACCGTCCGTGGAGCAAAGAACAAGACGAAGAATTGGGGAAATTATTTATCGATGGCGCATCAATCTCAGATCTAATGCAAAAATTCGGTAGGAAAAGGGGAGGAATTACTGCAAGATTGGAAAAACTAGGACATAAGATGGTATAATTATGACATTGTATAGAATATTATAATGTGACATGTCATCGGTTTTCCACTTTTATATTTTAAAATTTGTGGAATAATAAAGTTATATAAGCTTTTTTAAAAATAAGATGCGTTCGCAAAAATTTATTTTTTTGTTCTCGTTTTTTGTTTTTCTATTTATTGGCGGTCTTTTTGTTTTTCCGAATGATGTAAATGCGAATACAACCGCCCATTATACTGTCACAGGCGGTACTGATGCGAGCGGGGGAACAGCGGTTAGATTTACGACAAGTGATGTTCAGAAATTAAATATTTCAGATTCCGAGCCGGGGAATGGCGTTGATAGAATGAGAAGCGAAAAATGGCCGGACCAGAATCAGTATGATGAAAATAGGTATATAGAATTTATCTTTTCACCTGAAATCTCGGAAAACGCGATAATTTCCGAAGTTAAAATACTTCATGAATTCCAGCGTTCAGGAGCTCTGGCTGGAGTAAAGATTGAAGTATGGGATGGAGAAAGTTTTGTCAATATCGAAGGGTCAACTTCAGGAATCATTGGCGAAGATCATACCGATGTTATCAGCGCGACTGCAGTTTTGAATACAGCTCAAAAGATAAATAACACCAAAATACGTTTTTTGGTTTATCGCGCAACTGTGACTCAAAGCGGAACTACCACAGGTCACGATTTTATCGGTCTTTCTGTGACCTATGCTTTGCTATCGCCACCTGAACAGCCGGCGGAAGAGGAAGATTCAGCAGAACCAAAAGAGTCATCCAATTCCCCCACCTATATAACCGAAGACATCATCGAAAACACTGCTTGGACTTTGGCCGGCAGTCCATATGTTATAGAAAAAAATATACATGTGACTGCGGGAAATACCCTGACCATTGAGCCAGGAGTTATCGTTAAATTTTCCCCCTATATGAGTATAAGTATTTACGGCAGTCTTTCGGCGGAAGGGACGAGTGACAATAATATTTATTTTACTTCGCTTTGGGATGATTCCATCGGCGGAGATACGAATGAAGATGGTAATGCTACTATTCCCAATTCATATAGCAAAAGAGGTTATTGGAGAGGTATTCATTATTTTTCAGCTGAAGGAGAACAGTCGCTGAAAAATATTCTACTTTCTCGCGCCCAATTGGGTTTATTTTTTAATGATTCTGATGTTGTAATTGAAGGATTAGAAGCTATCTCTAATATAATTGATGTATCAGCATATAACAATAGTTCTGTTAATGTATCAAAACTCAAATCCAAAAACTCATTCGGATCTGTTTTTAATGATAATGCAAATCTAACTTTAGATGATTCTATCATTGATAATGGACTTTCGAATATATATGCAGGTGTAAATCTTTCTAATGGTGGCTATACTACTATAAAAGGCACCAGAATTTCCCATTATTCCAAGGCTGGCATCTATGATAAGGGAGGAAGTATAGTTAATATTTCCAATACCGAGATCTCCAATAACTTTTCTTATGGAATATTTGTGGGAAACAATGCAAATTTTAGTAATTCACAATACGTTGTAGATGGTTTAACTATTAAAGGTAATACTCAGTACAGCGCTTATAATCAAGCAACCTCTTACGACATCGATTTGAGAAATGTTTATTGGGGCACCTCGTCAGGAACCCGTCTTTCTAAAGGTCCAAAAGACTTAGGCAATGTGGTGTCGAAAAGAATCTTATTTTCACCCTGGCTTTTAACTGATCCGCTTCTTTCAAGTTCTGAAAAAGTCATTACCTCATTTAGTTTTAAAAATCTAACGCCAAATGTGGACGGCATAATTAATGAGGCGGATCACTCGATTATCTTAACTGTTCCATTTGGCACTGATGTTAAAAATCTTATTCCAACCGTTACTGTTTCTCTTGGCGCATCTGTTGATCCTGGCAGTAATGAAACTCAAGATTTTTCTTCTCCTTTAATATATACAGTTGCCGCGGAGGATGGATCAACTCAAGAATATACAGTTACAGTAGTTCCATCTTGTACCGAAAATTGTTTTTCCAATATTCTATTTATTCCCGGTTTCCAAGGGAGCCGGCTGTACAAGCAAAAACACATCCTGCTTGTAGGCGATGTGGAAGACAAACTCTGGGAGCCAAACTCAAATTCTGATGTGGCGGATATGTATATGGATGAGAACGGAGCGAGTATCAATAGACTAATTTATACTCGCGATATTATCGAAGAAAAGAAAGCTTCGTTTTTTAGTGGCGGTGATATTTATAAATCGTTCATGGATGATATGCAGGCGATGGTAGCGGACAATATAATATCAGAATGGAGGTCTGCTCCATATGACTGGCGGCTGTCCCCATCGCAAGTGGTAGAGAGAGGAATTATAGAAAACGGAACGCTTTCATACAACGAAGACCTGGATACTGGCGAAACGTCTTTTATCCTAAAGCAATTAGAGCAATTGGCCGAGACATCAAAAGACGGAAAAGTGACCATTGTAACGCATTCAAATGGAGGATTGGTGGCAAAAGCTTTGATTAAAAAATTGATGGAAATGAAGGCCTCAGACCAAGGCGATTTGATTGATTCCGTCGATCGTCTTATTATGGTTGCCGCGCCGCAGATAGGGACGCCGAAAGCTGTCGCGGCGCTCCTCCACGGATACGGCCAGGAGATTGGATTCGGGTTTTTCCTAAAACAAAAGATTGCTCGTAAATTCGGCATCAATCTGCCAGGCGCGTATAGCTTGCTGCCATCGGCGAATTATTTTACAAGACTCAAGGGCTATCCCGTCATATCTTTCGACAAATCTATCGATCCGCTGTCTCTCAATCTTCGCGGCCTGTATGGAGGCAAGATCGATTCATTTTCTGAATTCAACAGTTTTTTGCTTGATAAAGAGAACAACCGGCCTAATCCGGCTGATAATGACGTCCTCAATCCTGCCAAACTAAACGAGAAGATTCTGGACGGAGCAAAGACTCTGCACACCGATATCGATGCCGACATTTTTCCAGACACTATGAAAGTTTACCAGGTCGCCGGATGGGGATTGTCGACTGTGAAAAATATTACTTATTATAACCAAAGGGAATGCATTTCTTCCATAGAGAATAAGCCATGCACTCCGAAAAATTCTTTGAGCGAATATGTAAATTTTACCGTGGACGGAGATGAAACTGTAGCAAGCCCTAGTGCTACATATGTGACGAACTCAGATACGGAAAATTATTACTTAAATTTTGACCAATATATAAAAGATACTGAAAATAAAAAGATTAGACACAACAACATATTTGAAATGCCGTACTTGCGTACTCTAATTAGGAACATCCTTACAGATATTTCAACAATACCGTCATACATAACAAAAGAAAAACCAAAAGATTCAAAAAATTTAATTATAACTGTGCCAAAAAAGATCGTGAAAATTGCTGTCAAATCTAAAATTGACAATAAAAAGACTGGCGACAGACCCAAGATCCAAAATCCCGACCCTTCAAAT
>JACPXJ010000039.1 GCA_016196605.1 Candidatus Nomurabacteria bacterium | reverse complement strand
CGTCTACAATACCACCCGAATCCATACCGCTCTCAAAATGTCGCCGAGAGAATTTGCTAAAAAAATCGCTTCAAGCTAGAATGAAATTGATTGGTTTGCTTTTTGTCTTAAAAATGGGGTACCTTACACTGTTTAGATATAAAATTTTCTTTCCAGAAGTTGAAATAAAAATTCTTAATTGTAATGAAAATCTACCTTTTAAGAACGATAGTTACGATTTGATATTTGCTGGTGAAATAATAGAACACTTAATAGATCCAAATAAATTTTTATCTGAAATCAAGCGCATTCTAAAACCGGAAGGATTATTTATTGGCTCAACTCCAAATGCATTTAGATATGACAAAAGGATAAAATTATTGATGGGTAAAGATCCAAAAACCTTCAGTGATTTAACACATCTGCAATATTTTTCTTTCGATAGTTTAAAACAAAAGTTAGGTGCTTACTTTACTGAGATATTAATATCTAGCTACCCCACTGATTTCTTTAGTAAATATTTTTATAAACTGACTTCTTCTGGGTTTATCTGGCAAGCTAAAAAATGAAAAAAATAGTAATAGGCACCAAAAATGAAACGAAATATCAATTGTATAAAAACCTATTTTCATATTTTAATGAGAAAAAAATAGAACTTGAAAAAATATCTAAAAAAATAGTTGCTAGTAGTGATTTGAAAGAAAGTCTAAACGATATCGTAGCCAACGCAATTTTAAAGGCTCAAACTTATGCTAGAAAGAGTGGTTTTTTAACCTTAGCAGATGATACTGCTATATTTATACCTGCCCTAAACAATGAACCCGGAATCGCGGTAAGGAGGTGGGGTGGAATTCTACCAAAAGAAATCAATGATGCCGAATGGGAGAGGTTCTTTTTGAATAAAATTAAAAATTTACAAATAGCCGAACCTGCTTGTATAAAAAGGCAAGTAATTGCAATTAGTAAACCTAATGGCGAATGCAAAATTATAGAAAATAATTTCTTTGGGAAGATCAAAGTACCCGGTGCAGGTATTTATAAATCAGGTGGTCCATTTTCTGCGTACTTTTTTTTAGATCAGTGTCAGCGTTTTGAATCTGAGTTAACAAAAGATGATGAAGATATTTTGTACGCAGAGTTTAAGTTAAAGGTTATAGAGAGTATTTTAGAACTTGATCCCAATTTCTTTGTTTGAACAAAGTACAGAATTTTCTGTCTTTTGTTCAGGTTGAGATATTAGTAGTCTGAATAATTCTTTGAAAACTAAATAACCACAAATAAAAAAGGAGGCTAAGATGATTGTCGTGATTGAAGGAATTGATGGAACTGGCAAGTCAACTCTATGCAAGAATCTATTACAGAATTTAGGTGGCATTGGGTATGCGACACCGCCCAAGATTCTTACTGAAGAAAGAAAAAAAATAGATAAATTTTCGAGCCCTCAGGAGAGTTTTGTTTTCTATTCAAGAGGTATCGAAATTGCATTTACTGAAATTGCCCAACTCAGTGAATTACACAGGTTTATATTTATTGATCGCTATTGGGTTTCTACAGTAGCTACTCATTTAGCGCTAGGGGCAAGAGTCGAAGTTTCTAAAATGGCTAAGTATGAAAAATTAAACTCTACTACAGTACTTTTGACGGTTAATGGCGAAAAACAGTCTTTACGTTTTAATAAAAGGGGTATTACCGACGGTGATCAAAAATTGTTGAAACATTTTGACGAAGTTCAGGGTAATTTTCGCGATTTAATCCAAAAATACTGTAGATCACATTCAACTATAGACACCAGTGAATTTTCAGAAATCGAGGTATGTAATTTAGTCTTAGATCATGTAAAAGGACTAAGTTTTTACCAATAATTTCTTTCATCAATTAATCTTCTTTATAAAACTTGTGGGTTGTTTGTTATCTAAACTCTCAAAGAAAAGTCCCGCTTTGTCACTTGTGATATGCGGACTTTTTAATTTATCGCTAAAAAAGATAAATAAGATCTTATTTTATATCACAAATGTGTTACAATTGCTCCAATGATTTCCATTGATGATTTCAAAAAAGTTGATATTGCCGTGGGGCAGATACTCTCGGCAGAAAAAATTCCCGATACCGATAAATTGCTCAAGCTGTCCGTAGATTTGGGTCCCTCCGTCGCCAAGGCTATGGAGGGCGAAGGAAGCCGCGATATTAGGCAAATAGTTTCTGGAATTTCCTTGTATTTTCCAGACCATAGTGTTTTAGTCGGTAAAAAATGCATGTTTGTGGCAAATCTAGAGCCTCGAATGATTCGAGGTATCGAAAGTAATGGAATGATTCTGGCTGTTTCCACCGACCCGCGCTCCGCCGAAGGCTCCGGCGAGGCGAGTGACGGAAAATTTTCTTTACTTGAACCGAAAAGTGAGATTCCCTCTGGCACTAGGGCGCGATAAATAGTACAATAACAGTATGTCTTTGCAGAAATTTGTTAAATTCTTTGACACATTTTTCCCAGTTCCTTCTTTTTTATCTGCGCCATCCTTTGGTCTCGATATCGGAGACGAGTCAATAAAGTTTATAGAACTTATTAATATCAAGCAGGGTATGCGAGTGGGAAGGCATGGAGAACGTGTCATGCCCGCCGGCATTATTGAAGCCGGGAAAATCAAAAATGGAAAGCGCCTGGAAGAAATTTTGTCGGAACTTCGGGTAGAAGCTGGACTGAAATCAGTCCGGGTCTCTGTGCCGGAACAGCAGGTGTACCTTTTTAAGATTCGCCTGGGAAAATCCGGTTTAGAGAGTGTAAGGGAAAGCATCGAGCTTGCTTTAGAGGAACATGTTCCAGTACAGGCATCCGAAGCTATTTTTGATTACGAACTTCTTCTGGAAGATGCGGAAAGTCTATATCTTCAAGTGGCGGTCATTCCTAAAAATGTCATAGAAGAGTATCTCACTGTATTCAATAATTCAAAAATATGGGTGGAGTCTTTTGAATTGGAAGCGCAGGCGATTGCGCGGGCTATCGTCAAAAAGGGAGACCCGGAGACTTATATGATTGTTGATTTTGGAGAAAAACGCACGGGTATTTTCATTATTTCCCGCGGTTTTGTGATGTTTACTTCTACACTTGATTTCGGAGGCGTGGTGCTGAATGAAATGATTATGAAAAATTTCAAGATAAGTTTCGAAGAAGCGGAAAAAATGAAACGCAAATATGGGCTCTTGCGCAATACCGAGAACCGGGAATTATTTTCCGTGCTTCTAAATAGTGTTTCCATCTTGCGCGACGAGATCGCAAAGCATTTCTTGTATTGGCATACCCACAAAGATGAAGAGGGTAAAAATAATCCGCCAATCAAAAAGATAATACTTTGCGGCGGGGACTCTAATCTTATCGGCCTCTCAGACTATTTTTCGGTCAGCATAAAAATCCCGGTCTTCATGGCGGATGTCTGGGTGAATATAGCGGATACGGAAAATTACGTGCCGGACATGAATTTCAAGCAAGCGCTGTCCTTTGCGGCGTCTCTCGGGCTCGCCTTGCGGGATTACGAGAGAAATTGATTACGGTATATAATAAGTGAAATTCAGATATCGTAATGATTAATTTAATTCCAAACAAAGAAAAAAAAGAGATGGTGAAAGGCTTTTATTTTCGCCTTGTGGTTTTATTCTTGGTCATGGGCGCTGTCTCCATTCTCATCGCTTTTGCGGCAATTTTGCCCGCTTATTTTTTTTCCTCGGTAAAAAGCAATTTAGCAAATACCAAGCTGGAGACGCAAAGCCGGGAACCCGTGCCTCTGCCGGACCAAGAGACTTTAGCGGTCATTAAAGATTTGGATAAGAAGTTAGACCTGATCGAACAGGCAGAGGGCAGCCAGTTTGTTGTCTCGGGAAAAGTAATAAATGCCATTCTTTCAAAGAAAATGCCTTCGATCAGAATCACCGATATTTCCTACCAAAAAGACCAAAAGAATGACCAAAATAAAGGAAAGATAAGCGTACAGGGCACCGCGCCTTCTCGGGAAGCGCTTCTTCTGTTTCGTAAGGCCCTAGAGGATGACTCCGCTTTCAGCAATGTTGACCTGCCAATATCCAACTTTGTCAAAGGATCCGATATCCAATTTTATTTAAGCTTGATTCCTTCGTAAAAATACCTGTCCCGCACTAAATTTTTGAGTATATACATTATGATTAAATATAATTAGAAAGAAAAATAAATGAAAAATATTAATAACAATTTAAAATTTTAGTACTGGAATGCAAAACAACTTTCCCAAAATACCGCTTATTCTTTCTTCAGTATTTTTCTGTGTTTCTCTGATTGGTTTCTTTTTTTTCTTCAAGGAGATCAATGACAATAATAAAGAATTGCAATTAAAAGAAACGACTTGGCAGAAAGAGTCAATCCGGCGCGAGGATATAAAAAAGTTGGACCAATCAGTCAAAGTTATCGAGGAAGAGAGCAAAGAGCTGGAAAAGCATTTTGCAAAAAGTTCCGACGTGGTGCCTTTTTTGGATACATTAGAAGGGCTCGGCAAGGCCTCCGGCGTGAAGGCAGAGACAACTTCGGTAGACATAACGCCGAATAAGACCGCGCTAATGGTCGGAATGAGGGTGTCGGGAACTTTCGGCAATGTTTATAAATTCGTGACTCTTTTGGAGAATTCTCCCTATGAAATAGAATTTATCGGAGTGGATATGCACAAAGATGGCGGCGCGGACAAATGGAATGCAGCTGTCAGGATAAAGCTCTTAAGCTTTGTGAATTAACTCATGGAAATAACACTTTTTAAAAAAGAACATAAGTTTGCAAAAGGAGAAAGGCGTCTCCGAATAAAATTTTTCTGGAAATTGGCTGTCCTTTTTATGCTTACGGTGGCGGTTTTTTCCGCTTTTTTAGGGTATTATCTTTTTAAGCAGGTAAATAAGGAAGTCGTAGTGAATGAGGCGGATGTAATTTCCCAAACAGAGACAGTAAAAAAAGAGAGGATAGAAAAATCCTTGGAGCATTTTAATTTGCGAGAGGAGAAGTCAAATCAAATTTTAAACTCGCCTGCGCCTGTCATTGACCCTTCTCTGTAAAAATGCTAATTTGAATTGGTATTTGCGCGCTTAGCTCAGTTGGTTAGAGCGTCTGTTTTACACACAGAAGGCCGGGGGTTCGAACCCCTCAGCGCGCACCAGTTTATTATCATACATTCGGGTTAGAACTTTATGGTATAATCCCTGTATGCCGTATAAGGATAGAGAAAATCTGTATAAAGCACAAAAAAGGCATCGTATTAAAGTTAGGGTAAAATTACTGGAATATCTTTCTTCGAAATCTTGTAAAGATTGCGGAGAAAAGGATCCAATTGTTCTTGATTTTGACCATAAAGATCGTAGTAAAAAATTCAAGTCTGTCTGTCATATGCTGTCTGGACATTATTCTTGGGAATCTGTTTTAAAAGAAATAGAAAAGTGTGATATTAGATGTTCTAATTGCCACAGGAGAAAAACTTATATCCAGTTCAAATTTTTTGGTAAAACTAAGGCTTTGTAGTATATTAAATGTGTTTTATGACAACTTTGCCCCGGTAGTTTAATGGATAAAACGAGGCTCTTCTAAGGCCTTGATGGTGGTTCGATTCCTCCCCGGGGCACCAACACAGAACTCATCGGTTTTTTCAAAGCCAGAAGGTGGGACGCGCGAAGCGCGTCCCACTGATTTCCCCCCATTTTTCCAAACGAATTCAGAATTTTTGGCGCGCTCACGCGCACCTGTTTTTCGCCGAGGAGGAGGTGCGAGCCAAAGATTTCTTTGGCACAGACCTTTTTCGCAAAAAGGTCTGAATCAGAAGCAATTTTGTCTATATTCTGTGCGACTTCTAACCAGTTTTGGAAAGGTTCGAGCCAATCATTCTGCTTGTGTGAAAGATTATAGATTTCTTCTTCGAGCGACTTCTTCTCGGATAACAACTTTCCTTTTTGTAAACGATAATCTTCTCGGTCAATTATTTGGTCTAAATATCCATTAAGAAGTCTCTCTAACTTTTTCGACAAAGAAGAAATTTTATCTTGTTTTTCTTTCACACTAGCAGTCAAAGACTGGGCGGATTTTCCGTGGTCTTGCAAAGCAAGACGATTTAATTCTTCCGCCCAGTCTTTGGGCAAAGAAACTTTTTTGATTAGAGATGATAACTGGCGATTTAATTCTTCTTGACGAATACAAGGTTCTTCACACTTCACCATTTTGTTTTTCTTCGTGCAGTGATAATAGATATATTCGTGAGTATTGCCATTCTTCTGTTTCTTAACCTTGTATTCGCCAGTTATCATCATTCCGCATGAGGCGCAGGAAATTAGTCCGCAAAATGGTTGAGGTTCGTTTTTGGATTTTCTATCAGGAACACCGCGAAGTTTCAAAATTTCTTGCGCCTTATCAAATAGCTTCTTTGACACAATTGGCTCGTACTTTCCCTCGTGGCGTTCACCGCCATATTTGAATAGACCGATGTAAAATGGATTTGAAAGAATAAAAGACGCTCGGGTTTTGGATATTATCTTTCCACCTCTCGAAACGATTCCGTTTTTCGCCAAAAAGTTTGAAATATCTTCTAACCTACTTTTTCCTTTCGCATACTTCTCAAAAGCCAAGCGGATAATTTTAGATTTCTTTTTATCAACGACAATACTTTTATATCTCGAATCGTTTATATATCCCACTGGCGCTTGGCTTGGATAATCTCCATTTCTAACTTTTTGGCGAAGTCCGCGTTTTGTATTTTCGGAAAGAGAATCTACATAGTATTTGCTTTGCCCGAAAGCCATATTGAGCATAAATTTCCCCTGACTCGTTGAATCACACCAAAATGTGGGAAATTTTATGCTCGCAAGTTTTTCTGTGTCGAGGAGATAAATAACACGACCACCATCCACCGAATTGCGGGCAAGGCGATTCGGATGCCATGCGAGAATATTCCCGCCGAATTTTTCAATATCATTGAGAAGTTTATTAAAAATGGGACGACCTGGAACTTTAGCACTTTGCTTTTCTATAAATTCGGCGGAGATTTCAATATTCTCTCGCTTGGCATACTCCCGCAATTCAGTGAGCTGTGCCTCAATACTTAAAACTTGCTTATCCTCGACATCAGTAGACTTGCGAGCATACAAAAAGAATTTTTGCATATATTTTTTAAGCAGAAATGGCTACTCTAGTGTTGAAACCTTAACGGAAGTTAAGATAGCTAGAATAGCCATTTCTGCTAACTTTGCTAATAATAATTGGTTTCAACATTTCTAGTATAACAAAATATATTTTAATCACAAAAATTCTTTTTTGAATTTGTATCGCACGGGATTTCGAACCTCCTCCTCCAAAACAAAACAGTGCGCCCCGCCGAAGGCGGGGTTGGCTTCCGAGCCCAGAATTCATTGGCGAAAACGGGCGAAACAGCGTGGGCGTTGCTTCGCAACGCCCACTCCTTATTTCTTTCAAAACCTTTTAGTTCGTTTGCTGTGTCTTTACTATACCAAGTTAGAACCTATTTTCAAAATCGGTAATGACTAGCGTTCCCCCGCGCGTGTTACGCACGCCTCTGTGCGAAGCACAGAGCTTTCCAAGAATGGAAAGTGCGGGGAAACGCTGAACGGCTCAAATGGCAGAAAATGAGCCGTTCAAGAAAAAATGGACTCGGTTTTGCGAAACTATTTTGCGGGAGGGAGGATTCGCAAAACCGAGACTAAAGATTTTTGAAATTCGGCGGGATTTGGGTTTCCGCCCCGCAGGAGGGTGCGGGAGGAATGCGGGGGCGGGCGTTTGGGATTTTTGGCGAAGGGGGCTTTAGGAAAAAGAAATACAAGTATGGTAAAATCTTTCTATGAAAGATTTTAATTCTTGGAATGAGTTAAAGAAAAAAATTGAAGACGAGAAAAATAGTCCTGACAAATTTCCGAAAGAGGGAGAAGTTTGGATGTGTAGTCTTGGTAGAAATATCGGTTTTGAACAAAACGGAAGCGGGGACAATTTTTCTCGTCCTATTTTGATTGTGAAGAAATTTAACAATCATATGTTTTGGGCTATTTCACTTTCAACTAAACAGAAAGATTTTGATTTTTACTTTAACTATACTGACCCAAGCAATCAAAAAGTTTCTGCTATCCTTGCTCAGATGAAACTTGTTAGCGTGAAAAGATTAAAAAGAAAGCTCTATGATGTTCCAAATGAACTTTTTGATGAAATTAGACAAAAATTAAAATCTTTCCTCTAGAAACTCGAAACCCCGCTTTTTGCGGGGTTTCTCGGAGCCTTTCGGCACTTTGTATATTTAGTATATCAAATGAACGAACGAAGTCAAGGATTGTTAGTGGAGTTTTTTATTGTTAGGTATATAATTAATTTATGTCAAAATCATTCCTTAATTTTCTATGCGTGGTAATTATTGTCATAATATTTGTTTTCGGGGTAAGGGCTTTGCTAGTTGGCTTTGGTGCCGGTTGGGTTCCCTCATGGAACACTTGGTCAGAGAAGATTGGGTTAATTATTTTTTTTCTCAGTTTTATTCCAATTTACCAATTAAGAAAAACTATTAAATTTGGGGTACCGGTCAGTTTCTTCCTTTAGTCCAAGTATCCCTACATTAAATCTCTTATGTCGCTCAATTTCATCCTTGATCTTGGCTTTCATCCCAATCTCATCCAAATCTATTTTATCCATTAGCCCTGCAAGTTGCTCAATCAAATACCAGTAAATGAGCCGTTTGAAGCTAAACTTAGTTTATTTGAAAGATGTTAGTAGTTTTCAGGTTTTTTACCGAACCATTCTTTCAGAGTTTTCGGCCATCCCAGCAAAAAGAGGAGAGCAAGCGGAGCTCCCCAGTTAGCCCATCGTTCTACGAAGTCCCATATCGGATCAGATCCGATCGGCCAGCGGAGCATTGCGGTAAAAAGTCCCCAGATAGCCATCCAAAGCAAGGCTATCTTTATTGGCTTAGCAAGGACAAGCGCTGCCAATATTATGTCTACGATACCGACTAGCAATAATAATGTCGTAATTGTCTCCGGATTGGTTATTCCAAACGGCTTAAAGTAAACAAACCAGCCCGCTTTTGCTTGTATGGCAAACACTCCATGGCCGATAAAGGTGCCGGCGATGGCTATCCTCAAAATCCACTCTGCTATTTTTGTATTCATAGTATTTTTATTATAAAACAAATTAATTTTGATAATAAATAAGTTATCCACTTTACACGAAGCGACCCCTTTCATGTATAATGATTTAGTAGTTGCGAAACTAAGCAACTATTAAAATTATATCATAAAAAGCCGGCAGACAAAATGAAAAATTTTAAAAAAGAATGGATAAAAATATTTCTGGGGATAGCCGCCGGTTTTCTCTTTCGGATTATCCCAATTCGTCCGCCAAACATAGAGCCGATACTCGCCCTCCAGATGCCTTTCGCCAAGACCTACGGGGCGGGGATTGGTTTTGCTTTTTCTTTTTTCAGTATTTTAATATATGACTTCTTTACTGGAACTGTCGGACAATGGACCTTTATAACATCTTTAACCTACGGGACTATAGGGATTGCCGCCGCCCTTTATTTTAAAAACAGAGCATCCACAGCCTTTAGTTATGCGGGATTTGCGGTGATAGCCACTCTTTTCTTTGATGCTGTGACAGGGCTTACGATCGGACCGTTATTCTTTCATCAACCGCTCAAATCGGCCTTTATCGGACAGATACCCTTCACTTTTTGGCACTTAATCGGGAACGTTTCTTTTGCTCTGGTTTTAAGTCCCGCCGTCTACAATCTTTTAAACCGGAGTTACAAATTAAAAGATGTATCAATCTTTAATATCCTAAACCTCAAACAATATGAAAAATAAAAAAAAATACAATTCACTGCAGAAAATCCAAAAACGCGACGGAAGAATTATGCCTTTTGATGCCAAGCATATTTTCCGCGCCTTGTACCGAGCCATGAGCGCAAGCAAAGAGGGCGGAGAATTTGACGCAGAGAAAGTTATGTACAAGGTGCTGGATGCGCTTATTGTGTTAAAAAAGGAAAAAAGAGAAAAAATATTCATCCCAAATGTGGAAACTATCCAGGACATTGTGGAAAATGAGCTCATAGCCAGCAATTTTATTCAAACTGCTAAAGATTACATTCTGTATAGGAAAAATCGTACGCAAATAAGGGAGAAAGTCGGATTTGTGCCGGAGAAAATAAAAGAGCTGGTCGCTCTTTCTAAAAAATATTTCCGGAATCCTCTGGCGGAGTTTGTCTATTACCGTACCTACGCCCGCTGGATACCTCACGAGGGCAGGCGGGAAACTTGGGTTGAGACGGTAGACCGCTACATGGATTTTATGAAGGAAAATCTGGTTTCTAAACTAACCAATAATGAATACAGCGAGATTCGGGAGGCGATCCTAAATCAGGAAGTTATGCCTTCGATGCGGCTTCTTCAGTTTGCCGGCCCGGCCGCCCGGAAGACTAACATCTGCGCCTACAACTGTTCTTTTATCGCCCCTAAAACTCTCACAGACTTCGGGGAGATTATGTACATCTCGATGTGCGGCACCGGGGTAGGCTGGTCTGTGGAGTCCGAGAATATCCAGGCCCTGCCGCAGATAAAAAAACAAACGGGGAAGACCTTGCCGGTTTATATAGTGGCGGACAGCAAGGAAGGATGGGCCGATGCTTTTATCTTTGGCCTCCGAACTTGGTTTTCGGGCGCTGACGTGTCCTTTGATTTTTCTCTTGTCCGCCCGGCTGGCAGCATTCTCAAAACAATGGGAGGCAAGGCATCCGGTCCGGCTCCGCTTCAGTCGCTTCTTCTGTTTAGCCGTGAAAGAATTCTTAAGAGGCAGGGAAGGAGACTCTCAAATTTAGATGCGCACGACATTATCTGCAAAATAGGGGAATGCGTGGTTGCGGGAGGCGTGCGAAGGAGCGCCATGATTTCCCTATCCGACCTGGATGATGAGAATATTCGTGATTCTAAAAAAGGGCAGTTTTTTATTTCAGAACCGCAGAGAATGCTCGCCAATAATTCTGCGGTCTATGTTTCCAAGCCGACTGCGGGGGAATTCATGGATGAGTGGACCGCTCTCATAAAGAGCGGATCAGGCGAGCGCGGCATATTCAACAGGGGGGGACTGATAAAAACCTTGCCCAAAAGGCGCCTAGCGCAATGGACTGGAGAATTTCCCGCCTGGGGCACCAATCCGTGCGGCGAGATTATTTTACAATCCAAGCAATTCTGCAATTTAAGCGAAGTCGTCGCCCGCGAGAATGATACTGAAGAAACTCTCCGCCGGAAAATACGCATTGCCACTATCTTGGGAACATATCAGTCTTCTTTGACTTATTTTCCTTATCTTTCTCCGGAGTGGAAAAAAAATTGTGAGAAAGAGCGCTTGCTCGGGGTTTCTATTACCGGACAATGGGACTCGAAAGCTGCAAGGGATTCCGCGGTTCTTTCGCGGCTAAAAAATTTCTCTATTGAAGTAAATAGAAAGTATGCTAAGCGCTTTCTAATCGGGTCTTCGACCTGTATTACCTGTATAAAACCATCCGGCACCGTTTCCCAGACAGTGGATTGCGCTTCCGGAATGCATCCACGCCACGCGCCATACTATATTAGACGCATAAGAATATCTGGAACTGATAGTCTTTTCAAAATGCTTAAAGACCAGGGAATGAATTACTATCCCGAAGTCGGGCAAACAGTCGAAAATGCCACTACTTTTGTTTTGGAATTTCCCGTCAAGTCGCCGGACGGGGCGATCTGCAAGAATGATCTAACTGCGCTTGCCCAGCTAAAACATTGGAAGGCGCTGAAAGAAAATTTCACCGAGCATAATCCTTCCGTTACTATTTCTGTCGGTGAAAATGAATGGCTGGCCGTCGCCAATTGGGTTTACGAGAATTGGGATTTGGTCGGAGGACTATCGTTTTTACCTCGGGACAATCACGTATATCAGCTTGCTCCCTATGAAGAAATCACCAAGGAAAGATATGAGGAAATGCTTAAAAAGGTAAAGGATCTGGATTTCTCCAAAATAGTTACTTATGAAAAGGTCGATGGCACGGAGATAAAAAGAGAGCTGGCCTGCGCGGCTGGCGTCTGTGAAATCTAATAAAGAAAAATTATGCTATACACGCGAAAAGGAGACAGCGGGACTACAAAACTTTTCAATTGCGCCGTCGGAGTGCGCGTTGCCAAGTCAAATTTCATTTTTGAGGCGCTCGGTGCTTTAGACGAACTCAACTCCGTTTTGGGTTACGCCAAAGCTCTTTGCAAGAAGGCAGGGATTGTAGTGTTTACGGGAGAAAGGAGAATCCATTATGATGAGATCCTGCATATTTTTCAAGAGGGCTTGTTTTTGGCGCAGGCGGAGCTCGGCGGATCTCCCGTCCGCATAAAAAAAACCGATGTTCTTTTCTTGGAAAAAATTATTTTTGAAATAGAGACCATGCTTCCCCCGATAAAGTCTTTTATTGTGCCGGGAGGCGGGGAAGCGGGATCATATCTCGATATAGCGAGAACGATAGCCCGCAGGGCAGAGCGCCAGATCGTGTCGCTTGGGAGCGGAAAAGAAAACTGCGTGGAGGACTGCACCCTTCAATTCTTGAATAGGCTTTCGAGCGCTTTGTACGCCTTGGCTCGTTTTGCGAATTATCAGGAAGGATACCTGGAGAGAAAGCCGGAATATAAATGTTAGCCGGATAATTTTAACAGAAAATATGCAAACTTAAATTTACAAAAAAATCATGATCGGGGAAGGAGGTGCGAATCCTCCACAGTGCCGCTACGGTGAGTCCGATTTATCGGATAAGTCCGAATACTGGATCATGAGTTAGTCTCGAGCAGGAATTAGAAAAAACACGCCCAGCATGTTTCACTGATGACTCCTCGGAAGGAGTTTTTTTATGCCAAAAAATCAAAAAAAATATACAGAAAATTTTATTAAGATACTTTCATGTGCGCTTATCTTGATTGTTGTTGTATTCTTTTTCATTCCAAAACAAGATGGGAAAGTCACGATACTAGTTAAGGAAACGATCACAAATTCACAACCACAAATAAAAATTTCCTCTCCGAAAACAAACGATAAGCCGAAAACAGAAACAGCAAAGCTTGTAATAGAAAATACTCACTCTGTGACCGTTTTGGCTGGCGAGACAACTGCCCGTTTATTATTTTCTCCAAATACTCTTTTTTACGATGCTCTGATACAGGCCCAAAATAAAGGGCAGATGTCATTTTCCGGGAAAAATTATCCCGGTCTGGGTTTTTTCGTGACGGAAATTGGAACATTGCGGGCAGGCAATGGAAAAAATTTGCTTTATTATATTAACGAGAAAGAGGCGTCTGTCGGCGTTTCTTCTTACACACTCAAAGATGGCGACATCATTGAGTGGAAATTAGAATAACCAGACAAGGTTTAACCTTGTCAAAAAAAATGAATAGAAAGATATTTAGATTTAGTTTTTTGGTTCTGTCAGTTTTTGTTTTTGGAAGTTTGAATGTGTCGATTGTATTTGCGGCGCGTAAAGCATCGGTAACAATTTCTCCGACCACAGCTTTTGTTGAAGAAGACTTAACATATAACTATGTAGTCACCAATACCAACGACGAAGAAACAACTGCAAAAATCGGCGCGATTGAAATCGTCGTGCCAAGTGAATTTGGCATCCCATCTGTGAGTATCCTTTCTGTCTCGGCTGATAAGGCATGGATGATGGATTCTTCGGAAGATAACTACGCAATCCGGGTCAAGGCAGACGGTGCCGGCAACAAGCTTGATATAGATGAATCAATAGAAATACAAATCATCGCGACTGCGCCTGCTCTTTCAGGCACATACGAATGGATCGCGTCAGTTTTCGCGAACCTCGATTTTACCAGCAATCCTCCTTTCACATTATCGTCCGAGCAACCGACGGTAGATGTCGCCGAGCGTCCAACTGTCACATTCATAATTAGAAACGGCGACATAGTGCTCCACAATAATTCTGTAACACTTCCCCCGGCAGGCACAATCTCTATCAGCGGCTCCGATGGCGTACCTCGTGATGTAGATGCTCAAAGCGTGCTTGCCGTCCTAAAGGCTATCGATGAAGCAAGTGATGCATTTTCAATTTCCAATCTGCAATACTTTGATTCTTTCGGCTCATTTTATTTAAAATGCATTTTGCCGGAAGATGGAGAAGATTTATGCGACAATTGGCAGTACGCTGTGGGTAACGTCACTCCATTTTCCGGCATTGACGCTGCTGTATTATCCGGCGGGGAAACGGTAGGGATTTATTTCGGCACGACGCACCAGCTTGTTCTCAGCGCAAATGCAATTACTGTCGGTGGATCACTTGATGCAACAGCGGAAAAATACGATTACGAAAACAATATTTGGAATCCATTGACCAACGCCTCTGTAGGCGTAACATTGCCTAATCCGGATGACCCATGGAGTCCAATAGTTGTTTCTACTCACTCAGTTGATGAACTCGGAAATGCAAATATAACAATCACTGAGGCAGGCACGTATACGCTCGGAATTGTTGAAGACTTTTATTTTCCCTCTTACACAGTCGCCGTTTCCCCACTCCCAAGTGGCGGAGGTGTCCTAAGCGGCGGAGGCGGCGGAGGAAATTCAGCGCCAGCTTTCAGCGTTGCGAACGCTATTTCTTATTTGGAAAGCGCGCAGGGCGCGGACGGGTCATTTGGCGGAGCGCTTTTATACACTGACTGGGCGGCCATCGCTTTTGGCGCCGGAAATGTG
The DNA here is from genome assembly GCA_016196605.1 of Candidatus Nomurabacteria bacterium. GTDB lineage: Bacteria > Patescibacteriota > Minisyncoccia > Phycocordibacterales > UBA9973 > UBA9973. The sequence continues at coordinate 2,929 of JACPXJ010000039.1, read as the reverse complement.
ACAGGCAATCCTCGCGACACGCTTTTGGATTATTTTAATTCTCATAACGCTTTAAGTTCACTTTTGACTGACAACGAGAGGCGCGCGATGGCGCTTTTGGCGCTCGGAGAAAATCCATATGATTTCAACGGCGTAAATTATATTGGCGTCATCACGAGCAGTTTTGACGGCGCGCAGTTTGGCGACACTAGTCTGATAAATGACGATATCTTCGCTCTTATTCCTCTTGCCAGCGCTGGATACACGGCAAGCGATGAAATAATCGCCAAAAGCATCGCTTTTATAATTTCAAAACAGAACATTGACGGTTCTTGGGAAAATAGCGTCGATATCACCGCCGCAGCTCTTGCCGCGCTCAAATCTTTCGAATCGGCGGCCGGTGTAGCGGACGCAGTCACGAAAGGATCAGCTTTTCTTCAAAATGCGCAAGGTAATGACGGCGGCTGGGGCAATGTTTTTTCCACCAGCTGGGCGATGCAGGCAGAAAGCGCGCTTAACACAACGTGGACAAAAAATAATCTGACTGGCGATGATTTTCTCGCTCCCGCGCAGGCGACAGACGGCGCGGTATCGCCAACCGACGAAACTCTGACCAATCGCATCTGGGCGACAAGTTACGCCATTCCGGCGGTTCTTGGCAAACCCTGGAGCGCGATTATGCAGTCGGTTTCAAAACCCGCCTCGGGAGGTCCTTCAAATAATTCTGTTTCTTTAAGTCTCTCCAGCGCCAACTCTCAAGCGGTCATAACAAGTCAAACTCAGACGGTCAATATCCTAGTGGTAAACGGCACAGCAGACGGAAATGTTAACATCAGTTCGCTCATATCCTTGGGGACAGGAAACATTCCTAAAATGAATATTACTTCTTCTCAAAATATATTGGTAAACATTCCAGCCACTAATATTACGAGCGCTGATCCAAATTGGAATGGAATCCTCGCCCTCCCGAAAACAACGACTGTAACTTTGCCCGAAACCGCCGGAGAGTTAAAAACCGTCAGTGTCGCTATCGAAGTGGGTTCCGATAATAAATTGTCCTTCAACAATGCCGCGCGAATTTTATTTCCCGGCGAAGCTGGCAAGAAGATTGGGTTTTCCAGAACGGGGACGAATTTTACTGAAATTGCAAACACCTGTTCCGGCGACACTCAAACAGCCAACGACACATTGCCGACAGATGGAGATTGTAAAATAGATGCGGGTTCAGATTTGGTTATTTGGACAAAACACTTCACAACCTTTGCCACTTACACGACTGCTCCCGTGGCGGGGAATACTGGCGGCGGTGGTGGAGGTGGAGGTGGCGGTGTCGGACCAGCGCCGCTTCTGACATCGCAAAATAATGCGGGCGATTCCGCCGATACGCTCGCTGAAAATAATATATCGTTAGTTGAAACGGGGGATACGTCCTTAACTGAAAGCGATTCTGCGGTTGCGAACACTTCGGTTGTTCGGAGTAAATTCACTTCAACAGCTTTAGCAAATAAAAGCAAATCAATTGCGCCAGAATTGTCGAAGGATAACGATACCGGTTTGGAAATCATTTCCGACACGCTGACCGCGTCCGCAGTCGAGGCTCTGCCGCAAGAGAAAGCCGGCAAAACAATTCCGATCATCCCTGTCGCCGTTGGAGTTTTGTCCGGCGCTGTCGCTCTATTTTTCTTGCGCAAATTTTTGCTTATATAAGCCATCCAGCCTTTGGTTGCAATTTATTGCAACCAGCCATATACTCTCTAATATGAAAATCAAAAGACCGCTTCCCAGGTCTGCCTACGAACAAAATGCCTTGACCTATAAAATTTTGGCTAATTCGAAGCGTCTAGAAATCTTGAATCTTTTGCGCGAGCAAGAGATGCCGGTGGAATCGATTGTGAAGGAGCTTGGCATCAGCAAGGCGAATGTTTCTCAGCATCTGGCTCTACTCCGCCATGCGCGCCTTGTAACAGTTCATCGCAAGGGCTTAAATGCATTCTACAACATCATCGATCCGAGAATCGTCGAACCATGCCGGATTCTGCATCAACTCTCTCTTAAATATTAAGTTTTTCTCTTAATGTAATTTTCTTGACATATACCCCCAGGGGGTATATCATACAGGCATGAAAGAGGAAATAAAAAATAAAGCAAAAAAACGATTAACGATAATTGCCGGGCAAATACGGGGCCTTATTGATATGGTGGAGAAGGAAAAGTATTGCATAGATATCATTACTCAAACCAGCGCAGTAAAAAAAGCGCTTTCAAGTGTCGAGGATCTTATTTTAGAAAACCACCTATCCACGCACGTTGTTGATCAGATGAGGTATGGTAAAGTTGAAAAAGCGGCTAAAGAAATTTTGAAAATTTATCAGCTAAAGCGCAAATAGTTCGGCAAGCTCACCATAAATAATATGAATACTCAAACATACAAAGTAAAAGGAATGCATTGCGCCTCATGCGCAAGCATCATTGAAAGAGCTATAAAAAAAATAGACGGCGTAGAGAGTATTGCAGTCAATAATGGCACAGAAAATGCGAAAATATCTTTTGATGAAAATAAAACAAACCCGGCAGATTTTAACAAAAAACTAGAGCCGCTTGGGTATTCGCTTGTGTTGCCGCAAGCGCATAATATGAAAAATATGTCTGCAAATATGACGGCAAGCGAAATGGGCATGAGTGAAGATGAGCATGCGGCGCATCTAGGTCTTGGTCAATCTAAGCAAGAAAAACTCGCGGAGATCAAAGACATGAAAATAAAATTGATGTCTGCGGTTCCGCTTTCAATTATTAGCGCTTTAATTTTAAGCTGGGAAATTTTAGGGCAATATAAAATTATTCCCGAAATGTCTCTAGTTGTAGAAGAATTCTTCCACCATCTTCTGCCCTTGATGGCTACCTACGTTCTTTTTATTGTGGGGAAGCCTTATCTGCTTGGTTTTTATCGTTT
>JACPXJ010000037.1 GCA_016196605.1 Candidatus Nomurabacteria bacterium | reverse complement strand
TCGTAATTCTTGCTTTGTAATACTCATCGGCATATCTCCCAAATACCTCTCTTTTTGTTTCCATGTTCATATGGAAACACGGTACCTTAATTGGTAAATATCCAGTAGTGGTTGGGTATCATTTATTTTTAGCTGGAACGTAAGCTGTTATAGTTAACTAATTATATGTTAGAATATAGTTGTGAAAACGCACGACAAGTTAGTGTTAAAATACATATAGATATTATCTATGACTACTAATGATAAAATCATACGTAAAGCCTTGCGAGAAGTTCTCAAGAAAGAAATAGGAAACTATAAATCAGAAAAAAAACTTCCAGCGGAAATTTTTGAAGAATTTGGAGTGAGTCATGGAACAGCCAGAATAGATTTTGCAATTATAAATGGAGTGATGCATGGGTACGAAATAAAAAGCGATAGAGATACGCTAGATCGCTTACCTGAGCAGATGAAACAGTATAATACGGTTTTTGATAAAATGACCCTTGTTGTTGGCAAGAAACATTTATACCACGCTGTTAACACTGTACCTTCTTGGTGGGGTATAACTTTAGTAAAAATAGAGGAAAACAAAATAATTTTTCAGACGATAAGAGAAAATGGAGAAAATCAAGATCAAGTAGATGTCTCAATAGCAAGACTTTTGTGGAGAGAGGAGGCGCTAAAAATTTTGGAAGAAAAAAATAAAGCAAAAGGATTTCGCTCTAAAAACAGAAACATAATATATGAAAAGTTGGTTGATGTGCTTGATATAAATACTCTCAAAGACTATGTAAGAAATATTCTAGTTTCTAGAAGAGGTTGGAGATCTGATGAGATACCAATGTTATATGGTGGTTAATACCGGCAGTTAGCCATGTTGTGGGATTCCCAGTTTTTGTGTTTTCAGGTTTTGCCCTATCGGCAGTATATCCATCTCCATAGCTATAATCAGCACCCTTAAAGTATTTTTGTTTAACAAGTAATTGGGCTTGTGCTGGATATTGTTTATGTCCTGCACCTCTTTCATTTCTCAAGCCTTCTCCTCGCCAAATTTTCCATTCTTCTTCGTCTGTATATCTTATGCTAGCGCTTGTATTTACTCCTACAACATGACCGTGATGAATGGGATGTTGAATAGTATAATCAGAAAATATAGGTTTGCGTTTAATTTTTTTATTTTTAAAAATATCTAACCATAATTTCCAGTCAAATCTTTCGATATTATTGTGTGTATGTTTCTCAAAATCAGAAAGGTCTTCGGGAAACGAGCCACCGGACATTATTACTGAACGCCATTTTTCTATTTGTGGTATGGAAGCTAGTTTTTCAAGCACTGAATCAGTGGTGGTATTTTTGTCGACAATTTTTAGATCTATAAGAATATCAGTGTTTTCAATTGAAAGTTTATTTTCTTTTAAAAATTTTTCTATATAATCTGGTAAGTTTTTATCGCTAAAGTGAGATTCATCAATGCGAATACATAAACCCGCTTTATTTTTTTGAGCGTACTCTACTGCTATTTTACGTGTTTCCATATCAGCATCGGTACTCATAACTGGAATAATATATACAACAGGGATTGAAAACAGGTCCAGGCTGTTTGCTGAAGATAAAATGTGAGCCAGCATAGGTGCTCTTATGTCGCCATCAAGAAGGTGGACATCTATAAACACTACGTCTCTGCCACAATATTTAACCATTTGCTCTGCAACTTCTGGTAATCTTTTTTTAAATACGTCCTTAGAATTCTCAAGTATCTTTTTGTAATCATTTTTATCAGTTCTTGGTGCTGGCATGATAAATTCAATGAGAGGAGTTATGTTTTCTCGATCTTTTGAAAAAAGCTTTGCCACTGCTGCCATTTCTGCTGGTCTCCAGCGTAGTATTGGAATATATGATTTTATGTTTTCCATTTTATTTTAATTATTTTAAAAGCATCAGGAAATAAGTTTCTAACTTGAACAGTCGTCTCGTTAACAATTTTATTTAAGTAATAATAATTTTGATGCTTATATCTAATGATTCCTGCAATTACAGCTACGTTAATGCCGAGCTCATCTGCTAAACTTTGAGCTGCCATAGCAGAAGGGGTTATTTTTGCTGGACTTATTTCCCACTTAGTTCTGGGTAATATTGATTCTTCTGCCCATTCATCTGCCTCTTTTTCTTTATCTTTCTCACTAATTTCCGTGCCATCTTTATCTTGCAGTTTTTCATCATAGAACAAGTCTATTTCTTGATTGTAATGACGTCCAACATGTGCTAACTCGTGCATTAAAGTAAACCAAAAATTATCTAAACGATCGTGTCTAAGGGTTAAACCAATTACCGGATTATTTTTTTCAGCAAGAATAGCTGCGCCATCAAGATGAGTTCGTGGAAGGTGGGGTTCTATTATTAATTTAATTCCTATTTTTCTTAGTTCTTCTTGGACTAGAACAGGACTATTATCATTGATACTTAGTTTTATTAAATTCTGCATAAAAGCTAAATCCACGACACCGTGCTTATATTTTGGGGCCTTCATTTTTTTTGCTTTTTCAAGAACTCGTGTTTTCCAAGCAGATAGAGCATTTTTATCTGTGCGAGCTTCTGAACGAAAGCTAGTTTTACGAAAAAGTACTGCTGGCTCTAAATTAAAGTCTGAAAGTGAAAAAAAACTTTTCAATGATTCAGTCTTGTTTTGTGGTACAGTACCAAAATATCCTCTCTCAGCCATTGTTTTAAAAAGAGTTGTGTCCCAATGTTGATACTGAGATTCTTTATTCGGATCAGGTTTTTGGATAAGAACCTTGGCGGGAATTCCGAGTCCTGATTCAAGAGCTCTAACCATATCAAGTGTAAGTTGGCGTTTACCTGAAAGAATTTCTGATACTCTGCCTTTGCTTCCAATATACTGAACTAAATCAGCCGGACTTAAATCTGTTTGTTCCATTTTGAATTTAATAGCATCAATAGGATCGGGGAGAGTAATAGGAAAAACATTAGATTCATAATCTTTAATGAGAGCCGAAAGAAGAAGTAATTGTTCTCCTTCCTTTGACTCAGGACGTGGATCTTCAGCAATTAACTTTTCAATGGCATTAAGTGCGTCCTTGTAATCTTCTTCAGTTTTTATTAATTTTATTTCTTTCATGATATTTTTATTTTATTTCCCACTTGTCGTATTCTTTATGGGTGCCGATCTTCTTTACAAGAACTACGCCCGTGTTATAAGCAATCTTTACCCATAATCTGTAATTATCCCTACATATATTAAAAATGGCGTTTAGATTTCCTATAGTCCTTGCCTTAGGGAAACTATTCTTTAAATCTTGGGGAATTTTCCATTGTACCTCTCCCACGAGGGCTTCCCAAGAATTTAATTGTTTCCGTGCATCAGCATGTTCTCGCTTGAAATCTTCCAATGGTTGTCTGTTTAATATCTGCATTTTTTAACGTGGGTTCTTTTGTTAAAATTTTAGTTCCCATAGTGGGTATGATATACTATGTACAATTAAAAGTCAAGTAATTTTATGGATATCTATAGGAGTCTAATCTTTCTGATATAATCTCTATATGCCCGACGACCAAAATTCACCCCAAAACCCAATTCCCGAAGAAAACACTTCACCTATAAGCCCCAAGAGCCCATAGAGCAAGCCCCTGAAATTACTCAAGATTCCCAACCCTCCGAAGCCACCCCAGAGCCCCAGGAAGCTCAGGGTGAGGTTTTTGAGTCTAAAGTAGAAAGTGAGCATTTACCCGAAAATCAAAGAATCCAACAAAATCAAGCTCAAGATAAATCTTCTCTCGCTCGACAACTTCTAATCTCAGCTCGAAACGCAATTCAATTCCGAAAGCGAAAAAAATTAGATCGTGTCATGTCTTTGTTTTTGCAACAATCTAAAATCACCAACGACGAAGTCGAGAAACTTCTTCACGTTTCAGACGCAACTGCAACTAGATATTTATCTATTCTCGAAAAAGAAGGAAAAATAGTTCAAAGCGGTAAAACTGGAAAAGGAGTTTCGTATTCTAGAATTTAAATATTTCAGGGAGTGGGTCTGCGCGCGAATGGGTGGGGTAGTCCGTCTGTACTCAGACGGACTGGGTCAAGCGCATTTACATTTGCGATGAAAAGCAAACTGCTTTGCTTTTCATCTGATTCTTGCTTGCAAGAAATTGCCGTTATTGAGCGGAGCGAAATAGGTAATAGGGGGAGAATCCTCTCCCCAACTAGCAATGGTAACGGCTCATTTCCTGGTATCTGAGCCGTTCGGCAAAGAGACTGCTACCTAGAACTGGCGCTCGTAGCCCTAGCGGAAATTCCCGAGGCGGATGCCGAGGGTGTATTCCCTTTAGACTGGACACAATGATATGATGGACGAAGGCACCGAGCATTTGCATTTGGGTTCATGCAGAATTCTAAATCTCGCCGAATTTCAAAAAACATTCAGCCGAGGAAAAGCGGAATCCATACCCCAAAATATTTGTTTCCGCTTTTCCGAGTCCGCTTTAAATTACCACATTAGTAGAGCGTGGTAGAGATATTAAAATTAAGAAAAATGTCGAGCGTGAGATTAGCTTTAATCATTTGGATTTAGCTCGAAATAGTTTCGAACTTTGTCCAAGATACACCGCTTTTACTTCGTATGAATGGCTAGATATATATTTTCCAGCGCGCGGACGGCATCGCCCGCGGCGATATTGTTTTGATGGTAGAGCACGTCAGTGCAGTCTCCGGCAGCCCAGATGCCGGGCGCGCTAGTCTTTTGGGTAGTTGGGTCTATTTTAATTCTCCTGTATTTGTCCAGCTCCACGACATTTTTTGCGAAACTCGTATTTGGAATTTGCCCGATCTCAACAAAAATACCGGCGACCGAAAGCTTAATAATTTTACCAGTTTGGTCTTTATAAGTTAGGCCCTCAACAAATTTATCTCCCAATACTTCCAGAATTTCTACGTTTTTTACTGCCTTCATTTTCGGATTTTTCAAAACTTTTTCAACGGTGATCTCATCGGCTTTATCAAAAGAATCGCTTCGATGCAGGAGAGTTACAGACTTGCAATAGGCAAGCAGTTGAGCCGCAGCCTCAAATCCGGCGTTGCCGCCGCCCACGACTATCACATCCATATCGGCAAATAACGGCCCATCGCACGAAGCGCAATAGGTGAGGCCTTTATGTTCCAGCCGGTCGGCGCCTTTAGCAACGAGTTTTCTGCGGCTGCTGCCGCTTGCGATCAAAACCGTCTTCGTTTGAAATTTTTGGCCAAATTCTGTTTCTACGGAAAACATGGTTGCGGAAGTCGGACTTCCGCTAGTCAGCGGAAGTCCGACTTCCGCAATTTTCGAAATAGCGGTAACCTTTTCGCCTTCTTTTACCAAAAGCGTGGAATCCGAGTTTCCGGCGCTTTTCGCATTTGCCGTAACGTGCTTTTTAAAATTTTCCGCTAAATCGTTTCCGGATAGCGCAGGCGTGCCGATCCAGTTGTAAATGGTTTCTGAGACAACGGATTGCCCGCCCCATTCAGACGTTATGAAAAGAGTCGAGAGGCGCTTCCGCGCCGCGTAAACAGCCGCTCCAGTCCCGGCCGGCCCGCCGCCGATTATTATCAAATCATACGTCATTTAAATATTATATACTATCTGTCAATTTTTAAAAAATTCTTTCTTGGCATAAGTTTCAGCAAAAATAGCAGAAAAAAGGTACGCATAAAATTCTACTGAATTTTTGCTCCGACTCGACCTGCCCGGCCTGCGTAGCCCATTTTTCTGCTATTTTTGCTTTCACTATTCTCCCAAGTCTCTTTTAGAAGTATGCCGATAAAGAGTTTTTAGTTCTTTTTTCTCCTCAAAAATGCCGGAACAGCGCTCCAGTTGTCCGTATCGTCTTCGATAATTATTTCTTTCGAGTCTTGCTTTTTAGTATCCGTTTTCTTTAAAAAATCGCTTGTCATGCCGGAATTTGCGCCTTTGATATTGCTGATGCTCGCGGCGATTTCCTTTTTAGCTATAGATGCGTTATCCTCTTTAAGGAGAGTGCCGCCTGCTGTGCCGAAAAGAGTTTTGCGGGGCATATCGGCAGGAAAGCTGGTGGCAATAACGGTAACTTTCACTTCTCCTTTTTTCATTTTTTCATCATGGATGGTGCCGAAAATAACTTTGGCATCCTTGTCGATTGATTCGGTAATAACTTTGGCGGCCTCCTGGATTTCGTGGATGGTCAAGTCGTCGGTGCCAGAAATGGCAAAGAGAACGCCTTTGGCTCCGTGAATAGAAACTTCAAGAAGCGGGGAGTTGATGGCGGCCAGAGCGGCTTTTTCCGCGCGCTTTTCGCCGGAAGCCGTTCCGATGCCCATTAAGGCGCTACCGGCATCTCGCATGACCGCTTTGATGTCCGCGAAATCGACATTGATGACCCCCGGGGTGGTGATAAGGTCAGAAATACCCTCAACGGCCTGCAGAAGCACGTTATCGCAAGCCTTGAAAGCATCCTTGAAATTTGTGTTTTTGTCGGATATCTGAAGAAGCTTGTCGTTTGGAATGATGATAATCGCGTCAACTTCCTTGGATAATTCCTCTATTCCTTTTTCTGCGATTTTCATGCGGTGATTGCCTTCAAAGAAGAAAGGCTTGGTGGTGACCGCTACCGTGAGTATCCCTTGTTCCTTGGCGGCGCGAGCCACGATCGGAGCCGCTCCCGTGCCGGTGCCTCCGCCCATTCCACAGGCGATGAAGATCATATCCGCTCCCTTGATGACGTCCTGTATTTCGGATTTTGTTTCTTCCGCCGCTTTTCGGCCGACTTCCGGATCCATTCCGGCGCCGAGACCCTTGGTCAGGTTTTTGCCGATGTGAATTTTATTTTCCGCGAGAGAGTGATGCAGGTCCTGCGTATCTGTATTCATGCAGATGAAAGATACCCCCTTGATTTTAGAATTGATCATGTGATTCACGGCGTTTTTTCCGGATCCTCCTATTCCGATGACCATGATGCGGGCGAAACTCTGGATCTCTTCATTTATCTTTGGCATATAAGGCATACTAGCACTGGAGAGAAAAAAAGCAAATTTGCTAGGGCATCAGCTGTTTTAAGCTTGATTTCAAAGTATTTTTTATATCTTTAAACAGGTTTATAAGCGTGCCTTCCGAGTAACCGCCGATATCTCGGCTTGCAGTTACCAAGCCTAGAGAAACGTACCAAGATGAATCTCGCAGCTTGGTTTTCATGTTGCCGAAAATGTCTGTTCCTCCGCGGCTTGCGGGAAGCTTGAGAATGGATTTTGAGAGATCTTCGATGCTAGCCGTATTTGCCCCGCCGCCCACGAATACTATTCCTGCCGGCAGAAGTTCTGATCTTTTGATTTTCCGGAGATGATTTTCGATCACTTCGAATATGTCAGAAAGGCGAGCTTCGATTATTTCATCGAGCTTCTTCTTTGAAAAATTATCATTAATCTCTCCCTGCTTGAATTGCTCTGCCATGTCGAGCGGGATTTTAAATCCAAGGGCGATGTCGTTAGTGATATCCGTTCCGCCGATCGGGAAGGTATGGACAGAAACCGGCAAGCCATTTTCAAAAACGGAAAGAGAGGTTGTTTCAGAACCCACATCCACCAGCGCGACTCCCACAATCTTCTGTTTTTCGGACAAGGCAATCTGCGCGAGAGCTATCGGGGAGGCGATGACGTCTATAGTCTCGACTCCGGCTTCTGCGATCACGGCTATCAGGTCCTCGAGGTGCTGGAGGGAACAGGTGAGAATAAGGGCTTTTACTTCGAGCTTGTTTCCACGCATGCCTTCCAGCCGGCCCAGCACTTCCTTGCCGTCCAGCCGGAAGGAGATAGGAAAAACCTGGACGACTTTCTTGTTATTTAAATTCAGATTATCCTCGCATTCCGCGAGGGCCTTGTTTACATCCAAATTGGTCACTTCACCATCGGCTTTAGAAATGATCGCCGAGCCGGGAGAGAGTTCCCCGCGCAGGCTTATGCCGCCCACAGAAATGAAAGCTCTTTTTATTTTTATTCCAGAAGATTTTTCGGCCATCAATACCGCCCTTTTGATAGAAGAAGCCGCCGGCAGGGCATCAACGACATATCCGCGCCGCACGCCTCTCGTTTCACTCTCACCCACGCCGATAATTTTAGGATTTTTTTCTCCCTTTGCGAACTCTCCCACCAGAACTTTTGTCGTGGCGGACCCTACGTCTATTCCGACTGAAATATTCCTGATCATCCCGATACTAAAATTTTAATTCTAATACCCGTCATTATATCACGTAATCAAAATTTAGTACGGGACAAGTATTTGTTTTCCAGTTCTTCCATCTTTTTTCCGTGCTCCAAGCCTTTCAAATGAAGCATTCCGTGGATAACTAAAAATCCCAGCCACTCTTTAGAAGTTTCCGCCTCCCCGGCGGATCGCCGATGAGGCGATTTATTTCTTTCTTTTACTTCTCTTCTTATCACCGTCCTGCACAATACGAGTTCCCCTTCATTTTTACGCAAAGAGAAAGACAGGATATTAGTCGGTTTATCCTTTTTTCTATATTTTTTATTTATTTCTTGAGATTTTTTTTCACTTACAAAGGCAATGGAGAGGGAATAGTTTTTGCCCAGAATGTCGTTTTTTAACTTAGAAAAATTACTCTGCATAACCACTTCCGCCTCTACGGCGGATCGCCGAGGAGGCGATTACTTCGTTACCATCTTGCCGATTTTCTTTAGATGTTCAATTTCTATTCTTCTGGCGAGTTTCTTCAGCGCGCTTTTTTTTACTTTGAGCTTGGATTCTTTCCGGACATTATAACGGACTCCTTTTACCTTTCGGATTATTCCGGATTCCTGCATCCGGCGCGAAAAACGGCGCAGGACGCTGGAATTGTTTTCGTTCGGATTTTTTTTTATTTCGATAACTGTTTTTGCCATAGTGGATAGATTATCATATAAATATTGTTTTGCAAAGTATTATTGACTTTTCATTAAAAAAAGTTAATATTCAATTGTCATGGATCGAGATGTAAATTACATAACTGAAGAAAAAAGGCGCGAGCTTATAGCGGAACTTGAACATTTAAAAGGTCCGAGAAGGAAAGAAATTCTGACCAACTTGGAATATGCCAAGTCGCTCGGCGATCTGTCCGAAAATGCGGAGTATCATCAGACGCGCGAAGATCAGGGCAAGCTCGAGGAGCGGATAGCCAAAATCGAAAATATTTTGAAATCTTCCCGCACTTTCAAGAGGCATGCCGGAGACATAGTGGAGGTGGGATCAAAAGTGGTCGTCCAAAAAGAAGGAAATAAAGAAAATATAGTTTATACTATAGTGGGATCGGAAGAGGCGGATATGGCTAAAGGAAAAATTTCCAACCGATCCCCATTTGGCGAGGCTCTTTACGGCAAAAAGAAAGGGGACAGTGTTTCATTTAGAACTCCCAAAGGTGAGGTCAATTACAAAATAATCAGTGTTTCTTAAAAATGTCTTCAATTGACGAAATTAGAGACGCTAGAGTAAAGAAGCTGGAACTTCTCCGAAAAAGGGGCGTGAATCCCTATCCAGCGGATTCAAAAAGAGAACTATCGCTCCAAGAAGCGGCCGAGGATTTTTCCAAACTCGAAGCCGGGAAACAAACTAAGTGGATAGGCGGCAGGATAATGTCTATCCGCGGACAAGGCGCGATTGTTTTTTTGACATTGAATGACGGTACGGGAACTTTTCAGGGATTGCTTAAAAAAGATATTCTTGGAGACGAGAAATTTAATTTTTTCAACGAGGTGGCCGACATCGGAGACTTCGTAGAATTAGAAGGTTCGTTTTTTACGACCAAAAGGGGAGAAAAGACACTCGAGGCCAAAAACTGGCGCATGCTTTCAAAAAGTTTGCGTCCGCTTCCGGAAAAATGGCACGGTCTCACGGATGTGGAAGAGCGATTCCGCAAGAGATATTTGGAGATTTTAACTAATTCGGAAACGAAGGATTTGTTTATTAAAAAAAATAAATTTTGGTCAACTATGCGGGATTTTCTGGTAAAAAAAGGATTTTTAGAATTGGAAATGCCTATTTTAGAATCCACTCCGGGCGGCGCTGAGGCCAGACCCTTTATAACGCACCATAATGCTTTAAATTATGAATTCTTTTTGCGTATTTCGCTCGAATTGCCTCTTAAAAAAATGCTAGTGGCGGGATATGAAAAAGTTTTTGAAATCGGCCGCATTTTTCGTAATGAAGGAATTTCCAGCACTCATTTGCAAGACTACACTCAAATGGAATTTTACTGGGCATATGCAAATTTTGATCAACTTATGCAGTTTACGCAAGAAATGTATCAAGAAATAATCTTAAAGACTTTCGGTACTTTAGAAATTACTGCCTGGAATATGAAGTGTGATTGGAGAGGGACATGGGAAAGAAAAAACTACCCCGATTTATTCAAAGAATGGACGGGAATTAATTTAGAGGCAGCCGGAGATAAAGATTTTAAAAAATATCTAGATGAACACAAAGTTAAGTATGAGGATTTTATTGAGCGTGGTCGCTTGATAGACTTAGTTTTTAAAAGAGAAAGGAGGGTTAGGTCCGAACAAGCCGAAAAGAATGGAGAAAAACAAAACCCCTTTTTTCTCATCAATCAGCCGATAGAACTAGAGCCGTTGGCAAAAAAGGTGGAAGGCAATCCGGATTTAGTACAGCGTATGCAAGTCATGGCGTATTATTTGGAGTTAGGTAAAGGCTTTGGCGAACTCAATGACCCAATTGATCAACGTGAAAGGTTTGATATACAAATGAAACTTAGAGAAAAAGGAGATGAGGAAGCCCAGATGTTGGATGAAGATTATTTGGAAGCCATGGAGTATGGTATGCCCCCAGCGGCTGGTTTTGGACTTTCTGAACGACTCTTTAGTGTTCTTGCGAATAAGTCTGTTCGCGAGGCTCAGATTTTCCCTCTCTTAAGGCCTAAAAAAGAATAATAAATAACTTGCGGAAGTCCGACTTCCGCGGTATAATGATTTCATGGCATATAGAAAAACAGCTTTCGTTGAAAATGAGTTTTATCATATTTACAGCCGTGGCAACAGCAAACAAAAAATATTTTTAGATATTCATGATTATGAACGTTTTGTAAAACTACTTTATCTTTGTAATGGGGAAGTTGGTGTAGATTTTCGCGAAGACATTATAAGAAAAAATATTAGTGCTTGGGATTTTGATTGTGGCAGGCCAATTGTATTTTTAGGCGCATGGGTTCTAATGCCCAATCATTTTCATATATATCTGACAATAAACTCGCGGAAGTCCGACTTCCGCAACTTCCGCAAAAACGGTGTAACTGAGTTTATGCGCAAGCTTTTAACATCCTACTCAAAATATTTCAACACAAAACATTCTCGTACGGGAGGATTATTTGAGGGTAAATTTAAATCCGTTCACTTGGAAGGTGATACGCAAGCAAAATATTTGTTTTCTTATATTCATTTAAATCCTTTAAGGCTTATTGATAAAAATTGGAAGGAGAATAAAACTAAAGATTTTAAGAAAAATAAAAACTTCTTAGATAATTACAAATGGTCAAGTTATCTGGATCATAAGGGTATTGCCCGTCCGGAAAATAAAATTTTATACATAAAAGCGTTCCCTGATTATTTTCAAAATATTAAGGATTTTGATCAAGAAATAGAAGAGTGGCTAAATTTTAACTTGAATTCTGCGGAAGTCTGCGGAAGTCTGCGGAAGTCGGACTTCCGCAAGCTTGAGACGCAGATGTTTCCTTTGATGCGGCCAAAGGCGAAAGAATAAAAATATGGAATTGAAAATACCTCGAGCACGCTCGAAGTATTTTGGACGCAATTGCGCCGATAAACTAAGTGCCCCAGACCGGGGTCATATGCACGAGACCGTCTGCGTTGGTCTCCCCACTGTGATCCAGCCTGAGGCAAAAATGTTGTCCATTACAATGATACTCCTTAGTTTTTTCTCTGTAAATAGAATTTTAATCTAATTTTAATAAGGGTTTTTTTGATGATTTTAGTTATCCACAGTTTTTATTTATATTTCACTTGTATTTTAAAAAGTGGGGTATACAATATATCAAGTGGGAAAAAGTGGGAAATAATAAATGACACTTTTGCTCATTGAGAAATCATGTTGATCGGCGAATACATTCACACCATAGACGAAAAGAACCGAATCTCGATGCCGGCAAAGTTTCGCAAGGAACTCGGTAAAAAAATTATTATCACTCCAGGGCTGGGGAACTGCTTGTTCATTTTCACAATCAGAGAATGGGAAAAAGTTTCCAATAAACTTTCAAATTCAGAATCCGACCTATCTTTTTTAAAAGCTGATCAGAGAAATTTCAATCGATACATGTTCGGACGGGCGGCGGAAGTGGAGATAGATTCTATAGGGAGGATTTTGATTCCGGACTTTCTGAAAAACAGGATAGAACTCAAAAATAACGCGGCAATTATCGGAGTCAAAGACAGAGTGGAGGTTTGGAACGATAAAGCATGGTCGGAAAATAAGGCAGACGTTGAAAAGCGGTCGGAGCAATTGGCGGAGAAGCTTGGAAACCAAGCAAATTCGGAAAGATGACAAAGACAGAAGGAGTATTAACAGTGCACAGGACAGTTCTTTTAAATGAAACAATAGATGGTTTGCTTGCCCGCCGAAGCTTTAGCGAAGGCGGGAATAAGAGACTTGTTGTCGTTGACGCTACTTTCGGCGGCGGGGGGCATTCCGGGGAGATCTGCAAAAGATACCCCGGTGTCAAAATAATCGCTTTTGATCAGGACAAGAGTGTTTGGAGGAGGGCCAAGGAAAAGTTTGACGACTGCGATATCACTTATGTGAACGCAAACTTTCGGGATTTAGATAAAGCGCAAAGTTTACTGACGGATAGCATTGATGGAATTATTTTTGACTTGGGTTTAAGTTCGGATCAGCTGGAGAATTCCGGACGCGGATTTTCTTTCAAGAAGGATGAGCCGCTTATCATGACCATGAAAGAAAATCCGACTCCCTCGGATATTACGGCCTATGACGTTGTAAATACCTGGGAGGAGAAAAGTTTAGCGGACATAATTTACGGCTACGGCGAGGAGCGCCAGGCGCGAAGGATTGCCAAGGCGATAGTGGAAAGGAGATTGAAAGAGGAGATAAAAACAACTTTCGATCTTGTAGCTACCATTGAAAGAGCGATTCCAGCAAAGTTTAGGCAAAAGAATAAGGGGAGAATCCATTTTGCCACCAAGACTTTTCAGGCGATTAGGATAGCGGTGAATGATGAGTTAGGAGCTTTGAGAGAAGGTTTAGAAAAAGGGTTCAAATTATTAAAAAAAGAAGGAAGGATAGCAGTGATTTCTTTTCACAGTTTGGAAGACAGGATTGTAAAAAAATTTTTTTCCGCCAAAGGCGGATCCGCCTCGGGCGGAAAAGAGAATAGAGTTGCGAATATTATTACAAAGAAGCCGATTCGAGCTAGCGTAGAGGAAATAAGAGATAACCCTAGATCCAGAAGCGCTAAATTAAGAATTTTAGAAAAAATATGAAACAAATGAGCTTAAAACTGAATACTTACATAAGAAGCGTAAGCGTTATAAACAACAACATCGAGAAAATCGCCTTGAATTTTATTCTTTGGTCCTTTTTTGCGCTTTCAATTTTTTATATTTTATTTTTAGGCAATATGGTTGGCAATATCGTGGAACGCCGAAGTCTGGAGAAAGAAGCCCTCGCTCTTTCAAATGAAGTGGGGAATTTAGAACTTGAATATTTGTCTCTATGGAATAATATTGATTTTACTCTTTCCCAAACTCTCGGCTTTAAGGAAACTAAAGCTATTTTTACAGCTCGAAAATCTATCGGTCTTAATGTAGAGCCTAGAGGAGATATGATGAGTCCAAATGACTTATAGTTTTATTTTCAGATCCAGAATTGTTCTCGCTTGTGTGGTTTTATTCGCGCTTGTCTTAGTCGCCAAGCTTTTTTTTGTGCAAATAGTGCATGGGGGCGCTTATTCCGAATCTGCCGACCGGCAGTATTCTACGCCTCGGGGGGATATATATGAGCGCGGCACTATTTTTTTTCAAAAAAAAGGGAAAGGAGACGAGATGCAGTTAATTTCGGCCGCCACGCAGGCATCTGGATTCAAGGCTGCCATAAACCCCGGCAAAATAAGCGATGCGGAGGACGTCTATCAGAAATTGAATAAAATTGTACCCATTCATCACGACGATTTCATCTGGCAGGCCGCCCGGGTAAATGACCCTTACGAAGAGGTAGCCAATCATCTCTCCAAAGAAAAAGCCGACGCGATCGCCGCGCTTAAAATTCCGGGCGTAAGCATTTTCAAAGAGAAGTGGCGGTTTTACCCGGGCGGCGGCTTGGCATCTCATGTGCTTGGTCTTGTCGGGTACAAGGGATCAGAGCTAGGCGGGCGATATGGCTTAGAGCGGCAATGGAACGACCAGTTAAGAAGGGACGAAGGCAGCCCGTACATCAATTTCTTTGCGGAAGTTTTTTCAAATATAAATAAAACTTTTTTTAATGAAGAAATATCCGAAGGAGATGTGATAACTACGATTGAGCCGACTGTTCAGAGCTTTCTGGAGAAAAAACTTATGGAAGTAAAGGAGAGCTATCAGGCGGATTCTGTCGGGGGAATAATTATGAATCCGGCGGACGGATCTATCTATGCCATGGGAGCAAAGCCTGATTTCGATCCTAATAATTTTTCGGAAGTGGAAAACATCGCTGTTTTTTCCAATCCGCTGGTTGAAAATGTTTTAGAGTTCGGCTCGGTGATAAAGCCTTTGGTCATGGCGGCCGGGCTTGATGCGGGAGCAGTTACGGCGGACTCAACCTATGACGACAAAGGATCAGTAATAGTAGAAAAAAAAGAAATTTTTAATTTCGATAAGATGGGCCGTGGTCCGGGCACTAGCATGCAGACTGTCCTCGGTCAGTCTCTCAATACCGGTATGGTTTTTGTCGAACAGAAGCTGGGGAGAGAACGGCTTCGCGAGTATCTTCTTGCTTACGGCATAAAAGAAAAGACTGGAATCGATCTGCCTAATGAGACGAGCGGACTTGTTTCCAATCTAGATAGTCCCCGAGAAATCGAATATGCCAATGCCGCTTTCGGACAAGGGATAGCAATTTCGCCGATAATCCTGATCCGGGCGTTCTCATCGCTCGCAAACGGCGGAAATTTAGTTGTGCCTCATATCGTTAAAGAAATAAAATATGACACTGGTGTTTCTAAGAAAATAACCCGGGAAGTGAAGCGCGCAAAAATTACCCCCGAGACCAGTGAAGAGATAACAAGGATGCTCGTCAAAGTTATGGATGAAGCCATTGCCGGCGGAACAGCAAAGCTGGAACATTTTAGTGTGGCAGTTAAAACCGGAACAGCGCAGGTTGCGGATAGCGCGGCCGGAGGGTACTATGAAGACAGGCATACGCATTCGTTTGTCGGATATTTTCCGGCATATGACCCGGAGTTCATCGTCCTTCTTTATGCGGTAAACCCGAAAGGCGTGCAGTACGCGGCGACTACCTGGTCCAAGCCATTTTTGGATATAACCAAGTTCTTATTGAATTACTACGAAATCCCTCCGGACAGATAGCGCCTAAAGCGCTATCTACAGATGAAACTGAAAAAAATCTGATCAACACTGATGTACCATCCGTGTCCATCGGTTAAAATCAGAGTTTATCAGTATAAAAAAATGAAATTTTTTTTAAAAAAATTAGTTGCTTATATCCTGCGGATAGAATCGCGCTTGGTGATCAGGAAATATAAGCCGAAAATTATAGCCATCACCGGCTCTGTGGGCAAAACTTCCACCAAGGACGCTGTTTTCGCTGTTTTGTCAGGCATCACTCATGTGCGTAAAAGTGAAAAAAGTTACAACAGCGAGATAGGTTTGCCTCTCACTATACTCGGAGTTCCAAATGGATGGAATAATCCTTTTGTCTGGTTGAAAAATATCTTGAAGGGCCTATGGCTCTTTGTTGCTCCTCACAAATACCCCAAATGGCTGGTGCTTGAGGTAGGAGTCGGCCAGCCGGGCGATATTCGCCGAACCGCTTCTTGGCTTAAAACCGACGCTGTCATCATCACTGCGATAGGCGAGACGCCGGCGCACATAGAATTTTTCAATTCACGCAAAGTGCTCATTGAAGAAAAAAGCCAGCTCATCAAGACTTTAAAAAAAGAGGGTTTGTTGGTCATAAACGCTGATGACGAAGATGCGCTGTCTATGCAAAATGGCGTTCAAGAGAAGCATCGAACTGTTACTTATGGATTCAGGGAAGGTTCAGATATTACAGGATCATCTCCCGATATTTTATACGATAGAGGCGGCGCGCCTCACGGGGTCATTTTTAGGATAGATGCGGGGGGTAATAGTCTGCCCGTTTCCATAGGTGGCGTTTTTGGCAAAAATCATGTATATGCATCTTTAGCTGCAATAGCTCTTGCATCGGGCTTAAAATTCAATGTACTTTCCGCCATAGATTCGCTCAAAGAATATGATGTTTCTCCGGGACGAATGAAGCTGTTAAAAGGGATAAATGATTCCCTTATTATTGATGATACATATAATTCTTCGCCGACTGCTTGCAGGGCCGCGCTAGAAACTCTAGGAGAAGTAAAAACCAAAGAAAACAAGGAAAATAAGGAGAATCAGGGGAGAAAAATTGCGGTCTTGGGGGATATGCTTCAATTAGGCAGGCACACTGGGGAAGCGCACAAAAATATCGGCGTTGTTGCGGCGCGGATTTTGGGCAAAAAAGGGGTGTTACTCACTGTCGGTCCGAGAGCAAAATCAATAATGGAGGGGGCTATCGGGGAAGGCATGAAGGAAAAAAACATTTTCGAATTTGTTGATTCATCGGGAGCCGGCGAATTTTTGGAGAATTTTGTGAAAAAAGACGATCTAATCTTAGTGAAGGGTTCACAAGACATGCGTATGGAGAGAACGGTAGAGAAAATACTTCTGGATAAAGAAAGCAAAGAAAAACTATTAGTGCGCCAGGAAGAGGAGTGGAAAAATAGAATTTAAGAAAAGAGAGCCAATTAGATTTCTCCAGTTAGTTTCATCACCCATCCTTGTATCTTTGTTACCGTTCTAAATAATCGGGGATAGCGGATAGTGTGTTTATTTATCCCAAAACGGATTTTTGGAAAACAAAGAGATAGTAAAATTATGCCAATCGTTAGGAAAATAATTCCCTGTAAAAAAGGAAGTACCAAGCCCAAGAAGCCAAAAACGACGAAAATAATTCCGATAGTTATGACCAAAATTCTTTTTGCATTCCTCGCCATGTGAACTAATTATACACTTTGCACGAACTTTTTTCGATGCGAGGCACGCAATGCAAACGCACTCCGCCACAATCAATCTGGGGCTAATGAGGCGGAGTGAAGGACTCTCCCGCGCGGAGGAGGGGTCTGGGGAGGAATCCGCGCGGGCTTCGGCATTTTCTTTCGGCGAAATTCGGGTGGGGCTAGAAAAAATCAGACACTCTGGAAATAGCGACGTTACTAATGTCCTCATCGTTATAATTATCAACATGAGAAGAAATGCACAAAAAAGCTATAATGGCACCTTTTACAACAAACCAAACTCTTGGCCACTGATTCGGTCTCAATCCAGAATTTGGAATAACGAGTTCTGTTTTCCAGAGTGTCCAAATATCATTTTGAGTTACGCGATGTAATTTAGCTGGAGCAATAACTTGTTTAGGGGTTGTAGGATTAAATTGAACTTCACACAATCTTTCAAAAGAAGCTAGTCCATCGCGTATAGTACGAAATCGTCGCTCTAGATCGACGATTTCTTTCTCAATGCCGTCGTGGTAGAAAAATTCAATCATAAATCACTAAAATTCAGTACCACGATAGAAAGCTAATTCGTACGGAATTTCTTTTCGTAATTCCGTACCAACATATGGCGCTTCTGCGTGAGATAATTCTTCTAATTGTTTTCCGTTCAAATGACCGTATTTGACCACAACTCGATCAAGCATTTTTTTTTCTTCTTCATCAAAAACAGATAAATCTGGTTCAGTAAGACATTTATAAACTTCTGTTGCATTGTATCCCTCACGCTCCTCAACTTGCTTAATTCCAAGAATTTTACTCTTAACCATTTCTTTAGTGATTTCTTCTAGCGCAGAAGGAACTGGCCCCATAGGGAGTGCATTATATACATCTCCAGTTATTGATTTTTGAATTTTTTCGTACAAATCAAAATCAGCAAAATATAATAATTTCGCCAATTTTTTCTTCCCCCGCACTTCACCTTTTAGTTTTTGGCACAAGTACAGGACAGCATTTTGGTACTTTTTCCTATGTAGAGACATACCTATATAATACTAAAAATTACAGTCAAGAGCAAACCAATGTCAATATAGCAAACCCTGAATTCAAGCGAAATTCAGGCTTGTCAAAATAAGCAATACACCTTGAAAAAATCTATAATTTTGCTATTATGTGGATAAATGGGAAATCAGAAAGGATTTATTCAAATACCACTTCTAATCGCAATTATTGTAGGTATTTTAGTTTTGGGAGGCGGTGGATATTATGGGGTAAAAAAATACCAAAATTATCAAGCAGAGAAAATTAAAAAAGAAGTGGCTACTCAAGCGGAAATAGATGGTAAACAGAAAGCTCAAGATGAAACACAATTACAAAAAGATTTAGAGCTTGAAATTTTAAAGAAAGAAGTGGAAGCATTAAAAAATAAAAAGCCACAGGTAATTCAACAAACTATAGTTAAAGAAGTAACAGCTCCAAAAACTGAAAAAGACCTTCCCTCAATTATTCAACAATGGAGACCAAAGGTAGCTTACGTTCTATGTGAATGGAGATATTCTGATACAAATAATGTTCAAGCTCGTGCAAGTGGTTCAGGAATATTAATAAACATGACGGACTCAAAAGATGGTCCAATGATGGTTGTGCTAACAAATAAACATGTTCTATTTTTAGATGACCAATTTACACCTCGCTCATGTGATATTTCATTACCTGGAATGGGAAACACATTCCATTTACTTGATCAAGGAGAATTCT
The DNA here is from genome assembly GCA_016196605.1 of Candidatus Nomurabacteria bacterium. Classification (GTDB taxonomy): domain Bacteria; phylum Patescibacteriota; class Minisyncoccia; order Phycocordibacterales; family UBA9973; genus UBA9973. Next base: position 161 of record JACPXJ010000037.1, on the reverse strand, counting down.
ATGCATTCAGAAAATCCTCTTTGACCGGTACCCCAAATTTAAGACACATTTTCAACCAAGATTAGCGGTATACTAGTCGAATATACCAATAATTTTAATTGAGCATATGTCTAACAAAATACACAGTGTTCCCAAAGATCTGAAAAATCAGATTTTGGAGA
>JACPXJ010000034.1 GCA_016196605.1 Candidatus Nomurabacteria bacterium | reverse complement strand
AGTTGTTTTGAGAAAAACTTAACTTTTGCTAGAATATTAGAGTGTAGTTGAATATGAGTATTCATACAAAAAGCACCTCACGGTGCTTTTTGTATTCTAACTCATTTTAGGGGAAATTGGGAGTTTCGTAATTCAGAGTAAATAAGGATACCCGAAAGGAGGTGATACACATGTGGATGGGTGCTGATGAATGTGGTTTCGAGGAATGGTTCTAGGGCCTAATGCGGCTTGGCCCACCGCTTTTACAAACCAGCGACTTCGTGTTGCTGGTTTTTATTTTACAAAGCTAATTCATGAATTTGAGTTTCCAAACAGCTAGAAGAATTCCTGCGGAGATAGTTCCGACAACGATAGAAACAGTATTGGAGGATGTGTCGTTAGGCAAAGCACTTATTGTTTCCGCGGCAAGTGCTTCGGGTAATATTTGATTTTCTATATTTGTTTGGAGCGGAATTGCTGGCTTTTCTTTTTTAGAAATAGCTGGCTGATTCTTTGCAGACGAAACATTTTCATCAGCGAGGGCAACATGGGGTGTCAGTATTGTTTGTTCTTGGGTCGTCTGTGCTAAATTAGCTTCCGCCGGGTTAGGGTTAGTCGAATTTTCTGAGATAGTCGGAAGCGCAACAATAGGAGCGCTATTCTGCGGAGGAGGAGGCGGAGGCAATATTGCTCCACCTGATACCACGGATCCGGCGGCGCTGCTTGCTGGAACGGGTCCGTATATGACTATGCGGGTGATTTGATCAGCAGTATTTCCGGAAGAATCAACTGCATCGTAGGTCACAGTGTAAGTTCCGGTTGCCGTCGTGTCCACGCTATCGCCTCCAATGGTAACAGTCAATCCAGTATTATAATTATCGCTTGCTGTGGCGCCTTGTTCTGTGTATGTATCGCCAACAGTGAGATTTATTGTGCTGCTTCCCGTTAGAGTTATGACTGGTTTAGTAGTGTCTACTATTTGGACTGTTCTTATTACCTCTGTTGCCTGATTGCCAGCGGTGTCTGTCGCATTGTATTTAACGGAATAATTCCCAGGCACATCCATATTGAGAGTGCTGATGTCAATCGTAGCGGATAAGCTAGTATCGACATTGTCCGTTACTGTCGCGCCGAGCTCGGAATACGAGCCGTGCACCTCTATGGTTTGCGGATTCGCTCCGGTAAGAGTGATGGTCGGCGCAGTTGTGTCTGGAGGTGGATTTATGATGATATTTTGCACAGCCGCAGTCCAAGATTTACCCTCTGCGGTTATGGTAAGAGTATGAGTGCCGGCGGTGGAATCTTTATAGCAAAAATTCTTATTAGCCGAACCATTGCTCATGGTCAGTCTGAAAGGTTCAGTGAGAAGAGTAGTGCAGGATGATGCGTTGGCGTTGTAGAATACTCCGGTCGCCGATGAACTGCTCAATTCCAGAATCATGCCGCTGGTATCGAGCTGCTCTGACGTCCCTTCCGCATTTTGGGTTTGAGTCGTGAGTCGCGCCGAAACAGCGTCTATATCTATTGTCTGCGGAACACTCGTAAAATTTATCTGAGTGATATCAAGGGTGGCAGCAGGAGTATATGTGGGATAAATTAGAAAAATAAAAAACAACAAAAGCAAAACAGAACAAGTTGCTCTATTCATTATTTCTCAATTATAGTATATGCATAATTTATTTCAATATGTTAAAATACTTTTCATGAAAGACCGCGTCTATATCAGGGACTTAAAAGATCACACAGGCAAAGAAGTGGTTATCGCCGGATGGGTGGATGTCAGGCGGGATCAGGGGAAAATGGTCTTTTTTGATATGCGGGATATGACTGGCAAGGTTCAGTGTGTAGCATTGCCGAGCCGCGCGGAAGTTATTGAAAAAGCAAAAACTATCAGGCCGGAGTGGGTTTTGAAAATTACCGGCAATGTAAACAAGCGTCCGCTAAAAAATGTTAAGGAAGGAGTTTTGAACGGCGATGTTGAGCTGGAAGTTACAGGTATCGAGGTATTGAATGAGTCTGAAACTCCGCCTTTTGCTGTGAATGAAGACACATCGGGTGTTAATGAAGAGTTAAGATTGAAGTATCGTTATGTTGATCTGCGAACGGACAGGATGCAAAAAAATATCCGCAATCGTCATAGAGTGCTAAAGTTTATTCGGGACTTCTTGAGCAACGAAGGATTTATAGAAGTAGAAACACCAATACTGACAAAATCAACTCCGGAGGGGTCGCGTGATTTTGTAGTGCCTGCCAGATTGTATCCTGGTAAATTTTATGCACTTCCCCAATCGCCTCAACAGTACAAACAGCTTCTGATGACCGGAGGAGTAGAAAAATATTTTCAAATTGCCAGATGTATGCGCGATGAAGACACAAGGGGAGATAGACAGCCGGAGTTTACTCAGCTTGATCTCGAGATGTCTTTTGTGGAAATGGAGGACGTGATGCAAGTGAATGAAAAATTATTTATTGAATTAGTCCAAAAACTTTACCCCGAGAAAAAAATTCAACAGATTCCTTTTCCCAGAATTCCACATAAAGAAGCAATGGAAAAATATGGGGTAGACAAACCAGATATTAGAAAGGATAAAAATGATCCAAATTTGCTGGCCTTTTGCTGGATCGTGGATTGGCCGTTTTTTGAAAAAACAGAAGAAGGTGGTTGGACATTTACTCACAATCCATTTTCTAGGCCTTTGCCGGAGCATTTGGATTGGCTGATGAAAAAAGAAAATATTGAAAAGATTTATACTACTCAGTACGACATAATATTGAATGGTAGTGAAGTTGGCGGAGGAAGTATAAGAAACCATAACGGACCCGCACTAGAGAAAGTTTTTGAAATAATGGGACATAAAATAGAAAATATCAGGAAGAATTTTGGACACATGATGACCGCATTTTCTCTTGGCACTCCGCCGCATGGAGGCATAGCTTGGGGGTTCGATCGTTTTTTTATGATATTGCAAAATGAAATAAATATCCGAGAAGTGATTCCTTTTGCTAAGACAGGGGAAGGCAGAGACCCAATGATGGATTCGCCATCCGAGATTTCAGATGAGCAATTGAAAGAATTGAAAATAAAATTAAGTAAGTAAATGATTTACAAAATCTCTGGCAAAGTTATGAGAGGAGACGGATATGGCAAAAAACTTGGCTTTCCGACGATAAATTTAAGCAGGAGGAATTTTTTACGAATGAAAGAAAAGCCGGTTTTTGGAGTTTATGCTGGAAGAGTAAGATTATCCCTGTCAAACACTCGATGTTTGACATATAAAGCGGGGATTGTAATTGGACCGTTAGATAAAAGGGGCCTGCCAAAGATTGAAGCGCATTTGATCAACTACATAGGCAAGATCTATGGGGTAAAAGCGGTTTTTGAAATAGAAAAGTTTTTGAGAAAATTTAGGAAATTTGACACAGAAGAAGAATTAATTACTCAGATAAAAAAGGATTTGGAGATATGTTCACAGGCATAATTTCTAAAACTTCAAAAGTGCAAAATTTTGAACGGACGAAGGGCGGACTCTCCGTATCTGTTTTAAATAACCTGGAAAAAGTAAGAATGGGAGAAAGTATTAATGTGAATGGCGTTTGCTCTACCGCCAGGAAAGCTGGTAATAGTATTTCTTTTGAATATATGCCTGAGACTATCAGACTTACCACTGTAGGTATTCTAAAGAAAGGTGATATAGTAAACGTAGAACAGTCAATGAAAGCGGGGGATAGAATGAGCGGGCACATAGTGCTAGGACATATCGATGGAAGAGGCACGATTTCCAGCATACAAACAGAGGGAAATTCAAAGATTTTTGAGATAAAGTTGCCCCGCAAGAAGTTTAAGAAATTTTTAGTGTATAAAGGGTCTGTCGCAGTCGAAGGCATAAGTTTGTCAGTCGCGAAAGTTCTATCTAATTCTTTTATTGTGAAAATTATTCCTTATACTCTCAAGCACACTAATTTAAAAGAAAAAAGGAAGGGGGACATGGTCAATGTAGAGTTTGATATATTTACTAAATATGCAAGTCAGAAATAAAACATATACATATCTAGACGGTTCCAAGTTGAAGGGTTGCATCGTTGCTGCCCGTTGGAATAGTGAAATTACAGACAATCTTCTTAAAGAAGTCTTTCAGACTCTAAAAAAATGCAAGATGCTGGAGAAAAATATCAGGGTTATCCGTGTGGCTGGCTCTGTCGAACTCCCTTTCGCTCTTCATAAGCTCGCTTCGACAAAAAAATATGACTTTCTTGTCGCACTTGGGTGTATAATACGCGGAGAGACCCCCCATTTTGATTATGTTTGTAAGATAGCGCAGGAAGGAGTCCTGGAAGTAATGCTCGAAGACGATGTCCCTGTCGGTTTTGGAGTCTTGACGGTCAATAATATAAAACAAGCCAGAAAGAGGATACATGTCGGAGGCGAGGCGGCGCTTGCAGCTTTAGAGCTCGCTTCATTAAAATAGTTTAAGCATATTATGCATGATCTAGCCCTTTATCGCAAATACAGGCCTAAAACTTTTAAGGAAGTTTTAGGGCAGGACCATATTGTGAAGGTTCTGGAAAGTTCAATAGAAGCAAATAAAGTTTCTCATGCCTATCTTTTCGTCGGCTCGCGCGGCACGGGCAAGACTTCAGTCGCTCGCATTTTTGCGGCGGATATCGGCGTATCCGCCAATGACATGTACGAGATAGACGCCGCTAGCAATAGAGGTATTGAGGATATCAAAGAATTGCGCGACGGAGCTCGGGTTTTGCCTTTTGACTCAAAGTACAAAGTTTACATCATAGACGAGGTGCATATGCTCTCAAAAGATGCCTGGGGGGCGTTGCTCAAAACTCTAGAGGAGCCGCCCAAGCATGTCATTTTTATTTTGGCGACTACAGAACTGCATAAAGTGCCGGAGACGATAATTTCCCGCTGTCAGGTTTTTATCTTCAAAAAGGCCTCAGACGCAATATGTAAAAAAATGCTGATTAATGTGGCTTTGAGCGAAGGTTTTGAATTGGATGCCAGCGCGGCGGAGCTTCTCGCTATTTTAGCCGACGGATCATTTCGTGATGGGTTAGGCGAGCTGCAAAAGGTTTTAAATTTTTCCGGAAAAGACAAAAAGAACAAGAAAATAAAAATAGAAGATGTAGAAGCGATAACTGGAGCGCCGAAAACAATTTTGGTGAACAATTATATCTCCGCCATCGCTGAAAAAAATATTGAGAAGGGAATTGCGACCGTCAAAAACGCATCATCGGAAAATTTAGATATGAAACTTTACTTCAAGCTTATAATCGAAAAGTTCCGGATGGCGATAATCCTGCGCTATGCGCCAAAGCTGAAGGAAGAGATGATGGGGGATTTATCAGAGACTGACTTAAAATTTTTGAAGGATTTAGTAAAAGAAGACCCCGAACGAAAGCCTTCGGCTTCAAACGGGGCAAGTAAATCCGGCCACATGTTTACTTCTTCTACTTTGGCGATACTGCTGGAAGAATATCAAAATATGGATAATGCGTTTATCGCCGAACTGCCGCTTGAGCTTGCTTTGATAAAAATCCTTGGGAAAAAATAGTTACGTACCAAGAAACATACCCATATACGTATACAAATACGTATCTATGTACTAGTACATGATATCAGTATACTAGTATGCTAGTGTGGTGGGGAATGAGGAGTATTAAATTACTTAAACACAAAAATTGGAAAAAATCATAAAAAATAGTAGTATTATGAATGACTTGTCCGCAAAGCTGGGGGGTCGTCTAACGGTAGGACTCCTCCCTTTGAAGGAGGCTATTTTGGTCCGAATCCAAACCCCCCAGCTTTGCGTATTAGTTAAGGAAATGGACAGATGAGAAATGGAGAGAAATGGGAGAAATGGGGACAGCCACCATTGTTTTTAGGAATAGCAAACGATACAATGAACCTATGCCACGCAATGCAAGAGTTGATGTAGGAGGAGAAATTTATCATGTAATTAATCGCGCGAATGGTCGTCTCCAAATTTTCAATAAAGATGGAGATTATGAACTTTTTGAGCAAATTTTAATTGAGACAAAGGAACTTTTTAATATGCGTATTCTTGCCTATGAGTTGATGCCAAATCATTTTCATTTAGTGCTTTTTCCAAGGAAAAATGGAGATCTTGGTCTATTTGTGCACCGATTAAGCAATGCGCACACCAGAAAAGTTCATGCGCGCACTAATACAAATGGTAGTGGGCATTTATATCAAGGCCGTTACAAATCTTTTATCATTGACAGAGCCGATTATCTTTTTGCAGTTATAAAATATGTTGAACGTAACGCTGTGCGCGCAAAACTTGCACGCTCTTGCGAAGATTGGCAGTGGGGGAGCGCATGGCGACGCATTCATGGAACAGCGCAACAGAAAAAACTGCTTGATCAAAAATCTTTCCAGCTACCCGATGATTATCTGAATTGGATAAATACTGCTGAAAATCCAGACTCATTAAATATTATTCGCATTTCAGTAAACAAAAATGTACCATATGGCAGAGGGCGATGGGTTGATAATATGGTATTAAAATATCACCTTGAATCAACTTTAAAGTTACCAGGGAGACCGAAAAAATAGGCCTTAACAACAAAGGCTCTTAGAAAGAATGGTGGCTGTCCCCATTTACCCATTTACCCCCATTTACCATACCATCTGGTATAATGGAGTCAAGCCGAGGTGGTGGAATTGGTAGACACGCTGGCTTCAGGAGTCAGTGGGAGCAATCTCGTAGGAGTTCAAATCTCCTCCTCGGCACACGGGCCGTAGTATACCGGTAGTACGCATCCTTCGGGAGGATGTAGATCCGGTTCGATTCCGGACGGCCCGACTTCGCGAGGACATAGCCAGCTTCGGCATGGCGAAGGCCCGACAATATATTTATGATACAATATCTGGAGTTATCTTGAAATTGTTTTCATCTGTAGCGGGTGGTCGCACTCACATAGGCACATATGTTGGAGTTTCGCCATCACCCGCTTCAAATGAAAATAATTTTTTTTATTTGGTTATCGTTCGACTTTGCTTAGGATCCTCAAATTTTAAATTTACTCCGTAAATAAAAATTTGGGAGTTATACACATTTTTTATAAAAAAATATTGTGTTGTGTACTCATATGCGGGATAATTAATATGTTCCTGCGATAAAAATGTTTGGTCGTCTTTTTATTGCAAAACTATATTAGTAAATTTATTTCTAAATACTATGGCAAAGAAAAAAAAGCGAGCAGTCAATAAGGGAAAGAAAAAGGCAACTAAGAAGAGAAAGACTGCTAAAAGACGAAGATAGTTTTTCAAAAAATCCTCCATTCGGAGGATTTTTTGTTTTATGATAATATGTCTTTATGTCCATTTTAACCAATATTTTCGGCAACGAAAGCACCAAATTCATCAAAAATGCAGAAAAAACAATATCAAGAATTAACGCTTTAGAAGCGGAAATTTCGAAGCTTCCTGATGCTGATTTTCCTAGAAAAACGCAAGAATTCAAAGAAAAGATCGCCAAGTCGGAAGACAAAACAAAAGCTCTAGAAGAAATATTGCCAGAAGCTTTCGCATTGGTGCGCGAAGCTGCCAAGAGAAATCTAGGCGAGAGGCATTATGATGTGCAGCTCATCGGAGGTCTGGCGCTGCATTCCGGTAAAATCGCCGAAATGCGGACAGGTGAAGGAAAGACGCTGGTGGCGGTTTTGCCGGCGTATTTGAATGCGCTTACCGGCGAGGGGGTGCATATCGTCACAGTCAACGACTATCTTTCTAGAATCGGCGCGGTTCTGATGGGGCAAGTTTACAATTTTCTCGGTCTTTCTGTCGGCGTGATAAATTCTAACAATGTTTCATATATATACGATCCCAAACATAAAGAAGAGGACGAAGAGCGCGACACTGTCGGCGAGTTTAAGGTTGTCTATGATTTCTTAAAAGAATCCACTAGAAAAGAGGCATATGCCGCGGATGTTACTTATGGTACCAATCACGAGTACGGATTCGATTATTTGCGCGACAATCTGGCAACAACCATAAACGGTCTTGTGCAAAGAGGTCACCACTATGCCATTGTGGACGAGGTGGACTCGATTCTCATCGATGAGGCGCGCACTCCTCTTATCATTTCCAGCGCTTCCGGAGATTCGGAAGATTTTTACGTCAAATTTTACAAAATCGCCAGGCAGCTCAAACGGGAAGAGGACTACAAGGTAGATGAAAAATTGAAAGCGATCACTTTGACAGACGCTGGCATCACCAAGGCCGAACAGCTTCTCGGCGTGGATAATATTTACACCGAAAAAGGCATCAAATATGTGCATCATCTCGAAACGGCTGTAAAGGCGCAGGCAATTTTCGAAAAAGATAAAGACTATGTGGTCAAAGACGGCGAAGTCGTCATCGTGGATCCTTTTACCGGACGCATGCAGCCGGGACGGCGCTGGAGCGAGGGTATTCATCAGGCGATCGAAGCCAAGGAGGGAGTCAAAATCGAGAAAGAGACTCGCTCTGCCGGGCAGATTACTTTCCAGAATTATTTCAGATTTTACAAAAAACTCTCCGGCATGACGGGTACGGCGGCCACTTCCGCGGAAGAATTCCTAAAGGTTTACTATCTGGATGTTATTGTCATTCCCACTCACCGTCCAATAATCCGCAAAGATCACAACGATCTTATTTTCCAGAATGAGAAAGGGAAATTCAAAGCAATCGCGAAAAAAATCAAAGAAATTAATTCCAAAGGCCAACCGGTTCTGATCGGTACTATTTCAATTGAGAAAAATGAGCTCCTCTCCGCATACCTAAAACAAGAGGGCGTGCCTCACGTTATTTTGAATGCCAAGAATCATGAAAAGGAGGGGGAAATTATCGCTCAAGCCGGAAAGTGGGGAGCGGTGACTATCGCGACCAATATGGCGGGGCGAGGAATCGACATCAAGCTCGGCGGCAATCCTCATACCAAGGAGGAATATGAAAAAGTCAAAAACATCGGCGGGCTTTTTGTACTGGGTACAGAACGCCATGAGGCTCGAAGAATAGATAACCAGCTTCGCGGACGTTCCGGCCGGCAGGGAGACCCGGGCGAGACGCAGTTTTATGTTTCGCTCGAAGACGACCTAATGCGGGTTTTCGGATCGGACAGGATAAAAAATATGATGGGGCGTTTCGGCATACCGGAAGACCAACCGATCGAAAATCGATTTATCGGGCGAACTCTAGAGGGCGCGCAGGCGAAAATCGAGGGATTTCATTTTGATGCTCGCAAACATACTCTAGAATACGATGATGTCATGAATCATCAGCGTAAAATAATCTATGAAAGAAGGCAGAAAATGCTAATGGCCGATAAAGAGGGAATAGAAAAATTAATAAAAGATATTATAGAATGGAAAGAAAATATAGAGCCCGGATCAGCGAAAATAGTACAAGAGAAAAGAAATAAATTAGGCGATGAAGCGCTTTTAGAAGTTGTTCGTCGCATCGCGCTTTATACTACCGATAATCTTTGGATGGAACATCTGGAAGCGATGGATTACTTGCGCAGTTCAGTCAATCTGCGCGCCTATGGCCAGCGCGAGCCGATCGTGGAGTACAAGAAAGACGGGCTCGCCATGTTTAAGCAAATGGAAGAAACATTCAAGGAACAAGTTTTTTCTCTGATAACTACTATTCAAGAACCGGCGAAGCAGGATGATAACGCACCAAAGCAAACTTTAGTTGTAAGTCATGCAGAGCCAAGCAAACTTGGCGGGAAAAAAGACACAGTTTCGCAAGGACTGTCCTTGCGAGGTGAAAAAGAAGTTGGTAGAAATGATCCTTGTCCTTGCGGAGCGATCAACCCTGCAACCGGCGAAGTCTACAAGTGGAAAAAATGCGGCATGATCAACGCTCCGCAGCATCGAAAGGCGTTAGTCAACTAACAAATGATGATTTTTAGAGTTTTACAAATTAGAAAAATGGCAAAGGAAGCCAAGGAGAATCCTGGCAAGTTTGCGAGCGGGCAAGCCAGTGATTTCTTTATGGATTTGCTTTTTCTTCCAGCGATTCTTACTTTGTCCTCGCTAATAATCTTATTTACTTTAGGCTTCACTGACTTTCCGAGTTTTCTAGGCGGGCCGTATTTCTTTTTTAAAGTCCTTTTCTTTCTGCTTCTTACCGCTGTGATTTTTATGGCTTACTTTTTGCGAAAAATTCATAAACTCATAAAATCTGTGACTAAAAATACCATGGACCGCACCATCGAAGTTAAATCTAAAATTTTAGAATAGTAATGAAAAAAATAATAAAGAAAATCTGGTGGGCGGTAAAGCTTTTTGCGGCACAGGTGCGGCATGGCTATCCGTCACGCAAATTAAAGATCGTCGGAGTTACGGGCACCAATGGCAAAACGACTACGGCTACGCTTTTATATAAAATAAATACCGCTCTTGGCTACAAGTCAGGACTAGTGAGCACTGTGGAAAACATCATCGGCAAGAGAGTAGTGCCGTCTACCATGACTACACCGGACTCTGTAACTCTCACTAAACTTTTCGCAGAAATGGCGCGCGAAGGTTGCGAATATGTTTTTATGGAAGTGAGTTCACATGCGCTCGATCAGAAGAGAGTGGCTGGAATAAATTTTGTTGGCGGAATTTTTACCAATCTAACCCACGACCATTTGGATTATCATAAAAATTTTGACAATTATTTTGGCGCCAAGAAGAAATTTTTTAAAATGTTGCCCAGTTCGGCTTTTGCTCTCTCAAATGCTGATGACGAATATGGTTTAAAAATACTAGAGGGAATCCAGGCGAAAAAATATACTTATGGTTTTAAAAATAAGGCTGATTTTAACGAAAAACTTGATACTAAACTTTTAGGAAATTTTAATGCGTATAATGCCCTTGCTGTTTATGCTTCGGCAGTTTTACTGGAACATGACAAAGAAAAAGTAAAAAAGATTTTAAGCAATCTAGAACCGCCAAAAGGGCGATTCCAACATTTCACATCTAAAAATGATGTTCTGGTGATTGTGGACTATGCTCATACTCCGGATGCATTAGAAAAAATATTTTTGGCGGTAAAAGAGATCAATTCTGCGGAAGTCGGACTTCCGCAGAAACTTCCGCAGAAAGGAAAAATAATTTCTGTGTTTGGCTGTGGGGGAGACAGGGATCCTCTCAAGCGTTCGATCATGGGGAAAATAGGGGCGATAAATTCCAACATTGCCATATTTACTTCCGACAATCCAAGAAGCGAGGATCCGGAAAAAATTATAGAGCAAATGAAGACGACCTTATCTCCTCTAGAATTAAAAAAGGTCAAAACTATCTCAAATAGGCGAGAAGCAATACAAGAAGCCGCAAAGTTAGCCCGAAAAGGAGATATAATATTGTGCGCCGGAAAAGGCCACGAGGACTATCAGGAAATCCAAGGGGTCAAGAACCATTTTGATGATATGGAGGAGTTAAAGAGAGCGTTTAAATAATAAGTTGTGAAGGTCGAACCTTCACAAAAAACACGCATGAAGAAAGAAAATAAAATTTTAGTAATGTTTGTCGGTAAAACGTATTCTGGCAAGACAACATTAGCTCAAAAAATAAAAAATGAACTAGGGAAGATGCTAGTTCTTGAATCTGATCCCATTGCCGCCTTTATGAAGGAAAAATTTCCTGAACTACGAAAAAATGATAATGAAGAACATGCTAAATTATTTAACAATTTAAAGTTAAAGTTTAGAACTTTTCTATCTTTTGTAGAATTTGCTTTATCTTTAGGTCAAGCAATAATACTTTCGAATGGGAGCGTATATAAAAATGGGCGAAAGTTCATTTTAGATTTATCGAAAAGATTTGATTATAAAGTTATAGGAATATATTTTGATTTTCCAGAAGAGGTACTTTTTGATAGAGCGAAAAATTCTAATCGGTCTTTAAATATTTTAAGAACCTCTAAAGATTTTAATGCTCTGATTATTAATCAGAGAACTAGAATGCAACCGCCTGACACATCAGAATTTGACGATTTTTGGGTTATAAAATCCGAGCAAGATTTATTTTCTGTCAAAGATAAGTTAGTAAAATTACTTCTGTGAAGGTCGAACCTTCACAACAGCTGATTCTGTATAATTAAGCCATTCTTCTATTTCTTCGATTTGTTCATTTATTGTTGGAAAATAATTTGGAAAAACTTTCTTATCCAAGATGTTTTCATATTCAGCGTCACTATTTATATAGTTTTTTAGACTAGAATATTCATAATTTTTCAAAAAATTTTCGACTACTTGCTTATTTCGGATACCATTTTCTTTCCATTTTGATTCTTCGGGAATAAGTTTTATTGGGTTAAGATGAATATAAGAAAAAATATATTTCAGGTAGCGATCTTCTTGTATGTGTTCCGACTTGAATTTTCCTTGGAACAAAGAACCGGAGCGGGTATATTTTTTATTGAAATACATAGAGTAGCCAGTAGTTAATTTCTGCATAAACTTTATTATCCCGTTTTCTGTTATTTCTTTGAGGAGAATATGAAAATGATTTGGCATTAAACACCAAGCACCGATTGCTACTAATGATCTACCTTTTTCTATGTTAAATATATCTGTGAAGGTTCGACCTTTCCGAAATATTTTTTCCATGTCAACGGGTTCAGTTGAGTTACAAAAATAAAGTAAGAGCATAAAACGATGGTAATCGTATTTATTTTGGAATGTCACTCTTTTATCTACGCCTCGATTGTAAACGTGATAATATTCGTCAATTGAGAAATCATGATTTCGATTCATGGTTCAATTATACTGTGAAGGTCGAACCTTCACAAGTTCCTTCGAATTTATTATTTGTGTTAATATCATTTTATGACTGAGTGGAAGCAATTTTTTAAGGGAAAAAGGGTAACCGTCGTGGGACTGGGGCTTTTAGGGAAGCGGCTTGGGGATATTACTTTTCTTTCTGAATGTGGAGCAGAAGTGCTAGTTACAGACTTAAAAAGCGCAGAAGAATTAGCGCTCTCGATCGAAAAACTTAAAGGATACAAAAGTATAAAATATGCTCTCGGCGGGCATAGGTTTGAGGATTTTGAAAATAGGGATTTTATTTTAAAGGGTCAGGGTACTCCTTTTGATTCTCCATACATACTGCATGCAAGACAAAAGGGAATACCGATTGAAATGGATGAGTCATTATTCGTAAAATTGGCGCCAAAAGCAAAAATCATTGGAGTTACTGGCACGAGAGGAAAAAGCACCACGACGCTTCTTATTTATGAAATTTTAAAGAAAAGTGGTATGCGAGTGCATCTAGGAGGAAATCTCAAAGGCATGGCGGCCTTACCGCTCCTCAAGGAAATAAAAGACGGCGATATTGTGGTCTTTGAACTTTCTTCCTGGCAGCTGCAAGGCTTCGGCGAAGCGAAAATTTCTCCTAATGTATCTGTATTTACCAATTTCATGCCGGACCATATGAATTATTACAAGAACGACATGGAGAAATATTTTGCTGATAAATATTTTATATATAAGTTTCAAAAGCAAAGCGACGTCTTAGTATTAGGAACTTCAATGAAGGATAGAATAAGGGGTCCAAAAAGAAAGATAGTAAATACCGACATTAAAGATATTCCGAAAGGATGGAATATTCAATTAAAGGGGGAACACAACTTGGAGAATATCGCCTGCGCACTTGCTGTGGCTCGATCTCTAAACATTTCCGACGACACTTCAAAGGAAGCGGTAGAAAATTTCAAATCTTCTCCGGGCCGGCTTGAGCTAGTGAAAGAAGTAAACGGCATAAAGATTTATAACGACACAAATTCTTCCACTCCGGATGCCACGACTGTCGCTCTCCGAGCTCTCGGCAATTCGGTAAAGAAAAATATCGTTCTAATTATGGGCGGCTCGGATAAGAATTTAAGTTTTGGTGATTTATATAAATATATAATTCGATATGTGAAGGAAGTAGTTTTGATTCCCGGCAATGGAACTGACAGAATATCGCCAGATCTGCAAAGATTGAAAATTTCCTTGCGCGTGGAAAAGGATCTGAAGCATGTAGTCGAAAAAGCTTACTCTCTTTCGAAGCCGGGAGATGTACTGCTTTTCAGTCCAGCGTTCGCTTCTTTTGGCATGTTTGATAATGAATATGATAGGGGAGAGAAATTTTTGGAGATAGTAAAAGAATTGAAATGATGCAGTTGGATTTATCAAAAATTAACACTTCGAAAATACTCAGTGCGAGAAAAGTTTTTTTTATCGGTATCGGCGGCATCGGCATTTCGGCATTAGCTAGAATGGCTCTATCCCGAGATATGATCGTTTCGGGTTTAAATGATGAAGAGGATGGAAAGACTCTGGAAACTCTGCAAGAAGAAGGAGTTAAAATAATTTTTAAAAAAGATTTCAAGAAGCTGCCTGATGCTGATCTATATGTTTATAGCGATGCCTGGGATTTTCGCGGACCGGAGATTATAGAGGAAGCAAAAAAAACTTGCAAGCCAGTTCTTACTTATTTTGAGGCTCTCGGTCAATTTGCAAAAGAATATAAAGTCATAGCTATTGCTGGCACCCACGGCAAAACTACCACTACCGCCATGATTGCAAATATTTTGATTGATGCCGGCCTAGATCCCACATGTATCGTAGGTTCTTTTGTAAAAAAATTCAAGAGTAATTTTAGAGGTGGAAACGGCGAATATTTAGTGGCAGAGGCGGACGAATATAATCGGCATTTTTTGAATTTTCATCCGTTTATTGCGGTTGTCACTAATATCGAGGCCGACCACTTGGATTATTATAAAGATTTGGCGGATATACAGAGCGCATTTGATAAATTTCTTTCACAAAGTAAGAATAAAATTACGGATTATAAAAAATATCTTGGAAAAGTTCCTAAACTTTCCGTGCCGGGAGAGCATAATCGCATGAATGCCGCCGCAGCCTTGGCTGTGGCAGATATTCTCAAGATAGACAAAAATAAAGCGATGAAATCTCTCGCCGAATTTTCAGGCACCTGGCGCAGGCTGGAAAAAAAGGGGGCGACGAAAGAGGGAACTATCGTATACGATGACTATGCCCATCATCCGACAGAAATAAAAGCAAGCTTGCAGGCGCTTCGAGAGCTTTATCCTGAAAAGAAAGTTACTGTGCTTTTCCAGCCCCATCTCTATAGTCGGACCAAAGCTCTATTTGATGATTTTGCGAAGAGTTTTAAAGATGCAGATCAGATATTTCTTCTGCCTATTTTTTTTGCTCGAGAAGCCAAAGATGAGAGTGTTTCGAGTGAAAAGCTGGCCGTCGCCATAGGAGGTAGCGCTAAATCCTTCCCTGATTCCAAATCAGCTGAACATTTCCTTAAAACCTTGCCTTTAGGCAGGAATGACGTATTTGTAACTATGGGAGCCGGGGAAGCATCTAAAATAATAGATGATGTTTTTACCCTTATAAAATAAGGTTATTTCTGTATTGACATTTAACTCAAATATGGTCTAACTATTGACATTTAATCCGAAATATGTTATCATGCGCATGTATCCTTAGTAATAGGCACATGTGTCGTATGTGGCTTATTAATAAGGGTTTTTTAATTTATGACCCATTCGAAAAACTCAGGGTCATAGTGAGTAAAATCGAACTATGAACAATAAAAAATGGATACGTTACGTGGAGTCATTTATTATTTTACCAGCTTTAACCATGTCGGGAGCACCCGTAGCAAGTACTATGGGACCTATCTCGCAAGCTGTTATCAATATTGCAAATACTCCGCCTTATGTATATTTAGAAGCACAAGAGAATATCATAATCGAAAAAGCAGAGGAAGAAAGAACTCAAAAAGCTGAAGCCATCGATGGCTATTTCAAAGACCGTGGCATGCCTCTCGCAGGCACGGGCATGAAAATGGTTCTGGAAGCTGAAAAGAATAATCTGGACTGGAGATTGCTGCCCGCTATCGCTGTCCGAGAGTCCACCGGCGGAAAGTTTGCTTGTAAAAAAGCAAAATTTAGCGCCTTCGGATGGGGGTCTTGCAAGATCAATTTTGATTCCCATGAAGAAGCGATTGAAATAATTGCCAAGAATTTAGGAGGGAACAATCCTAACACCGCTCATCATTATGATGATAAAACAACTAAAGAAATTCTGCGTGCCTATAATCCGCCTTCAGTTGTGCCTCGATATGCCGAGCAAGTGATATCTATTATGAATACTATCGGTACAGAAGAATTTATTCCAGATGCACCAGGGTCATCTTTTGATCTTTTGGCTCGAAGAGGGTAATTTGGAAATTGTAATTCTTGCCGAGTTCTAATTTTTCGCGAAGTTTTGCCTCGCTTGGGAAGGTGGAATTGTGCACCAGTCCAGCCACGCCTTCCTTGATCGAGACGAGCGCGCCGTGTTTGTTGTACTTGATAACGACTCCTTTGATGATGTCGCCTTTCTTTAGCTTGCCTTCAAATTCTTTCCAAGGATTCTCCTTGAGCGCCTTGATAGATAGCGATATTTTTCCGTCCTTGATTTCGATCACCTTGGCGCGGATTTTTTCGCCGATCTTGAACATAGTGCGGGGATTCTCAACCAAACCCCAGTCGAGCTCAGAAATGTGAACCAAGCCCTCGAGTCCGTCTTCGAGCTTTACGAAAACTCCGAAGTCTACAAGTCCGGCGACAGTACATTCCAATTCCTGACCGATCGTGTACTTGCTCAGTATCTCCTTTTTTTCTTCCGGGTTGTTGTCCTTTTCAGAGAAGATCAGCTTGCCTTCTTTTGGCAAGGTAGAAATAATCATGACGGAAATCTGCTGACCTACGAGCTTTTTCAATTCCTTCAATATCTTGTCTTTGTCTGAATCAAGCACGCGGGGATAATGGTCTGCTTTGAGCTGGGAAGCTGGAAGGAATCCCTGAATCCCTTGCCATTCCAAGATCAGACCTCCCTTGTTTGCGTCTTTGATTTCGAGAGTCATCACTGTCTTGTCTTTGATGGCTTTCTCCGCCTCGCTCCATGTGAGCGCCTGCTTGGCTTCTTTTAGGGAGAGCTCGATGTAGCCGTCTTCATTTTCTGTCTCAACGACTTTTGCCTTTATGATATCGCCCGGGCTTATCTTTTTTATGATGTCTTTCGCGTTGATAAATTCACGGCCGTAAATTATACCCGTTCCGTATGTGGCGAGGTCTACGTAAACTGCCGCTTTTTTAACGCCGATGACTGATCCTTCCACAAGAGAGTCAATTTCCGGCTTGTTGATGCTGCGATCAACGATCGACTTCAGCACCGGGTTTTCTACGAAATTTTCTTCTGCTGTTGTTTCTTCTGTTGCCATAAATAATTAAATTTAAACAAAAAATCCGCCAATAAACTTATTGCGCGGATATAAGGTCTAGGTTTTTCGAAGAAACTTACACTCGAAAGGTTACCCTAAATCCATGCTTTGCTAATAATATTTACTTGTGTTTTCATACTACTACTTATCCGCAAAATTGCAACCCACTTGGCGGTTTAACCGCCAAGTGTCCGCCAAGTGTTATACTTTAGCTATGAGAAAAATAAAATTAGAAAACGGGGAAATATATCACATCTACAATAGAGGAGTTGATAAAAGGAAAATCTTTTCTACCCAAAAAGACCTGGATAGATTTTTTGAAAGCATGTCTGCATTTAATTGTATTGAACCAGTCGGGAGTTTATATGAACAGAGTTTTCAAAAAGACAAAATAAAAAAACCGCTTGTTAAATTTATTGCGTATAATCTTTTATCGAACCACTTCCATTTTATTTTAGAGCAGGTCGCGGAAGGAGGGATAAGTGAATTTATGAAACGTCTGCTTGGAGGATACACTTGGTATTTCAACAAGAAATACAAGAGATCAGGTTCATTATTTCAGGGAACTTTTAAAAGTAAGTATATAGATTCGGACGGATATCTTTTACATTCTAGCGTTTATGTAAACTTAAATGACAAAATACCACTTGGCGGTTTAACCGCCAAGTTGACCAAATCCAGCTGGAAAGAATATGTCGACATAGATTCTTGTAAATCAAATGAAAAAATTTGTTTAGGTAAAGACATAGT
>JACPXJ010000033.1 GCA_016196605.1 Candidatus Nomurabacteria bacterium | reverse complement strand
GGGAGGAAATGCTGAATAGGATCGAAAAGCCAGGAGCAATAAATAAAATTATGAATGATCAATTACGAATTACGAATGAAAAAGAAGAACATCCAATACTGGCGCAAAAGTTATCCGCATCTGTACAAATACCGAAAATAGAGACAGAGCATACGCTGGACAACCTGACACCGAGCAGTAAGCCAAATGCTGTGCCTAAAATTGACCCGTATCGAGAGATTCCCGAGTGAGTTATAAAGTGAAAAGTTATAAAGTTCATAAAGTAATGCGGATAGAAAAATTTGAGGACATAATTGCCTGGCAAAAAGGAAAAGAACTAACAATTCATACCTACATAGCATTCAGAAGTTGCAAAGATTTTAGTTTCAAAAACCAGATAGAAAGGGCTTCTGTTTCAATCATGAATAATATTGCTGAGGGATTTGAAAGAAGAACAAACAAAGAATTGAAGAATTTTCTATTCATCGCGAAGGGCTCTGCTGGTGAAGTAAGATCTATGCTAAACTTAAGTTTAGAGCTAAGGTATATTGTTGAGAAGGATTTTAGAAAGATGTACGATTTAACCCTAGAAATTTCGAAACTATTGTCGGGTTTTATTAAAACTTTAGATTAATTAGTATTATTTTTTAACTTTATGAACTTTACAAACTTTATAACTTTATGAACTAAACTGTATGCAGTTTAAGGTACCACAATTTTTAGACATAGAAGACAAGATTTTCGGCCCGTTTACCTTCAAGCAATTCGTCTATCTCTCGGGGGGGGCGGGCTTGTGTTTTACGCTTTACAAGCTCTTAGGGCTATTTTGGGGCGCAATCCCGATTCTAGCGGTCGCAGGCTTTGCTTTGGCTTTAACTTTTTATCGCCCCAACAACAAGCCTTTCGTCAATATGCTTGAGGCAGGATTCAATTATCTTATACAGGATAAGCTCTATATATGGAAAAGAAAGAAATCGCCTCAACGGCGATCCGCCGAAGATGCGGAAACGCTAAAGGTGAAACCAAGAGAAGATTTAGAGCGATCGTCTCGACTTGGCGCGAATAAGCTGCGTGATCTGGCCTGGAGTCTAGACGTTCTGGACTTGCAGAAACACCAGAACGTCAGTGACAAGTTATAAAGTTCTTAAAGTCCATCAAGTAAAATAAAACAATGCAAAACAAATTACATCAACTTTATAACTTTCCACTTTATAACTTTATGAACTACTCCATATGGCATTAAAAGCAAAAGCAACCCAAGAATTTGTGCCGATCAAGGAGGTGCGCGACGGCGTAATCGCGCTGAAAGACGGCAGCTTGAGGGCGATAATTTTGGCCAACTCGGTGAATTTGTCGCTAAAATCCGAAGACGAACAAAAAGCCACGATTCTTCAGTTTCAGAGTTTCTTAAACACCCTGGATTTCGCCGTGCAGATCTCCGTGCAGAGCCGCCGGCTGGACATCCGCCCATATCTTTTGCTTTTGGAGGAAAGGATAAAAGTGCAGAGCGAACCTTTGCTCAAATTGCAGACCAGAGAATATATAGATTTTATAAGGAATTTCACCGATTCCGTCAGCATCATGACAAAAACTTTTTTTGTTGTGATACCTTATACTCATTCCGCTTTCAAGTCGGATTCCGGGACATTGAAAGGATTGTTTAACAGAAGAAGCAAAGAAGAAATAAAGCTCGCAAATCAGGAAGACTTTGAGGAAAAAAAATCTCAGCTGGAAGAAAGGGTCAGTGTGATAGAGCAGGGCTTATCCCGCTGCGGCATAAAATCAGTCCAGCTGGGCACAGAGGAAATCGTGGAAGTATTTTACAAAGTCTTTAATCCCGGAGAGACAGAAGGCAAAATTAAGCTGGAAGCTTAATTTTGCTAGTTATAAAGTGAAAAGTAGAAAGTTTTAAAGTAAACGCAAAAATAACAAAATTAATGTATAATTCATCCTCAGCTTTATAACTTTATGAACTTTATGACTTTCAACTAATATAATGGCAATTTTCGACAAATTATTTAAGAAAAAAGGAGGGGTTAAAGAAGGCGCAGAGGCATCCATCCTGCCGGTGATGCCAGAGCAAATATATGAGAATGCTTCCCTCGAACTCCAGGATATCATCGCCCCATCAGCCCTTAAAATAGAATCGAAATCAATAAATCTCGGCGATAAAATAGCTCGCACCTTTTTTATAATATCTTATCCCCGGTTTCTGACCGATAATTGGTTCTCCCCGATAATCAACCTGGATAAAGTTTTCGACATCTCGATTTTTGTCCATCCGATTGATACTTCCCAGATGCTGCGGCAATTCCAGAAAAAAGTCGCCGAAGTGCAGAGCCAGATCAATGTGCGCGAAGCGAAGGGCATGGTCCGGGATCCGATGCTGGACACCGCTTATCAGGACTTGGAAGGCCTGCGCGATAACCTGATCCAGGCGCAGGAAAAGATGTTCGACGTGGGAATTTATATAACCATTTATGCTGACAATGAGCTGGAATTATTCAAGCTGGAAAATGAAATAAAATCCATGCTGGAATCAAAACTGATCTATATTAAGCCGGCGCTCTTCCAGCAGGAAGACGGCTTTAAAAGCGTTATCCCCATAAATAACGACCTTTTGAATATTCACCAAAAACTGAATTCCGAGCCGCTTTCCAGCGTTTTTCCGTTTATTTCTTTCGACCTTACTTCCGACAAAGGAATCCTCTATGGCATAAATAGGCACAACTCTTCCCTAGTCATCTTCGACAGATTCAGTCTGGAAAATTACAACTCGGTAACTTTCGCCAAGTCGGGTTCGGGAAAATCTTATGCGACCAAGCTCGAAATTTTAAGATCGTTGATGTTCGATATCGATGTGATTGTGATCGATCCGGAAAAGGAATACGAGTTTCTGTCGGAGGCAGTCGGCGGAAGATATTTCAATATCTCACTTTCTTCCGAACATCACATGAACCCTTTCGACCTGCCAATACCACGCGAAGGGGAAACGGCTGAAGATGTTCTCCGCTCCAATATTATAAATCTAGTCGGCCTCTTTCGGCTGATGCTGGGAGGTCTCACCCCGGAAGAGGACTCGATGGTGGACCGGGCTATCTCCGAAACCTACGCTATCAAAGATATCACCCCGGATTCTGATTTTTCCAGTATCGAGCCCCCGCTCTTGTCAGATTTTGAAATGGTGCTCTCTGGCATGGAAGGGAGCGATTCCGTGGTTGCCCGACTATCCAAATATACGAAGGGTTCATGGTCAACATTCCTGAACCGCCCTTCGAACGTCGATATAAATAAAAAATTCATCGTCTTTTCCGTCCGCGATATGGAGGATGAGCTCAAGCCAGTCGCAATGTATATAATCATGCATCATATCTGGAATTCTATACGCAAAAATCTTAAAAAACGCCTGCTTGTCGTAGATGAGGCCTGGTGGATGATGAAGTCCGAAGACACTGCGTCTTTCCTTTACTCTATTGCCAAGCGCGGGCGAAAATATTATCTGGGTCTCTCGACCATTACTCAGGATGCGGCAGACTTCATGAAGTCCCCATATGGTGTTCCTATTATCACTAACTCTTCCATCCAGCTGCTCTTAAAACAATCACCGACCACAATTGATATTTTGCAAAAAACTTTCAACCTAACCGATGAGGAAAAATACCTGCTTTTGGAATCAAACGTCGGAGAGGGGATCTTCTTCGCCGGCTTAAAGCATGTAGCAATAAAGATTATTTCGTCATATACGGAAGACCAGATCATTACTTCCGACCCATCGCAAATACTTCTCAATCGCAAAGCCAAAGAGGAACAGGAAGCTACCCAGATAGCGCCTGAGGCGCTATCTGGGAGTTATAAAGTTTAAAGTTGTAAAGTTCATAAAGTAAAAATAAATGTTATAATTTGGTTATGAAATTGAAGCTTTTATTGCTAATGGTGTCACTCACTATTTTTGGAACAATCGCAGATGCGGCTTCGCCTAGCAGCATTTTAGTCGACATTTCACCCTCTAATCCGGAACCTTACGAAGAGACAACTATAGTTTTAAATAGCTACACCTACAATCTGGATAGCGTGATGATTTCCTGGTCTGTCGGAGGCAAAAGCTCCAGCTCGGGAATCGGCAAAAAGTCATTCTCTACCGCCGCTCCGGCCGCAGGCGGTGAAACCGACGTGGTGGCCACCATAGCCCTGCCGGATGGGGTAGTCGAAACGAGGATAACATTGCGGCCCTCGGCAACAGTTCTTCTATGGCAGGCAAATGATTCTTATGTCCCTCCTTTTTATCGCGGCAAAGCGCTGCCATCAGCCGATAGCGAAATAAAAGTGGTGGCTATGCCGGAAATAAGAACAAGCAGGAGTGGCGGGCTTGTGGATCCGAAAAATATGACTTATCTTTGGAAAAAAGACTACACCAACGATACTGGCAGTTCGGGCTATGGTAAAAACTTCTTTACCTTTGTGAGTGATTATCTGGAAAACTCAAACACCGTCAGCGTCATAGCTTCGACCCTAGACCAAAGATCAAAGGGGGAGGCAAGCATAAACATAAGAGCCAGCCAGCCGAAAATATTGTTTTATAAAAACGATGCTGATTTAGGAACTCTCTGGGACAGATCTCTCGCTGATCACAAAATAAATGGCAGGGAAGTATTGGAGGCGGCGCCGTATTTTATCTCGCCGAAAGAGCCCCTGCATCCATCGCTTCTCTGGAGATGGTTTATCAATGACACCCTGGTAAATTTGACAAGTTTCAGAAAGAATTTGATGCCGCTAGAAGTAGAGAAAGGCCAGCACGGCACTTCGCGTCTGCGGCTAGAAATTGAAAATAGAGACAAAATATTCCAGACGACCAACAGGGAAATAAATATAGAATTTTAACTCCTATGAAAGATATAAAAAAAAATTATGCCTTTATAGATGCTCAAAATGTTCATTTGGGGATTCTTGAATTTGGTTGGAAAATTGATTGGAAAAAATTTAGAATTTGGCTTAGAAATAAATTCGGTATTGAAAAAGCTTTGTTATTTATCGGATATAATAAAGGTAATGAAAGTCTTTACGCTTTTCTACAACACGCTGGATTTGTCTGCATTTTCAAACCAACTCTTGCATATAAAGATGGAACAGTGAAAGGCAACTGTGATGCAGAACTGGTTTTGCATTCTGCCGCTATTGAATTTGAAAATTACAATAAAGCTGTTATAGTCTCGGGTGATGGTGATTTTGCTTGCTTAATAGAGTTTTTACAAGAAAGAAAGAAACTTGAAATGCTGGTCGTGCCAAATGAAAACAAATACTCTGCTCTGCTAAAAAGATTCAATACGCCGGAAAAAAAGTTTATTTTATTTCTTAACAGAGAAAGAGTGAAAATAGAATATGTGACCCCATAAATGAAAAGGGCGCATAAGGCAAAGAGCCATATGCAGCCTTCTCGTAGTGATCTGGCTATTATACATCAACATGAAAACAAAAGTCAAGTAAAAATAAATATAGAATTTT
>JACPXJ010000038.1 GCA_016196605.1 Candidatus Nomurabacteria bacterium | reverse complement strand
GCTGGTGATGAAAAAAGAGATTGATAGATTGAAGAAAATCCTTTATGATGTACAAAGGAAACACGGCACTACAGAATTTTAGTCAAAATTCGCCAAAAATTCAGTTTAATTTGGGTATCATTTATTTATTATCTATTACGTAGGTCAGAGGCTGATGGATTTTCTAGTTTTGCATAAAAGGCGTATTTATCAACCATATTTAAAGTCATACAAGCATATCCAGGATAATCCTTCCTCCAATATTGATAACCAACACCTCCATTTCCGCCAGGGTCTGTAGAGAGTATTGAAATATATGTCGGTGCTAAGGGATTACTGTTTGGCACCCAATTCGAAAGCCATCCAGCTGTAACAGCATACGAACCTGTATCGCGAAGCAATTCATTTGCAGTAGCAAATTGTCGTAATGCAGTTTTTCGTTGCGCGTCTCTCGCTTTTGCTTTGGCTGAATTTAGGCTAGCCAACACAATACTTGAAAGCAGTCCAATAATCGCAACAACAACAAGCAGTTCTATGAGGGTGAAACCGCTAGAAGTATTATGAAATTTTTGTTTATTGTTCATAGCTAAAGTTCATAGCTAAAGTTAGTATTCCACTCCTACAGCAGGTACGAAAGGGATTTTTTTATTAGAGGAGCCACAAATCCAATCAAAACATAATTTGCTTGTTTTTCATCTTTAATTGCTCCGCCGGAATATTTAATAACCCACTCTACGATTTTCGGCGGTGGCGTTTCAAAAGATTGGCTGGGTCGCTGAAACTCTCTGCCTTCAAATACTATTTTCCCCGGTTCGTTGTTTTGATCCATAACTACTTATATTTTACTACTATTACCCCCCCCGCAAGAAATTCAACATGTTAAACACCGAGTGTTGAACAGTTTGAAATTAAAGTATATAATAGCTCTATGAGAAATATTAAAATAGCGCCTGGTGAGTATTATCATATTTTTAATCGTGGAGTAAACAAGCAATTAATTTTTCATGATAGTGCCGATCGAGTGAGATTTCTTTTCTTAATTTTATATTTTCAATCCCCTATCACATTTATAAATATCGGACGCCCAGTAAAATCATTTGTTAAACACTCGGTGTTTAACATTGAAGGTGTGACTACGCGAGAAATAATTAACAGCAGATTCGTAGAATTAACTTCGTTCGTTTTAATGCCAAACCATTTCCATTTGATCATCAAAGAAGTTGAAGAAAATGGCATTGCTAGATACATGCAAAGAGTATTGAATAGTTATACCAAATACTACAACACAAAATACAACAAGTCAGGTCATCTTTTCCAAGGACCATATAAAGCAGTTCATGTAAAAAACAATAACCAGCTTCTATACCTGTCCGCATATATTCACAGAAATCCAAGAGAATTGAAGGAATGGCAAAACAAAGAAAGCAGTTATCCATGGTCAAGTTATCAGGATTTTGTAAATAAAAACAGGTTTGAAGGATTACTAGTTCTTGATATAATCAGCGAGCAATTTGAAAATCACAAAGAGTATGATGATTTTGTAAAAACGAGTCCGGCCAAATTATTAAAAGAAGAGTTGGATTGGATAGATTAATGTTAAACACTCGGTGTTTAACATATATGCGGGATTAGTTTAGTGGTAAAATGAGTCCTTCCCAAGGATTAGACGCGAGTTCGATTCTCGCATCCCGCACAAACTACCTAAACCAATTCCTGAAAAAATCAAAAAACCTATTTGATTCTTTTTTAGGGACTTCTTCTGGATTTTTTTTATCTAAAATCACAATCAATCCTTCCCCTTCTTTTGCCCAGCCAAACTTATCTCGGATACTTTCTTCGACACCCGCATTCGTCTGCAATTTTGCGATATCGGATGAAAGCTTCTCTTTTTCTTTCCCCAACTGCGTCACTTTATTTTCAGCTGTTATCCTATTTTCTCTGGTTATCTGCATTTTACCCATAAAACGAAATACTGTCCAGACAAAAACGAACAATAAAATCGCCAAAATCCCCAAGACCGGCCTTGAATATATGATATTTTTCCAGCCGCGTTTTTGTTGAAAATTTCGCATGGATGTGCTACCATAAGTATATGATTTTTAACAAAAAACACCAGAAAAAAATTCAGTTCGTTTGGGCCTTCGTGAGCATCCTTATAATCATCAGCATGATTTTGCTGTATTCTCCGATCTTTCAGATCAAGTAGAAAGTTGAAAGTTATAAAGTGAAAAGTAAAAAATGCATTTGTATTCGCTCTCCACTTTAAGAACTTTAAAACTTTTAACTTTATAACTAGTCGTTTTTAGACGACCGCATCATTTTTAGAAAAACATCCTGCGGGATATTTACCTGTCCGCGCTCCTTCATTTTTTTCTTGCCTTTCTTTTGCTTCTCCCGGAGCTTCATTTTTCGGGTGATGTCTCCCCCATACATATGCGCCGTGACGTCTTTTTTCATGCCAGATAAGGTACGGGAAGAAATAATACGCCCCAAGGCCTTGCCTTGGATTTTCAAAGTAAACATCTGCCGAGGCAAAAGCGCTTCCAGCTTTACTACTCCCTCTTCTGCCTCAACTTCCACTCTTTTTTTTGAAACGACTTTAGAAAAAGCCGGCACAACTTCATCAGCCACCAATATATCCAGACGGGTTACGTTTGCTTCCCGCATTTCCGCAAGCTCGTAAGATATCGAGCCATAGCCGGAAGTTGTGCTTTTAAGTTCATCAAAGAAATTGCGCATCAGCTCACGGAGCGGCATGGTAACGGAGATAGATGAGCGGTTGTCTCGCGCCGCCGTCATAGCCTTTGACGACGCACGGTCGAAATTTTCCGTATCTCCCGCTTCTCCCTCATGGTCGAAAAGTATCTGCATAACATTTCCAAGATATTTGGAAGGGGTTATGATTTTTGCCTTTACCCATGGCTCAAAGACAGTTTTAATATTGCTATCGTCTGGAAAAAAATAAGGCGAATAAATTTTTTCCCTTTTGTCATCATTATAAATCACCTCGTAGATGATAGAAGGCGTGGTAATGACTAAACGCAAATCAAACTCTCTCTTTAATCTTTCGGTAATAATTTCCAGATGCAACATTCCTAAAAATCCGCAACGAAATCCCCTGCCCAAAGAGCCAGAAGATTCTTCTTCGTAAGAAAAAGAGGAGTCAGAAAGCCGGAGTCTGCCGAGCGCCTGTTTTAAGACTGCAAAATCATCTGCATCTTCTGGAAAAACGCTGGCCCAGACTACCGGCAATGGCTCTCTGTAGCCCGGAAGCGGAGACGCAGGATTGGATGTCTTCGTTACAGTATCTCCAACCGAAGCAATACCCGGCTTTTTTATACCAGTGACAATGTATCCTATTTCACCCGCAGAAAGTGAATCTCTCGGAATTTCTTCCGGCGAAAAAGTGCCTACCTCAAGCGCAGTAAATCTCTCATCAGACACCGTAAACATAAGATTATCACCCTTTTTGACTTTGCCATCTAATATCCGGACAAAGACTATCACTCCCCTGTGATTAGAGTATTTAAAGTCAAAAATAAGGGCGCGCAATACCCCTTCCGCCTTCGGCACCTCCCCCTTACCAAGGGGGAGGAGGGTGGGGGTCGGTGCCGGAATGCGTTTTATTATCTCCTTCAAAAGATTAGGTACCCCTTCTCCGGTGCGGCCTGAAACCGTGAGTATTTCATCTTCTTTGCAATTTAAGAGTTTCATTACTTCCTCTTTTACTTCCTCTATTCTTGCAAGCGGAGAATCAATTTTTGTGATAACCGGAATAATCTTTTTTTCATTCTCTTCTCCGCGCGCCATAGAGAGCGTGGTCAGAGTCTGCGCCTGCACGCCTTGCGTCGAGTCGATCAGCAAAATAGACCCTTCCACAGCTTTCAGCGCGCGCGAAACTTCATAAGAAAAATCCACATGCCCGGGAGTGTCGATCAGATTCAAGATAAAGGTCGAACCTTGGGGATCAGTATTTAAGGTTCGACCTTGTTGGGGAAGAGTATATTCCATGCGCACCGGTTGCATTTTAATGGTAATGCCCCGCTCGCGCTCAAGCTCCATGTTATCCAGAACTTGATCCCTCATCTTGCGCTTTTCTATCGTGTGTGTGATTTCGAGCATCCTGTCTGCCAAAGTGCTCTTGCCATGGTCAATATGCGCGATGATGCTGAAGTTTCGTATGTTTTCTAATTTCATATATTTTTGTTAAATGTTAAACACTCGGTGTTTAACATTTTATTTATTTCACGAACCCTCCGGCTTGCAGATCCCACAATTTTTTATAGAGCCCGTCAGCTTTATTTGTAAGCTCTTCGTGGGTTCCTTCCTCAATAATTTTTCCCTTTTTAAGTACGATTATTCTATCCATTTCACGAATAGTCGAGAGTCTGTGCGCGATGACGATAGTCGTTTTGCCTTTCATGAGCGTACGTAGCGCGTCTTGAATCAAAGCTTCAGAATGTGAATCAAGTGAAGAAGTTGCTTCATCGAGAATTAGAATCGGGGCGTTTTTGAGTATGGCGCGGGCGATGGCGACCCTCTGGCGTTCGCCGCCGGAGAGCTTGATTCCCCTTTCCCCCACATAAGTTTCATAGCGAAAAGGCAAGCTATCAATAAATTGATCGCAATGCGCGAGGCGCGCCGCCTCTAAAACTTCTTCGTTGCTGGCCGTGCGCCGGCCGTAACGTATATTTTCCAAAAGGGTACGATGGAAAAGGACGGGATCTTGCGGCACAAAAGCGATCTTTTCGCGCAGATTTGCCAGAGGAATATCGGAAATATTGACTCCGTCGATCAGGATCCTGCCGGAATTAAGATTGAATAGTCTCATGAGCAGGCGCACAAAAGTGGTCTTCCCCGCGCCGGAGCTGCCGACTAGCGCAATTTTTTGCCCGACGGGAATTTTCAATGAAAAATTCTCCAGAACTTTGGAATTGTTATTTTCATAAACATAAGTGACATTCTCGAATACCACTTCCCCTTTTACATTCTCGATCATTTGCTTCGGCTTGTCGGTAATTTCATACGGGGTGTCCAAGATAACTGCCATTTCTTCCGCGTCGGCAAAGCTCTCGTAATATGCGCGCACGATGGCGCCAAAGCTGTACAAATTATCAAACAAACGGATCAGGTAGTTTTGCAGCAAGACGATAACCGGCAGGGTTATCAACCCCAGTTTCCAATCGCCGATCACAAACCAGAAAATGACAAATTCCACAATGAGCGAATAAAAACTCTGGATCGCCTGCAGTCCCTCCCAGAGGTACCAATTGAAAACTATCTTTCTTTTTTGGTCTTGGATAACTTCGCCTACCAGCTTGTTTTCGTGCTGATGACCGGTAAATAACTGAATGGAGGCATGATTGCCTATCGAGTCCGCCAAAGCGCCAGTCGTCCTCGAATCCGCCTCTGCGGCGATAACATCATACTTGAGCTTGTAGCGGATATAAATTGCCGCAGTCAATAAAAATACAAAACAAAAAATCGCAAATATATAGGAATATTTAGGAAACAAAGTATAGATGGCGATGACCGTTCCCAAGCCCCGCACCAGGAGAGGCAGGCCGTCCGCCATAATCCTGTCAGTAATTTTCTCAAATGCTCTGGCGTATTTGCTTATCCTCTGCGTCAGGGAACCGCTGAAATTATTGGCAAAAAATGAATGCGAGTGCCCGATCAGGTATGAGAACGCCTGCTCCCTCAACCCCGCCATCGTGTTTGCCTGAAAGTAAGCCAGAGAAAAAGATCCCGACCGGCGCATCAGCCAGCGGGAAAAGTTTAAGAACAATACAAAAAGAATAATAGATTTAGCTTCCGAAACAGCGGTAAAATTGTTAGCCGAGAGAACATTCCAGAGTTTTAGATATTGAAAAGGAATGAACACATCAAGCGCGGAATTAGCTATCGTAAGTATAATAACGTTAAAAAAAGGCCACTTAAAACGCCGCGCCACCTGCCAAAAATATTTAAGCACCAATCCGCGGTGCAGTTTTGAATAATCTCTTTCTTGCATACAGATTTACAGTCTATCAGAAAAATCCTATTTTTCAAAAGCCTGAGAAGCGTGTCGACCTGGCAGGTCGACACGCTTAAATTCCCTCTTGGGATGGGGCGACCACTTTCGCTTTCCAGAATTTAGTATGCAGAGTCTTTACAATATCCTGCAATTCTTCATTTTTAAGGAGATAAAGCACTAAAATAGCGGCAAGAATCCCCAGAATTCCGGAAAGGAATCCCTGCAAGAATACTCCGAGCAAAGTGGTCGTGCCGAAAATCGGCGAAAAAATATTCAAACCGATATAGGCAACAAGCCCGAGGAAGAAAGAGGCGCCCAAACTCTGAAAAAAAGTCTTGGTGATAAAAGTTTCTCCGGCCA
>JACPXJ010000036.1 GCA_016196605.1 Candidatus Nomurabacteria bacterium | reverse complement strand
TTCGTAATTCTTGCTTTGTAATACTCATCGGCATATCTCCCAAATACCTCTCTTTTTGTTTCCATGTTCATATGGAAACACGGTACCTTAATTGGTAAATATCCAGTAGTGGTTGGGTATCATTTATTTTTAGCTGGAACGGATATTTGACTTAACTTTGAGTTTAGTATAATATCTACCTATCAGTATGGTAATAACGAAAAACAAGTTTAAAAGGCGGCCTTAAATGCAGACTTTCTTTTGTCTGTCGGCCGCCTTGAAAGGCGGTTTTTTCGTTAAAAAGAGAGGACGGATTGACACTTTGAAAATTTAAAATCTATCCTCCATTTGAGAAGAGTCTTTTCTGGAGAGATAGGTGAAGTTCTTGAAACCAGCGGTGGTCTCAAGAACTTCGATATTTAAATATTTAAATATTTAAATATGGCGTTCGCGCAAGCGAACGTATGTGGTTTGTAAATTTCTTAACAGGAAATTTAAGGGCGTACGGTGGATGCCTTGACTTTAAGAGGCGATGAAGGACGTGGCGTAACTGCGATAAGCTCCGGGGAAGTGTTTAGCAACTGTTATATCCGGAGATTTCCGAATGGGGAAACCCAGTGCGGCAAACCCGCATTGCGGGCTTTGCGCGCAGTTCATAAAGTAGAAAGTTTTTAAAGTTTATAAAGTAAAATTCAAAATACTTTATAACTTTTGACTTTATAACTTTTGACTTGCGGGCAGAGCCTGCGCGCACCCTGGGAAGTGAAACATCTCAGTACCAGGAGGAGTAGAAAAAAATATTTATTTCCCTAGTAGCGGCGAGCGAAAAGGAAGGAGCCCAAACTGCGCATCACATTGCATGTGATGCTGATATTTCAATATTTAAATATTTAAATTTCAGCATCGCGCGTAGCGTGATGCGCAGGGTTGTAAGATAGCAGTTTTTATTTAATTAGAGAGGAGTCAAAAAATAAGTTATTAGCTTAAGTTGCTGGAAAGCGACACCATAGGGGGTGATAGTCCCGTGAGCGAAAATAATTTATCTCTTTTATTGCTATTCTTGAGTACCCCAGGACATGAATGGCCGGGGGGAATCCAGCGGAACTAACCGCTAAGGCTAAATACTCTTAAAGATCGATAGTGAACTAGTACCGTGAGGGAAAGGTGAAAAGCAGCCCGATTAGGGCGGTGAAATAGACCTGAAACCGTATGTCTACAAGGAGTCGAACCTCGTCTTCGGATGAGGAACGGCGTGCCTATTGAAGAATGAGCCAACGAGTTTATGCAGTCTGCTGGCAAAGTTGACTAAAACAACAGAGCCGTAGGGAAACCGAGTGTTAATAGCGCGCAATAATAGTAGGATGCATAAGACCCGAAACCAGGTGAGCTTGCCATGGACAGGTTGAAGTAGGTCGAAAGACTTATGGAGGACCGAACCGGTAGATCGTACAACGTCTTCGGATGATCTGTGGTAAGGAGTGAAAAGCTAATCGAACCTGGTAATAGCTGGTTCTCTCCGAAATAGCTTTAGGGCTAGCGTCGAATGTTTTCTCTGGGGGTAGAGCACTGGAAGGTTCGGACAGGTCGCAAGATCGCTGAACCTATCAAACTCCGAATACCAGAGACCAAGTTCGGCAGTCAGGCTATGGGGGCGAAGCTCCATTAGCCGAAAGGGAAACAGCCCGGATCTCAATATAAGGTCCCTAAATTCATGCTAAGTGTAAGACAAGAAGGTGAAGTTTCTTAAACAATGAGGAGGTTGGCTTAGAAGCAGCCACCCTTTAAAGATAGCGTAACAGCTCACTCATCTAGAGATTTTGCGTCGAAAATAATTGGGGCTAAGCATGGTACCGAATGTGAGGGCTTGTGAATTTCATAGAGGAGAAAAATTTCTCCAAATAGTTTTTGTTTGAGTTTGGCGGTCGGCCTCCCCGGGTGCGAAGGTTTGAGATTTCGCGCAACGGGTAGGAGGCCGACCGCCTTCATTTTGTTCTTTGTTCTTTTGCCGGAGTTAGCTGTTAGGTCGTCTAGCATTGGCGTGCGGGGCGATTCTGACAGCTAGCTTCCGGCATCGGATTTATCGTTTTTCGAGACGTTCTTTCTCGAATAGAGAAGAAACGTCTCCTCTATGAAGTTCACAAGCGGTAGGAGAGTGTTCCACTCTGCTGTGAAGGAGTACTCGTGAGAGACTCTGGAGCGTGTGGAAGTAAGAATGTTGGCACAAGTAACCGCATTGCGCTTGAGAACAGCGCACGTCGAAAGATCAAGGTTTCCTTGGTAATGTCAATCAGCCAAGGGTTAGTCGGGCCTAAGGGAATGGCGAAAGCCGTACTCGATGGACACAGGGTTAATATTCCCTGACTTCTGTATTTAGTGACGGGAGGACGGAGGGTAGTATGTATCGCACATTATTGGATTTGATGTTCGTGTCTTGATTGTGCTCTGTAGGAAAATCCGCAGAGTGCCTTAAATGGCGCATGAAAGAGAAGCGAAAAGCTTAGCTCCTCGGGGCTGGGCTATGATACAAAGCACGCTTCCAAGAAAAATCTCTAAACTTATAAATATAGGATCCGTACCGCAAACCGACACAGGTGATCAGGTCGATTAGACCAAGACGAACGAGTGAGTGGTCCCCAAGGAACTCGGCAAAAAAGCAGCCGTAACTTCGGGATAAGGCTTCCCGGCCCTAATTTTGGTCTCAAATGCTATAATTAAAATATGTTTATTGTATATCTGATTCAGCATAGTGAGACAAAACAAATTTATATTGGTAAAACTAATAATCTAGAAAGAAGACTGAAAGAGCATAATGATAATAAACAAACTTCAACAATACGTAAAAATGGAGAATGGATATTGATATATGCTGAAGCCTATCGTTCTAAGATAGATGCTAGTAATCGTGAGTTGAAGTTAAAGCATCATGGTACATCCAAACATAAATTAAAAGAAAGAGTAAAAAATAGTCTTCTTTCTTGAGACCAAAATTAGGGCTGGGCGCAGCGAAAGTATCTCTGGCAACTGTTTACCAAAAACACAGCTCCCTGCGAACTCGTAAGAGGATGTATAGGGGGTGATGCCTGACCAATGCCAGAAGGTCAAATATCGCCTTTGTGCTTCTCGCAAGAGAGGCATGGTGAGTGATATAAGCCCTGGTGAATGTCGGCCGTAACTATAACGGTCCTAAGGTAGCGAAATACCTTGTCGGGTAAGTTCCGACGCGCACGAATGGTATAATGACTGGAGAACTGTCTCGGGGACCAGCTCGGTGAAAATACAATACCGGTGAAGATGCCGGTTAAGTGCAGTTAGACGAAAAGACCCTATGAAGCTTTACTATAACTTTATATTGAGCATGTTTTTGGACTGCGTAGAATAGATGGGAGGGGTCTGATGTTTTCGGTTTCGGCTGAAATCTACCCAACAGTGAAATACCATTCTTTTTGAGGGCATGTTCTAACCAAAGCGGCAAAAACGCTTTGAGACAGTATATGGCGGATAGTTTTACTGGGGCTGTACCCTCCTAAAGAGTAAAGGAGGGGTTTAAAGGTCAGCTAGGCGCGAATGGAAACCGTGCCGATAGTGTATAGGCACAAGCTGGCTTGACTGTAAGAGGTACATCTCAAGCAGGTGGGAAACCAGAACTAAGTGAACCGACCACCCGTGTTAGACGCGGTGGAAGATTAACGGATAAAAGCTACTCTAGGGATAACAGGCTAGTTCCGCCCAAGAGTTCATATCGACGGCGGAGTTCGGCACCTTAACTCTCAACTAAACACTGAGAAAACATCGGGGTGCCTATCGCAGTAATGCGATACAAAAATAATTTGGCTTATAACGGTGGACGCCATATAATTATATATATGGTCAATACCGCGGGAAGTCTAACTCAATTACAAAAGTCATTCCTTATTGGAACCCTTTTAGGAGACGGATACATTCGTCGAATAAAAGGGAAAAGAAATGCATTTCTTGAAGTAAATCACTCTTTCACTCAAAAAGAATATGTTGAATGGAAATATGGATTACTAAAAAATCTAACGCAAAGCGGTCCAAAATCTAGAAATGGAAATGGGAAACGAATAGCGTATAGATTCTTTACAAGACAACATCCTGAATTTACAAACATGATGGATTTGTTTTACAAAGACAAAAAGAAATGTATTCCTGATCTAGTATTAGATCCAATAAGTTTGGCAGTGTGGTTTATGGATGATGGAAGTAGATGTAGTGAAGATAATGTGTATCTTAATACCCAACAATTTTCAAAAGATGATCAATATAAATTATTGGGACTTTTGGAAAAAATGGGATTAAGTGGAACATTAAACAAAGATAAAGAATATTATCGAATAAGATTCAGGACATCTAGTATTCCCAAATTATTTGGAATAATTAATCAATACATTATTCCATCCATGAAGTATAAAATTGGGTTATGACCCTGTAGAGACTTGACCTTAACTGGTCAGAGTGTGAAGAAAATTCATGCTAACACGCCGAACCCCTTCCAAATATAAAAATATTTGTCAGGGTGAAGATATAGTCCGATCCTTCCGGTAACGGGAGAAAAATGTCGACAAGCGATGTCGGCTCACCTTAGCGCGGCGGCGGAGAAGCTGCCAAGCGTTTGGCTGTTCGCCAATTAAAAAGGTACGCGAGCTGGGTTCAGACCGTTAAGGTCACAAAATTTGTGGCTTTGACAGTTTGAACCCTCAGAGGAAGAACTTAATGAACTTAAGTGAACTGTTTTAATCGAAATTAACCATTTTGCCATAATTTATTTATGCGCAATATCACGGCGGCTATGTATCAATTTGATATATGGAAAAGCTGGGGTTTTCGGTGGAACCCTTCGACAAGCTCAGGGCAAGTCCTTGAATTTGTACGGGCAACACCGAGAAGAAATCAAAAAACATTTTGATTTCTTTGTAGAGACTACAAACCAGCCATACTGACACTTTTTAGTGGAAGTATGAATGTATAGTCCAATCCTCGCAGTAATGTGAGAAATCTTGTTGGAGAACAAGATTATAGATGCGTGAGACAGGTTGGTCTCCTATCTACTGCACTCGTTGATTCTTGAGAAGATCTGCTGATAGTACGAGAGGACCTCAGTGGACTGACCTCTGGTGTGCGAGCTGTCCTGCCAAGGGCACTGCTCGGTAACTATGTCGGGATTGGATAACCTCTGAAAGCATCTAAGAGGGAAGCCGGCTTTAAGATTAGGAATCGTTAAGAACCGTGAGAGATGATCACGTTGATAGGCTTTAAGTGTAAGCGCGGTAACGCGTTAAGCTGAGAAGTACTAATGTTTCGATTCCTGTTAAGAACTTTGCAAACCACATGCGCATGGCACTTTGTGCCATGCTGAAATTTAAATGTTTAAATATTTAAACATCAGCATCGCTTTTTTTCGCGATGCGTACTTGAATGTTTTGTTTTGGTGGCTCGACACCGGGGTTATACCTCTTCCCATTCCGAACAGAGAAGTCAAGACCGGTAGTGGCGATGATAGTTCTCAGAGCGAAAGTAGCTAGCCGCCAAAACAAAGTATTTAATTTTAAAAACCAGCGAATGAATATGCGCTGGTTTTTTGTGTTACAAATGTTACAATCTCCTTATGACTTGGGCTTTTAGACGGCAAATTTTTTATGTTTCTGTTTTTATCGCGCTTTTTGCCGGTTTTGCGTTTCTGACGCTTTCTCCTCGTTTCAATAAAGCTCCTTCTTGTATGGACGGGAAGCAAAACGGCGCGGAGACAGGCGTAGACTGCGGAGGCGCTTGCGAGAGAGCCTGCATCTCGCAGGTGGATGAACTTTCTGTCCTTTGGGCCCGTTCATTTCGAGTTATTCCCGGGCGCTATAATGCAGTGGCCTATCTTGAAAACCACAATAAAAACGTAGCTGTCAACAAGATAAGTTATCGTTTCCGCTTTGCAGACGCCAACAATGTTTATATCGGCAAGCGAGAGGGCAGCACTTTCATTCCGCCTTCAGGTAAAATAGCTGTTTTCGAGCCGGCAATTAATATAGGCAATTCTATTCCTGTTTACACCACTTTTGAATTTACCCAAATGCCGGAGTGGGTTCAGGTGGTAGAAGAGAGAATCAATCAGTCGCAGATTATTTTTTCCAAAGTACTCCTTGCAAATGAGACAACAAGTCCGAAACTTTTCCTTTCTGTAAAGAACGATTCTCTTTCGGTAGTAAAAGATTTAAATATAGTCGCTATTCTTTACGATAACAATCATAATGCCATATCCGCCAGCCGTACCTTTATGGAAAGACTATTGGAGGAAGAAGAGAAAGAAGCAAGTTTTACCTGGCCAGAGCCTTTTTCCAGTGTGGTAGTGGTCAAGGAAATAATTCCGATGTATAACTTTTGGTCTAGCAAGTAATGTTTGGAAATGTTTTTAAAAGAATAGATTGGCTCTTGGTTGTTTTTATACTGCCGATAATCGCCGCCGGACTCGTCACCATGAGGAGCTTCACACCAGAGGGAGATGGCGGAACTTTTTTCAGCAGGCAAATCGTCTGGATACTGGTGGGATTTTCCGTATTCTTAGTTTTTTCTTTCATAGATTTCAGCTTTCTGAAGCGCACAGACGTTCTGGTGGCAATTTTCTTATTAAACTGCCTGATTTTGCTTTCCCTTTTTGTCTTTGGAGATGCCGCTTATGGATCTAAAAGCTGGTTTAATTTCAGCTTCTTTTCCTTTCAGCCAGTAGATATGATGAAGCTTGTGCTGGTGCTTATTTTGGCGAAATATTTTTCCCGCCGGCATGTGGAGATCCGGAATGTCAAGCATGTTTTCATTTCCGGTTTTTATGCGCTTTTGCCTTTTATTTTGGTGCTGCTTCAGCCGGACTTTGGATCTGCCATGATTATCCTCTTTATCTGGCTCGGCATGGTCCTGGTCTCCGGAATTTCAAAAGCGCATTTGCTGGCCGTTTTTTCTGCTGGTGCCGTGGTTTTTGCCCTCTTCTGGTTTTTGATTTTCGCTCCGTATCAAAAAGCTCGCATAGTTAATTTTATCAATCCGCTCGCCGATATACACGGGACGGGATACAACGCTTTCCAGTCTACTATTGCCGTCGGCTCCGGGGAAATTTTTGGAAAAGGACTGGGTTTTGGCACGCAGTCGCGCCTGAAATTTCTTCCGCAACCGCAGGCGGACTTTGTTTTTGCCGCTTATGCCGAAGAATGGGGGCTAGTAGGTTCGGTGCTCATCCTCTTCTTTTATGGGGCCATTATCTGGCGGATCCTTCATTCAGCCGCGCTCGGCGCCTATAATTTCGAAATACTTTTCTCCATGGGCATTGCTATTTATTTTATGAGCCATATAATCATAAATATCGGGATGAATCTTGGACTTCTGCCGATTACCGGCATACCTCTTCCTTTTATGAGCTATGGGGGTTCTCATCTCTTGTTTGAGTTCGCGGGTTTGGGGATTCTAATGAGCATGAAAAAATACGCGAGATCTATGCATAGAGATGATGCCGGAAATGAATTTTTGGGGGCATAAGTAAATAATTTTCAATTTTCAATTTCTAATTTTCAAAAAATTTATGCAAATTATCGACGGGAGAAAATTACGGGGGGAAATATTAGCTAAAGTAAAGAAAGAAATGACGGCTCTTCCATTTAGCCCGGTTTTTTGCGATGTTTTGGTCGGCGATGACCCTGCCTCAATCCAGTATGTGCAAATGAAAGCGCGGACGGCAGAAACGGTTGGCATTCATTTCCACAAGGCAGTTTTTCCGGCTTCGATAACTACCACAGATTTAATCAAAGAAATCCAAGTCCTGAATAAAATGGAAAATATGTGCGGGATTATCGTTCAGCTTCCGCTTCCTCCGGGGATTGACAAGCAGGCGGTGCTGGACAGCATTGATCCCAAGCTTGATGTGGATTGTCTGGGCAAAATAGCAAGCGAAAAATTCTACAATGGTTACAACGATGCCGATCTCGGATATCCGACTGCGCTTGCCTGTATGGCGCTGCTCGACTCGCTCAATTTCGATTTGAAAGGAAAAATTATTGTTGTCATGGGGCAAGGAGCGCTGGTGGGGAAGCCCGTTGTGGCGCTTTTGCGCACTCGCGGCTTGAGTTATCAAATCATTACCAGCAAAACGGAGAATAAAGAATATTTTTTAAGGCAGGCTGATGTACTCATTTCAGGGATGGGCAAGGGAAAATACATTACAGGAGATAAGATTAAGCCGGGCGCAATATTGATCGATGCCGGCACTTCGGAAGACATAAATAACCATCAGAGCGACAATTTGGGAGACCGGGGAGGTATAGTCGGCGACGTGGATCTGGAATCGGTGCGTAACGTGGCGAGTTACGTTTCTCCTGTTCCCGGCGGAGTAGGGCCGGTTACTGTCGCTATGCTCCTTAATAATGTATTGCGAGTTGCGAAGAATTTGAAACAAAAGTAGCTAGTTATTTCATATATCAGCTATAGCTTATATTGTAAAATGACATATAATTAAACTCATGACTCGTCGAGGATTTTATTATAAAGGTATGTTGGTAAATGCTTTTGGTTTGCCTATTTTAAGGGACCCCAAAATAGTGGATAATAAAGAGTCCAAACGAAAAAGAAGTTTTTATCATGTCTCTTTCGGATCTTCTTTTAAAGATACTGCTCCCAAAAATCTTATTGTCATGTACGATATACCCGATAGCTTAAAGAAAGAGAGAGATTGGTTCCGCCGACATTTGGTAAAATTTGGATATGTTATGATCCAGAGAAGTGTTTGGGTCGGTCCTTCACCTTTGCCGAAAAATTTTCTTGGTTATCTTAAAGAAATAAAAATAGGGGATAACTTCAAAACCTTTAAACTTGCTAAATCATACAAAACTTCGATATCAGCTATAGCGTAAATGAGAACTATGAAGGGTTGTTGATATTTTAGACTTTTTTAAATACTTAATTATACTTATGTTATACTAAAAAATATGAGTGGCCCAGAAGGATCCAACATAAAAGCGTACAATATAGCTTCTTCGGACTGGTATGAATTTCGACTGCGTCAAGTCTCACACATGGCAGAAAGCAAGGATCTTCTTCCGGTTGTTCTTGAAGGAGCACGAACAGAATTAGGGGTTTTGTTTACTGGCAAGGAAGCGGAATTTGAAGCACTACTCAATGGACTTTCTCAACGACAATATAAAGATAATGATGAGTTAATTAAAATTTTTGCAAGAAGCATAAGTGAATTCGCAAAAATTAATTTTTCATTACTGGAGTTGGAACAGCGTGCACGTGCGCCAGAACGTATTCGAAAAGACCAAATTAAATTAAATGGAATTTTATTCTTTAATATAGGACGAAATGATCCAACTAAAATAAAACTTCATCTTAGTCCTGCCTCGACTTTGACAATTGGAGAAAAACTTAAACAATTTCGAGAAGGATTACAAGAATTAGCAAAATTATTAAGAGATGATCCAAGATTTTCAGAAGTTAAAACTATTATGGCTAAATCCTGGATAGTTTTTAAAAATCCTGAAATTTTTAAAAGATTAGGTTTTGATATTTTGGAAGAAAATGAAAAAGACAAACTCTTTGAAGCTCGTCGAGCCACTATGAGCCGTGAAGTTTTCGAAAATAAATTCTTGATCAAAAAATAATATGAACAATAATATCTTTTTCTTTTTACACAATATAGCGCGCCAGTCAGCTTTTTTTGATGCCATTGTTAGTTTTTTTGCCGTTTATTTTATCTATATCGTAATTGTTTCAGCCTTGCTGTTTTTGTTTCTATATTTTAGTCGGAAAGAATTTATTTTTTTATGCGTTTCTGGAGGTTTGGCTTGGATTTTAGCTAAGATATTGAAAATTTTGATTCACACAGATAGGCCGTTTGAAGTATTTCCGGAAGTACAGTCGCTTTTTACAGAAGTCGGATACGCTTTTCCTTCAGGCCACACGATGGTCGCCTCCGCGATTGCTTTCACCTTGTTTTTCATAAATAAAAAAGCCGGTTACCTATTTATGTTTTTTGCTCTCTTGATAGGTTTGGCTCGCATCATCGCCGGAGTGCATTTCCCGATCGATATTTTAGGCGGCTTTATTTTGGGAGCCCTCATTGCTTATTTTCTAAAAGAACGTCCTCGTATATTTGATTTTTTGCCATTTTAGTTGCTTATTTTGTGAAAAATGTTAGGATACCTTAATAATTTATGAGGAAAAGGATAATCCTGGCATTGATAATCTTGACTTTAGGACTCGGGGTCGCCTTTTTCGTTTACAAGACCGAACCAGCTCTCAACAAAAATTTTGAGACTCAGAATTCCGGCTTTAAGAAATTTCCTTTTCGCCTCGGCCTCGATCTCTCGGGGGGCACGCATTTGATATATAAGGCAGATGTGAGCGCGGTAGCGGAAGGCGAAGTGAGTGACTCGATGGAAGCGCTTCGCGATGTCATAGAGCGCCGCGTAAATATTTTCGGAGTTTCAGAGCCGGTAGTGCAGGTGAAGCAGGGCGGATTTATTTCAGGCGGAGAGCAGCTCATCGTGGATTTGCCTGGAGTTACTGACGTAAAACAGGCGACAGAGATGATCGGGCAGACACCGATTCTCGAATTTAAGATCGAAGCGCCAAATGCCGAGCCAATAGAGGTACAGGTTGGAGAAGACGGAACAATAGACTTGGGCACGGTGGATGTGGATTCTCAATTCGCTTCTACAGAGCTCACCGGCAGATATTTAAAGAAAGCTACTCTGGAAAGGGATCCGACCACTTTTCAATACATGGTAGGTCTGCAATTTGATGAGATAGGTACGGAGCTTTTTGCAAAAATTACCCGGGAAAATGTGGGTAAGATGGTGGCAATCTACCTCGATAGCGCGCCGATATCTACTCCGGTTGTCAACGAAGAAATACCGAGTGGTCAGGCCACTATCTCCGGAGATTTTACTCCAGTTGAAGCCAAACAATTGGTAGGCCGGCTAAATTCCGGCGCTTTACCTGTGCCGATATCCCTTCTCTCGACGCAGACAATCGGCGCAAGCTTAGGGGAATCTGCAGTAAACGCCGGAGTCATGGCCGCGGTCATAGGGTTTCTACTGGTTGCAATCTTTCTCATCCTTTGGTATCGCTTGCCGGGCATTGTCGCCGTGGTCGCGCTCTTCTTTTACACCGCTATAGTTTTAGCTATCTTCAAGCTCCTGCCTGTTACTTTAACGGCTGCCGGAATCGGCGGGTTTATAATTTCCCTCGGGATGGCAGTGGATGCTAACGTGCTTATTTTCGAAAGAATGAAGGAAGAAATAAAAAAAGGGCGCAATATCACGGACGGCATGCATGTGGGTTTCTTCCGGGCCTGGAGCTCTATACGAGACTCAAATATCTCCAGCATGATTACGGCAGTAATTCTGTTTTGGCTTGGCACTCCTTTAATAAAAGGCTTTGCCCTAACTTTCGGTTTGGGTGTTCTGGTTTCCATGTTCTCTGCCATTACTGTTTCCAGAATTTTTCTTTTTACGCTTGGCATCGAAAAGAGCAATAAGATCACCAGATTTTTATTTAGTAGCGGCTTTAGTAAATGAGACAGCGCTTTAGGCGCTCTAAGCGCCTAAAGCGCTGTCTCCAGAATAATCATGTTTATTGTTAAATACAAAAAAATATTTCTTTCGCTCTCAATCATTTTGATGGTCGCTTCGATTGTCCTTATTTTTGTTTTCGGCCTCAAGCTGGGCATCGAATTTAAAGGGGGTGCTTTGCTTGAGGTAGAATATCCTAGTGGACGGCCGGAAATATCTATCCTCGAGGATGGCATTAAAAAGTTGAATATAAGTGCGTTGATTCAGCCAGCAGGAGAAAACGGCTATCTGATCAAGACACGCGACTTAAGCGAAACGGAACGCGAAATGCTTTCAAAATCGGCCTCAGTTGATGGAAAATATCCTGCAGAGGAAAAAGGTTTTACTTCCATCGGTCCGACGGTCGGACGGGATCTGGCTCGCAAAGCGATTCTTTCCATTATCTTTGTCATAACGGCGATTATTCTTTTTATTACTTACGCCTTCCGTAAAGTTTCTCGCCCGGTGCAATCGTGGAAGTATGGAGTCATTACAATTATTACGCTTCTCCACGATATTCTTATACCGACGGGAATCTTTGCCTTGCTTTCTCGCTATACCGGCGCGGAAGTCGATACGCTTTTTGTCCTAGCGCTTCTAACAATTCTTGGCCTCTCTGTTCATGACAAGATCGTTGTTTTTGACAGGATCCGGGAAAATCTGCATGAAGGCGACAGGATGAGCTTCAGCGAAACTGTTGGCCGGAGCACCAGAGAAACTATTGTCCGATCTATTAATATCACTCTCACCACTGTTTTTGTATTAATCCCTCTTTATTTGTTCGGCCCTGAAACAACCAGGAATTTTGCCCTTATTTTGAGTATCGGCCTGTTTTTTGGAGTCTATTCATCTCTTTTCTTTGCTTCGCCTCTTCTCATATGGGTGGAAGAGTGGCAGAATAAAAAATAGGTGCTACAATTAGGTATATGAAATACATTCTTATACTCTTAGGAGTTATAGTTTTATGGGCAGTTTTTGTTTATAATCGCCTGATATCGCTCCGCAATCGTAGCATTGAGGCCTGGGCGGATATTGAGGTGCAGTTGAAACGCCGATATGATCTGATTCCAAATCTAGTAAATACCGTAAAAGGATATGCAACTCACGAGTCTTCCGCCTTTGAAAATGTCACAAAGGCGAGAAGCATGGCCATGGGTGCAACTGGTCCGACTACAGCGCATGCGCAGGCGGAAAACATGCTTACTGGCGCTTTGAAATCCATCTTTGCTTTAGCCGAAGCTTATCCAGATCTTAAAGCCAATCAAAATTTCCTTGCCTTGCAAAATGAGCTTTCTGATACGGAAAATAAAATTCAGGCGGCGCGAAGATTCTACAACACAAATGTGCGCGACCTAAATACAAAGATAGAATCTTTTCCTTCAAATATTGTGGCCAAGACATTCAGCTTCTCCCAAAAGGAATTTTTTGATCTTGCGGACAATGACGCTGCGCAAGGCCCTGTTGAAGTAAAATTTTAGAAAATTTCTACCTAATACCTAATATATGATTACCCCAGAACTTTTAAGTTATATAAGAGGAGAGCTAGGAAAAGGACGTACCCGTGAGGAAGTTCGCGCGGACTTGGTTAAAGGTGGCGGATGGAAGGAGGAGGATTTAAGCGAAGCCTTCAGGATAGTTATGCCGATGCAGGGTTTTTTTGCTCCTACATCGCCTAGCCAAAATAATCAATCGAGCCCAAATGAAAGCCCGGTGCATCGTGTTTCTTCAGTTTCTTCCGAAAGCGGGACAAAGTCTTCCAAAAAATTTATCAAGATTTTAATTTTTGTTATTTTAATCTTAGCCGTTGTGGCAGGGTCCTATTTTTATCGCCGGGAGATATCCAATTTATGGGGGAAGACGATGGCGGGTCTGTCGGACTTTTCCATGCCTTCTTTTGATTTTAAAAAGATCACTGGCATCTTTGGCGGGCGGGATAGAGAAGAGGCATCAGCTGTAAACGAAAATAAGGGAGCCATCCCAGCCGCACCAGCAGTTCCAGCTACTCGGGATTGCGGTACCAGCGTATCCCCGGATCTGCGAGATACTTCAACCTATCAGAATTCAGTATTAAATTGTCTCGGCAATAGCGCTATTTCTTGTACTCCTGCCGAAGCGGTTTTAACTGATGCGTTATTTCCGACAGACTTTGAGATTTTAAGAAAAAATATAGGGGAAGAGACAACTTGTAATTTCAAGCTTTCCTACGCAGCGGATAGCGTTCTTGTTGATCCAACCGGCAGCAAGCTGGCAGGGCAATACGTCATGTGTCCGCTTAGTGTTGTCAAAATGATAGATGAAAAAAATAAAACATTGTCATTTAAAGCTCCAGATACAAGCAACCCGAGTCTCTATGCAGGGCAGATATATT
This sequence comes from Candidatus Nomurabacteria bacterium, assembly GCA_016196605.1. Classification (GTDB taxonomy): domain Bacteria; phylum Patescibacteriota; class Minisyncoccia; order Phycocordibacterales; family UBA9973; genus UBA9973. Next base: position 1,770 of record JACPXJ010000036.1, on the reverse strand, counting down.
TTTATGGAACTCTCGGCCTATTTATGGAACAGGACGTAGATAAGAGCAAGATTCTCAGTCTCGGCTGCAGCGGGCCGTATATCGACTCCGTAATAGCAAGTTACAAAGCCGGCAGCAATTAAATATGGCAACCCTGTATACGGAACAATCAAAAAATGTCACAAAAACATGGCTCCTTATGACGGTATTTTTTGTGGTTGTAATACTCCTTGGCTGGTTTTTTAGTTATTATTACGGTAATCCGAATATCCTTTATTTCTTTGTTATTTTTAGCATTTTGATGAATTTTTTCTCCTATTGGTTCTCAGACAAGATTGTTCTAAAATTGGCCGGCGCGCGTCCAGCAACGAGAGAAGAATTTTTCGATCTTTATACTGCAGTTGAAAATCTTTCGATTACCGCGGGGCTTCCAATGCCTAAAGTCTATGTAGTGCGCGATCCTGCTCCGAATGCTTTTGCGACTGGTCGGGATAAAGACCATGCCGTAGTGGTTGCGACGACCGGACTCCTCGCCATTTTGGACAAGACAGAGCTCGAAGGCGTGATAGCCCATGAGCTTTCGCACATCGGCAATCGGGACATGCTGCTTTCGACTGTCGTTGTCGTGCTTGTCGGTTTTGTAACAATTCTGGCGGACATTTTTACCAGAAACATCTTTTGGGGAGGACATAGGAGCAATAACAGAGGGAACGGACTTTTAATGCTTGTTGGCATTATCCTTTCGATTTTAGCGCCGATTTTTGCATTGCTTATCCAGCTGGCTATTTTCCGCAAGAGGGAGTTTTTAGCAGATGCTTCCGGCGCTCTTCTTACTCGCTATCCGGAAGGCCTTGCAAACGCGCTCCGAAAAATTTCTCAATATAAGCGGCCAATGGCTCGCCAGGCGAAAGCCATCGCGCATTTGTATATTGCCGATCCCAAAGGCGGGCTTGGCCGTAAAATTAGTGGTTTTTTTGGCAGTATGTTTATGACGCATCCGCCAGCAGAAGAAAGAATAAAAGCTTTGATAGGGTGAATCACGTTTTGGATGTAAATTTATTTTTAGCATCTACGCTATAGCGTAGATTGGGATTAAAGAATATAATAACTGTATGGTAGAAAGAAAACTTCGCTATAAGGGTATGTCAGTAAACCTTTTTGGTTTACCTGATTTTAGTGTCTCAAAAAGTAAAAAGAATATTCCTGTTTCTAAACGCGAATATCTATGCTCTTTTTATTCTAACTTTAAGAAAGATGCATCTAAGAACTTGCTTTTGATTTATGATATTCCAGAAGCTAGGAAAAAGGAAAGAGATTGGTTTCGGAGGCAATTGAGAAATTTTGATTTCATAATGATCCAAAGGAGTGTCTGGGTCGGACCATCACCCCTGCCAAAAGATTTCTTGGATTATTTAAAAAGAATTGGTTTACAAAAAGAATTCAAGACATTCAACCTGGCAAAATCTTACGCCTAAGCTTTTTGTATGTTTTATCCAATCTACGCTATAGCGTAGATGCATAAATATATAAGAATACAGATTCTGTCTGCTATAATGGACAAACAAATGTTAGTTTCACTGACGAAATTCAATATTAAAAGACCAGAAAGATTAAATTATGATTTTTCCTTACCTAATCCTGCTGATTTAATTACTCTGAATTACGAAACTCCCAATTTCCCCTAAAATGAGTTAGAATACAAAAAGCACCGTGAGGTGCTTTTTGTATGAATACTCATATTCAACTACACTCTAATATTCTAGCAAAAGTTAAGTTTTTCTCAAAACAACT
>JACPXJ010000035.1 GCA_016196605.1 Candidatus Nomurabacteria bacterium | reverse complement strand
TTCTAGCGTTTATGTAAACTTAAATGACAAAATACCACTTGGCGGTTTAACCGCCAAGTTGACCAAATCCAGCTGGAAAGAATATGTCGACATAGATTCTTGTAAATCAAATGAAAAAATTTGTTTAGGTAAAGACATAGTCCTTAAGCAATTCGATTCCATTGAAGATTATAAAAAGTTTGCTCTTGATTGTTTGGACGATATAAGACTTAATAAAGAAAAGTATAAAGAGTTAGAAGAGTAGCCACTTGGCGGTTTAACCGCCAAGTAACAGATATAAAAGATCTAGTTCACTATTTTAAGGAGTTTTCAAGTCAGTCAAGTTACTATCTCTTCTCGAAATAATTTCCAACAGGCGTATTGTTTGGCCCGTATGTGTAAGGGATTGTTTGGTATTTACTTGTTTCAAATCTTGCGCCAAGCTTGGGCGAGCCATCACTATTGCCTATATATGCATAAGGGTACCCTTGAGGATCCTTGAACGAACATACACTTGCAAGATATCCTTGCAAGCCGCCAGTTGTCCCGCATGGCGGAAAACCAGAAGTGTCTGGGTAATTATTGTCGCTTATCCAATAAAAGGTATTTGCATATGATGCTGGGTATGAACTATAAGTAACAGCATAAATTTCAAGAGCAGTTCTTATTTGGTTTATATCTTCCAAACGGCGCGCATCCCTTCCTTTTGCTCGAGCGGAGCTCAAGCTTGTCAAAACCACGCTAGCAAGTAACCCAATTATTGCTACAACTACCAAGAGTTCTATGAGCGTGAATCCTTTTTTATTTTTACCAAATCTCATAGCCTAAATTTTAGCACAGATGTGCAAAAAAAACACTATCTTTTTCTTAATTTTTTTGCTATTATTAGAATAATGATAATCACATATTTCGGCAAGCAGTTTTTTAAGATTCAGCAAGGGGAAACAATTCTCTCGTTTAATCCTGTAAGCAAGAGTTCAAAAACCGGCATAACGGCCAAGTTTGGCGCGGATGTAGCTCTCGTAACTACTAATCATCCGGATTATAATGGTTTAGAACAGCTCTCACACGGAGAACGGGTGCCTTTTACTGTCACTGGTCCAGGGGATTATGAAATAAAAGAAATTTTTATCAAAGGGGTACTGTCAGACTCTATTATCGCTGGCAAGAAATACATCAACACCATATATGTATTTTCGCTGGACAATATCAATATTGTATTTCTGGGAGCTCTTTCTTCGGCAAACGGGGAAATTCCAAAAGAAACACTCGAAGCGATAAATAATCCGGATATTCTTTTTGTTCCAATAGGCGGTGGTGACCTCCTCGATGCTAAGTCAGCCTCTAAACTTGCCTCCTCACTCGAACCAAAGATGATCATACCGATGGATTATGACGACAAGAATCTCAAAACATTTTTAAAAGAAATTGGCGAAGAAAAAGCGGAGTTAGTAGAGAAGCTCACCCTCAAGTCAAAAGATTTAGAAGGTAAAGAAGGAGAAGTAGTTGTCCTGCGGACAACCTAGATTTAAATATTTAAACATTTAAAATAAAACAAAGTCATGAAAAGAATTATCCATAACTTAAGAAGGCAACCTGAACATATAAGAAGGCACGTCCTCCATGTTTCTACTATGGTTGCTGGTGTTATTCTCCTCGTTCTATGGATATATTCTTTAGGAACAAATTTCAGCAACCCTGATACGCAAACCAAAATAAACAATGACCTGAAGCCTTTTTCCGCTTTGAAAGATAATTTGGTTGGCGGATACCAAAGTTTAAATATGGGCAACTAGGCCTTAGGCCTTAGGCCTTAGGCCTTAGGCACTAGGCTCTAGCAAAACACATGGCAAAAAAATCAGAAAAAATAGAAGAACCAAAGGATCCAAAGATTGGAGATAAAATTCTCCCGATCGATGTCGTCTCAGAAATGAAGGAATCCTATCTGGCCTACGCCATGTCAGTGATCACTTCGCGCGCCTTGCCGGATGTCCGCGATGGGCTAAAGCCGGTGCATCGTAGGATTCTCTATGCCATGCATGAAATGGGTCTCACGGCGAGCGCGCGCTTCCGCAAGTCAGCCGCGGTAGTCGGCGACGTGCTCGGAAAATATCATCCTCACGGTGACGTGGCTGTCTATGATTCGATGGTGGGCATGGCGCAGGATTTTTCTTATCGCTATCCTTTTATTCTAGGCCAAGGAAACTTCGGTTCGATCGACGGTGACAATGCTGCCGCTATGCGTTATACCGAAGCCAAGATGTCTAGAATTTCCGGCGAACTCTTGCGCGATCTTGAAAAAGAAACCGTGGACTTCCGTCCAAACTATGACCAGACCAGAAAAGAGCCGGCTGTGCTTCCGGCGGCAGTGCCATCGCTTCTTCTGAACGGCACGCTCGGCATCGCCGTCGGTATGGCGACCAATATCCCGCCGCATAATCTCGGCGAAGTCGTCGACGCGACGCTTGCCCTTATTGATAATGGCGACGCAACGACTGAGGATCTGATGCAATTTTTGAAAGGACCGGACTTTCCCACCGGTGGCATCGCCTATGGGTATAAAGACATGCTGCACGCTTATTCTGGCGGGCGCGGCGGAGTAGTGACCCGAGGTGAGGCGGAAATAGTGGAGCAAAAAGACGGTAATTTTTCCATTATCATAACTTCCATTCCTTATCGTGTTAATAAAGCTAACCTGATAATGTCTATTGCAGAGCTTGTACAGGAGAAAAAACTGGAAGGTATAAAAGGGCTTCGGGATGAATCCACGAAAGATATACGGATAGTCATTGATCTGAAGGGGAGCGCGCATCCGGAAAAGGTTCTCAATTATATCTACAAAAACACTCAGCTGGAATCGAATTTTAATTTCAATATCGTTGCGCTGGTGGACGGGGTGCCCCAGACTCTTTCGCTCAAGTCTATTCTGGAGCAGTTTATTTTACATAGAAAAGAAGTCGTAAAAAGGAGGAGTGCTTATGATCTCAAAAAAGCGGAAGAGCGAGAACATATTCTTCTTGGCTTAAAAAAAGCGCTCGACAAGATAGATCGAGTGATAACTGTCATTCGCGGATCAAAAAATTCTCAGATCGCCAAGGTGAATCTGATGAAAGAATTCAAATTCTCCGACTTGCAGGCGGCGGCGATCCTGGAAATGAAGCTTTCCAAGCTCGCCGGTCTGGAGAGGCAGGCAGTCGAGGATGAGCTAAAAGAAAAGCAAAAATTCATCGCTGATATGAAAGATATTTTGGCCAGCGCAAAGCGAGTATTGAAAATAATCGCCGACGAACTCAAAGAGATCCGTGCAAAATACGCTGACGAAAGAAAAACCAAGATCGTGAAAGGCGGCGTGAAAGAAATATCTGACGAAGATCTAGTACCTGAGAAAGAGACAGTGCTAGTGCTCACGGCTGGCGGATACGTCAAATGCACCGATCCTTCCGAATACCGAGCTCAGAAGCGGGGAGGAGTGGGCGTCATTGACCTCGAAACTAAAGAGGAGGATTTCGTCACCATGCTCGTCTCCGGATCGACTCATGACAATCTTCTATTCTTTACCAATCTTGGAAAAGTTTACCAGATGAAAATGTATGACATTCCGGAAGGACGCAGGGCAACCAAAGGCAAATCCATCATGAACTTCCTGTCGCTCGCGGCGGATGAAAAAGTAAATTCCATTCTGGCAATGCCAAAGGATAAAAACGGATCTTCATCCTCGTTAATGCTTGTGACCAGGCATGGTACAGCCAAAAAGATGTCATCCGAAAGCTTTAAAGATGTGCGCCGAAGCGGGATCATCGCTATTCGTCTCGATAAGGATGATCAGCTTATCTCAGCGCTCTCGACCGAGAAAGGCGATGAGGTTATGGTCGCCACGGCGGAAGGGCAATCTATCAGATTCAAAGAATCAGATATCCGTGAAATGGGACGGACGGCTGGAGGCGTTCGCGGAATAAAATTAAAAAAGAGTGATTTAGTTATAGGCGTGGATGTTGTGAAAAAGGGAAATGAAAAGGGTTCATTTTTGACTATGAGTGCCAATGGTTTCGGCAAGAAAACTTCTCTCGAAGAATATAAAGTGCAGCATCGAGGCGGCTCCGGCATAAAGACTGCAAAAGTTACTCCAAAGACCGGCAAGTTGATAGTCGCCAAAGTTCTCTCCGGCGAGGAAGAAGAGCTCATCGCAATGTCCAAGAAGGGTCAGGTCATCCGTACGGCTCTCAAAGACATCTCATCTCTCGGTCGCCAAACACAAGGCGTAACCATCATGCGCCTCCGCCCTGGCGACGGCATCGCCTCGCTCGCTTGTATTTAGCCAGTGTCAAAGTGTCTCTTTGACATCAAAATTTAGCGTCTGTTCTATGAAGTTCTTGGTATCACCGAAAGCTTCAATTAGCAATTTTGTGCTCGTGATTGGTAAATTTCTATTTTCCGCAAAATCACAGTAACTGCTCCATTTATATTTACTGGGATGCTTCGCTAGTCCGTCTTTAACAGGGTTCATGTGAATATACGACGATGCCCACATTAATTGAGGATTGTTTTCAATATTTACAGCTTTAAAACAATCCTGAAAAGTATGGCCCACACGATTATATTTTTTATTTATGTATTTAGAATAACTTGAACAAACTTTTGAGATCAGTTTTGAAATTGAAATATTACTACATTGCTCTATTAATAAATGAAAATGATTGGGCATAAGACAAAAAGCATTAATTTTAAATTTATTTTTCTGTACTGATTCAATTCTTATTCTAGAATACGGCATACTGATTAAACTTTCATTATGTAGTTCTTTTTGCTCAAACCCTAAAGCCAGAGCAAGTCTAAAAAGAAAAGCCTTGTAATCCTGTTCATCAAAAAATATTTTTCCTTTGTTATTGCCCCTATTGTAGATGTGGGCGATTGATCCGTTAGCAAATTCTTTATAATCCCTATGGTTCATTACTGTATTATGTCAAAGTGTCTCTTTGACATCAAGCATTTTTGTTGATAACTACGATACAAATCGTAATTATTAAGTTATAATATGTCCATGTTTACTGACCCGGTAAAAAATCTTAAAGCTTTCGGTTTCAGAGAGGACAATATAGTGGCGGACCTCGGCGCTGGAACCGGATTTTATTCTGTTGCCGCTGGCGCTATGGTGCCTCGGGGGAAAGTTTACGCGGTAGAAATATCAAAAGACTATTTAGCTACTATCAAGCACAAAGCAACTGAAGCGCGTCTTCATAACGTTGAGGTCATTTTAGGCGATGTCGAAAAGAAGGGAGGAACAAAAATAAAAGATGGTTTATTAGACGCCGTCATTGCATCCAACATTCTTTTTCAAATAAGCAACAAGGAGAATTTTGTTCTGGAGACAAAAAGGATATTAAAGCCAAAAGGCCGGGTGCTCCTCATTGACGGATCGGCTGGATCGTTAGTTCATGGTAATTTGGCCATTCCTAAAAATAAGGCGCGGGAAATTTTCGAGAAAAACGGATTTGTTTTAGACAAGGAGATTAACGCCGGAGCCCACCATTATGGTATGATATTTAGTAAGTTATAAAGTAGAAAGTTATAAAGTTTATAAAGTAAAAATAAATTAAAGAATGCGTGGAAATTTCCAGATTATTATCATTGCGCTATTTATCGGTTTGGCTGTTTTCGGTGTTCTAGTTTTCTCCGGAGCTATACCTATCGGCAACGATAACAGTCCGGGAGCTCTCGGCGCAGTCGTCCTATGGGGGACAGTGAGGGGAGACGCGATGCTGCCCCTTATGGAAAGATTTAACGCAACCAACCCGAGTTTTGTAGTTAAATACGTGCAAAAGTCATCTGACAGCTTTGATCAGGATTTGCTGGAGGCTTTAGCCAGCGGTACCGGTCCGGACATGATCTTTTTGCCTCATGATCTGGCATTTCATTATGCGAATAAAATTCTTGTCATCCCTTATCAGAGTTTTTCTTTAGCATCGTTTAAGAATAACTTTGCCGGTGCGGGAGAAGTATTTTTGACCACCCGAGGGATTGTCGCCCTTCCTTTATCAATCGACCCCTTGGTCATGTATTACAACCGAAGCATCCTGGATTCGAATGAAGTCGTTTTTCCGCCAGCCTTCTGGGATGACTTTGCGGGCGTCGTGCCAGAAATCACGGAGAGAGATGCTTCCAACAGAGTGATAAAAAGCGCGGTTGCTCTGGGCCACTTTTCAAATGTTACCCATGCTAAAGATATTCTCTCCGCCCTTTTTATGCAGGCAGGGAACGGAATCGTGGCGGAGAGGAATGGGATTTTTGATTCATTGCTGGACAGGGCGGATTCTTTAAACAGCCTTGCGACAGTTTTAAAATTTTATACCGACTTCGCGGATCCCACGGAGCCGGTGTATTCCTGGAATAAATCGTTTGCCCAGGCCAGCGAAGTTTTTTCGAGTGGAGATACCGCCTTTTACTTTGGATACGCCAGCGAACTTGCGTCTCTGACTGCCAGGAACCCAAATCTAAATTTTGGCGCGGCTCCGGTACCTCAAATGAGAAACAAGCCAAAAGCGACTATGTCTCGCGTGACCGGGATAGCCGTGCTCTCTTCTTCGAAGAATGCCACTGCCGCTTTGACGGCGGCGGGACTCTTGTCCACAGGGGATTTTGCATCAGAGTTTGCGGGAGCGACAGGAACAGCTCCGGCGCGGCGGGATCTCCTCTCTGCCAAAAAGAGTGATGCTTTTTCTCCCATTATTTATTCTGCCGCGCTTTATGCGAGGAGTTGGCTCGATCCATCGCCCAAAGATACGAATGAAATCTGGAGGAGAATGATCGACAGCGTGCTCTCCGGCGGCTCTGCCGCGGCGGGCGCGGTATCTGATGCGGGCAGCCGGCTAAGATTGTTGTTACAAAAATGACCCATTCGAAAGAACTCAGGGTCATGGTGATATAATAGAACCATGAAAAAAATCTTAATTAATGTTGCTATATTTTCTCTTCTCGTTGCGCCAGGTTTTTCTCTTGCGGCCGGATTGGTGAACTGCAACAACAATACTGCACCTGTTACTAATAGCGACGGAAGCGTCACTGCTCCTGTCGCTTGCGATTTTACGCAGTTGATGGATCTGATAAATAATGTCATACGTTTTATTTTAGTTGATTTGGCTGTGCCTATCGCCGCTATTATGTTCTTCTATGCTGGGGTGAAGATGGTAACTTCCGGAGGCAGCGCGGAATCCAGATCGAGCGCAAAAAAAATTTTCACCAATACCGCTCTCGGACTCATTTTTATTGCCGGCTCTTGGCTGATCATCAGAACCATATTATCAATCCTTGGCTACGAGGGGGCTTGGCTTGGATTTTAATCTGATGTATCATAAGTCTATGGGTTTAATAAAGAAAAATTGGTACAAGGTGATTTTTCTATTATATTCGTTTTTGTTACCCTTTATTTCTTTTGCGCAAGTTACCGGAGGTCCTCCAAGCGATACGCAAGGGAAAATTGTTAATCCTTTGGGGGGTGATGGACCTAATAGCATTCCAGAATTCATCCAGACTCTTTTGGAGGGCGTTCTGCGGATAGGCATTCCCATCGTCGCTTTGGCGATAATATACTGCGGATTTCTTTTTGTGGCGGCGCAAGGCAACACGGAGAAGCTTACCAAAGCCAGAGACGCTCTCCTCTATACGCTCATCGGCGCGGCGATACTTTTGGGGTCGTGGGCTATCGCTATCCTTATATCCGAAACCGTGCGCGCATTAGGATGAAAAAATACACTTTACATATTTTAATACTAATTGCGCTTTTCGGAATATTTATCCCGACAGTAAAAGTGGATGCCGAGTGCTTGGAATATGAAGGATATAATCAGCTAGATTGCATCGCTATTGGGGGAACCTGGATATCAGATACGGGAATGACAGCAACTTGCGATGGTTCAGGCTTGGGAAACATAATCTGCCAAATTAACAATATTCTGGGCCTCACCGTTCCGTCCCTTCTCGCCCTAGGGATGGTTTATTTTATCTGGGGGGTGGTGCAGTATATGATCGGCGGCGATGGGGAAGACAAAAAGAAAGGCAGGGATCGCATCATATATGGGCTTATCGGGTTGTCTGTTATACTCGGCGTGTGGGGCTTGGTGAATATAGTTGTTAATACTTTTGATCTCTCGGGGGGCATAAAAGAAGTCAACCTAGTCCCGGTCGGGGATGAGGATTACAGCACTCTTCCAAGCGATCCCAATCTTAAGGAATTGTTGGGTTATATCACCAATATCATTAATGATGCTATTGTACCCCTCATATTTGCTCTAGCTATGGTCGTCTTCTTGTGGGGAGTGGTGCAGTTTGTCATAAATAGCGACGACGAGGCCAAAAAGACCAAGGGGAAGCAATTTATGATCTGGGGTATTATCGCTTTGACGGTGATGGTCTCCGTTTGGGGATTGGTTAATATTCTTGGCACTACATTTGGCATTGACTCGTCAATTCTGCCGCAGGTCAGTCCCCGTTAACTAATCAAGGTCTTGATGTTATCCACCTTGAGTTGCTTTTATTTTGAGCTCTTTATGGTACAATTCGGGAAGTTGTTAATGAATCCCGTTAGAAGCCGCGGTCACGGTTTCAAAGGGGGTTTAGTCATTATAAAAATTATTAGTCGAAATTATCTTTATTAAATATAAATAAGCAGGTTTGCTGACCGCGACCTGCTTCTAAACGGGATGAAAAAGAAATTAATCGTGTATATGGTTTTGGCCAGTTTGATTGCAGGTGTTTTGGCGCCGGTTGCAGTTTTTGCGCAAGGTGGTTCTGGCGGCGGTATCACTGGGGGCACCCAAATAGTTACTTTTGGCACATGCGCAAATTCTACGGGTACAACTACGCTCGCAACTATGATATGTAAGATAAATCAACTGCTTGGTCTTGTTGTGCCGGTTCTCATCGCTCTCGGGGTAGTGTATTTCATTTGGGGAGTCGTTTCTTATGTTATCGGTACGGATGAAGAAGCAAAAGCGGCAGGAAGACAAAAGATCATATGGGGAATTATCGGCTTGGCGGTAGTCATCGGCGTCTGGGGCTTGGTGGGTATTCTAAACAGGACTTTCGGCGTTGACGCGGCAGGTGTCGTTCTGCCAGTTGTTCCTGGGTTTAATAACTTCTAAACTAGGCATTAGGGCTCTATCAAATCCCTGGCAAATCCTAAGATTGAAGCTATGAATTTCTTCTCAACAAATGTGGCCTATGCGGGCCGGCTGGATACTTTTCTCACGAATGTAAATCAATTTATCATCAACCCGCTGATACTCTTTCTCTTTGCTCTGGCTTTGGTTTTCTTCCTTTACGGCGTATTTGAATTCATTGCCAATCTGGGCAATGAAGAGAAAAAGACAACCGGCAAGAGCCATATGCTCTGGGGCATTGTCGGGCTTACGATCATGGTGGGCGTCTGGACTATACTTGGCGTTATTTTGAATACTCTCGAAATAGACGATCAGATAGATCCGAAAGAGGGGACGGTTAATCTGGATCCATATATTCCATCCCGATAAAAAGAAAATAAATAGGCCAAAAAGCAAAAATGGCGGTTTCCGTGTCTCACGGAAACCGCCATTTTATTTTATTTTGATTTTTTTGCGTGGCCAGCGCGATTACGGCCATTTCCTTTCTTTCATTGTTGTTACTTCCCATATTCTGACTCGGGCTTCTTTGTCCGGTTTCTGGGAAGTGATTTCGACAGGCCCTGACCTCCTCCCTTCGGGGGCTTTTAACGTTCCCTTGCCGGAGTATTCCACCAGCTTCTTTATACCGGGGAATTTCAAGAAGATCGGATCTCCTTGAGTGTCGAGCTCGAAGGCAAACGGGATTTCCGGATCGCATGGCGTTAAGCGATCAAACCGCGGAATCAATACCTTCGTGTATCGGACGACTTGCGTCGCTTCCAGCCGGGCTCTCTCTTCTGCGGCCGCCCTCGCCGCCCTTGCGGCTACCGCTTCGGCTTCCTTTTCTGACATGCAACTGCGGATTCCGTTGATAAAGAACATCGCTAGGACGATCAGCCCTACCGAGCCGAGGTACCCCCAGATCTTCTGGCTGGTACCGATAATGTCCTCATCTTTTGAGCCCGATCGATGACCAGGCGCGCTGTGTGGAGTCGGAGTCATTTTTTGTTTCCTCCTTCTTTGTTCTTGCCGCCACTGCCCTGCGCCATGCCCATCAAGAGCGCGGCGAGAGCATTGCCACCCTTACCCTTCACCTCATTGACATTTAGATTTGCCTTGCCGTGAATAATCATGGCATTGGTGAGGGCGTCGCTGTCGCTGATGGGCTTTCCCTCCCCCTCTCCTTTCGCTTGGAGCTCGCGCGCGATCTGCTTGAGCTTTCTGGCCACATATTGCGAAGCTCGAACTTTTTGTACCTCGGGCTCGTAATCCAAATCCGCCAAGGAGACGACTGGTATTTCTACACCGCATTCCTCCTCCAGCTTCATGCTGGCGAACTTGTCCTTCAGCAGTCCTTCCATACCTTCCTGCTCTTTCTTAGCTTCCTCAGCCTCTTTGCCGGCAATGAAGGCTGAAAGCACACTGCTTCCTGCCTTCCGCAAGATATCCTCAACAGCTTCGCGCCCCACTCCAATGAATTTGATGGGGTATTTCACACGGTATGGCGCTTGCCACTTTGTGTGCATCTCCGGGCCATCCATGGCTGGGTAACTTTCTTCCATGCCTAGGGGAAGGAGACGAAGATTGATGTAATTTCCAATCTTTACCTGCTCCCAAGGATAACGGAAGGATAGCCCCGTCTGATACTCCTTGAGCGGGCTTTCTCTTTTCTTCGCCTCGGTTTTCTCTTTATCCGCCACACCACCGTGTTTCAGTAGGTTGATGGTGACCAGCGCGGCGTATTCCGGAACCGAGACCATGAACGGCTGGATGGAGAAGGACATTACCCCCGCCCATATCGCCATGCTGAATGACAGGCGTATGCCAAGCCATACGGTGAAAATGCTGGGAATGAGGATCAAGAGCATGATCCAGCACACCACAGCACATGTGGCTCTCCGCTTACTTTCATCATCCTTGACTTGTCTTTCCAGCCAAGCCTTGAGATTGTTAAATAAGCCTGTAAACCAATTTTTCATTTTCTTTCCTTCCGCCCGTAAGGGCTGTTGTGCTCCCCGACTAGGTCGGGGAGCGGGTTGTATTCTATTTTCGAAGAAGTTCGAAATTCTGGTATATTATATCATAAAATATCTAAAAGTCAAGCTAAACAAACGTAATGGTCAACCTGGCAGGTTGACCACTTTTTGATTTTTGCTTGCGTTTTTAGTCGTGCTTCAAGGGTGCAGCGCGATATCTGACATCAGCGCCGTAAATTTTTCTTATCAGGATGACGATAAGGAGTATTAGTATGGCGAAGAGAATCCACTGAACCAATCCCGAAGGAAGGAAGGTGTCTGATCCGAAGATTGCATTAGCGGTGAGCTCGCTGTTTGTTTCGGCTGGCTTAGGTTTCGGCTTAGCAACTGTCTTTTTCGCAATCGGAGGGTTTGGGTTTGCGCTGTTGGAATATACAGTCGGTGTCGGAGCCGGAGTTGGGGCAACGTATACCGGAACGGGTTCAGGGACGGGGACATAGGTGGGGACGTATACCGGCTGCGGTACTGGGTAGTAAGAGGGAGGCTGCGGCTGCGGATTATATCCGCCGGTAACAACAAAACCGCCTAAGTTTTGGGCGTTCGCCTTAACAGCCGGAATTATACCGAAAACAGAAATGACTACAAGTCCCGAAATTATTAATTTGTTGAATATTTTACTCATGCTGGCAGTATAGCATATTCACGACCAAAAGTCAATACTTGCAAAATAAAAGCAAGTTTTGTATAATAAAGGTGTAGGTATCGGATAGCTACCCCGTAAAATCACTTTGTGATCACGGGGAGGAAAGTCCGAACACGCAGTTCCGACGCAAGGAGGAATTAAACGTAGCGGGTAACGCCCGTCTGGAGAAATCCACGAGGTGCGAACAGTGACGAATCTTCTTTAAGTTTTGGGCTTGCCCTGAGCTTGTCGAAGGGTGAAACGGCAAAATCCTTACGCGCGTGCAAGATCGTGTCCTTCGATAAAAACTCAGGACTAGTCCCGAGCAAAGTCGAGGGGAGAATCGCTTGAGCCTAAGAGTAATTTTAGGCCTAGATAAATTGCTATCATTACCCGCCTCCGCTTAGGCTACGGCGTGGTGAGACAGAATTCGGCTTATAGATACCTACAAAAACATGAAAATCCTCCGTGAAAGCGGAGGATTTTCTTTTTATGCTATACTCTAAAAATGCCGGATTCAATAATGAGCGCAAAAGATAACGAAAAAGCGGATGCGGTTTTGGTTTTGGCTGGATATGAGAAGACAGTTTCCAGCAAAAAGGGGACAAAGAACGGCCCGAAAGAGATTATCAAGATGCTTGATTCAAAGCTCGAGCTTTTTGATCGTACATACAAGATGCAACCTGCGAACAAGATAAAAATAGGGCAGAAAGAACTCGGTATGAGTTTTCTGTCGCCGGAAAAAGCTCTGGCGAAAATTACGGATGAATGCGCAAAAATTTTAGCTAAAAATGAATTTGTTTTTCTGCTTGGCGGAGAGCATTCCGTGTCTCTGGGTCTTTTAATTGCTCTCAAGAACAAAATAAATCCTAAAGAGGTGACTATTCTTCATATTGATGCGCACTGCGATCTGCGGGACAGCGACGCAGACTACAGTGAGCATTCTTCAAAATTGGCGCATTCATGCGTCATGCGCTGGGCGCACGAGCTGGGATACAATCTGGTACAAGTCGGCATCCGGACATATTTCAAAGGCGAGCATGAATACTTTTCTGATCCAAAAAATAATATAAAAGTCTTCGAATGGGGCAAGAGAGACAAGAGAGATAGTGCCTCAGGCGCTATCTGGAGAGCTCCAAGCATAGAAGAAATTTTGGATTCCATAAAAACGAAATACGTCTACATCTCGATAGACGTAGATGGCTTTGATCCCGCTCATATGCCAGGAACTGGCACGGCGGTGCAAGGAGGCCTCGAATGGTGGTATGGCGTGGAGCTTATCGAGCGAACCATAGACAGTAAAGAATTAGTCGGGGCCGACATTGTAGAAGTCTCTCCCATGCGGGATTCTATCCTTACCGAATACGGGGCAGCCCAGCTTGTCTACACGATTATTGCTCATAAATTTAGAGACAGATTGAGATAGATCTCATAAAAATAGAGGCCGTTTAAATGATTGCTAAATGAAAAAAGCCGCCCCCTGCCAAATATTATAAGAGGCGGCTCTGGATTAAGGGAAGATTTGCCACGGCGTTGGCGAGTTCCGTGAGGGTTGGGGCGGGCAGATTGTACTTGCTTGCGAACCAAGTTTTGCCAAACTCGTGAGCTCGCGATAGGCTCTCTTTGGTAAAACACAAGCAGAACAAATTCCCCTTGATAACATTGGCGGAATCTTCCAGGTCCTTTTCTCCCAACATTATTACTTTCCCCTCCTTGATGGAAATTTCCGAAAAGAAATTTACCATTGCCATTTCGATGCGCAATCTATTAGGCTCGCCATCGAAATTATAGCAGGGGATGTCCCAACTATCCTCCAAGTTCTTTCGAACCAGAAGCAAATTTTTCCCCTTGATCACGATCAAGTACACTTTCATGTGTACCTCCTTTCAATTTGAACTATATCACATATCAAATTTTTACGCTCAATGCGTCCGCAAAAATTTAGACAGTGTACTCTTTTATCAATTCATTTGCTTCTTTCGGATTTGCTTTCATTTCGAGTAGGGCAGAGAGCATGAGAGGGACGACAATGGTGGCGTCGGACTCAATCACAAACATCGGAGTGTCTTTGGTCAGCTTGTCCCAGGTGATTTTTTCATTTGGAGTTGCTCCGGAATACGAGCCATAAGAAGTCGTCGAATCGGAAACTTGGCAAAAATAAGCCCATGGCTTGGCACTTACTTCCATGTCGTATTTAAGAGAAGGCACGACGCAGATGGGGAAGTCGCCGGCAATGCCTCCGCCTATTTGAAAGAAGCCGATGCCCTTGTTTTTAGAGAGATTCTGGTATTGATCATAAAATTCGCCCATGTATTCGATACCGGACTTGGCGATGGAGGCAGAAGCATCGCCAAGCTTCACATGCGCGGCAAAAATATTGCCGAAAGTAGAGTCTTCATATCCCGGCACCACTATCGGAAGCTTTTTTTCTGCTGCCGCGAGGAGCCAGCATTCTTCCGCCTTGCCTTTATGGTGCTTTTTATCTATTGCCTGAACCAAATCATAAAAATATTCGTGCCAGAATTTGCGGGTTTTTTCCCTGGTCGCTTTTTCCCAGACCGGCAAAATTATTTTTTCCACAACGCGAAAAGCCTCATCTTCGGGGATGCTGGTGTCGGTCACCCGGCGCATGCGATTCTCTAATATCTTGGTATCATCTTCTTTGGTAAAGTAGCGATAGTCCGGGAAATCTTTATAACTATCGTGCGCGACTAGACGGAAAAGGGATTCTTCCAAATTCGCTCCGGTAACTGACAGTCCGTGGATTAGGCCGTTCCTAATAGCGGGGGCGAGAGTAATGCCGAGCTGGGCGGAAGACATCGCTCCGGCCACGGCGAAAAACATCTTGCCGCCGGCCTCTATATGCCGCCAGTAGGCGATGGTGGCGTCCTTGGTCGCGCGGGAGTTGAAATTTTTATAATTTTTTAAAATGAATTCTAAAGTTGGAAGATTGACCATAATATTTTAATTATAAGCTTTTTATATAAAATATCAAGCCCCGAAACGCGAACGCCTGGGGGCTTAAGGATTGGGGATTTCGATCGTGGTCCCATCTCTGGGATTGAAGATCGAAAGATTTTTGAAACGAGAGGCGAATACCCTCGTGATGGTAACAGTTGCCCACTGAGGTATGGCGCCGGTGATGACGAGGAGATCTCGGTCCGCCTCCTTAGGAATCTCTTCTTTGAGGAGCTTCCTGAGGTTTGCCGCAAGAATTTCAATTGCGACATTTTTTGGCGTTTCGATCCGGTCGCCTTGGGGATTTTTTTCGCACCCTCCCCAGATCTTCAGATTGGAGGGGCTCATGTCGAGTTTATACATATGTCCTCCTTTTTTCTTTTACAGATAGCGCTTTAGGCGCTATCTGTGGTTTTTGTCGAAGAAATTAATGGGGGTCCGCTGGATGTGAGGACCCCCAAAAAAAGATTACTCGTCCCGAATTGTCTGCTCGGGGTCGTGCACGTGTTCGCACAACATCATACACAGTCGGTTATTAAGCCGAAGTACCATTGCACAGCAGAGCATTAGCCCTGCGAAAACCACGACTAGACTCCAATCGGACTGTCCGGAGGAGATAGCAGCTCACCGAGCCGTTGCAACTGTTGTCGCAACCTCAAACCTTTGGTGACACCCGGCGGGTGACGCCAATCTTCCAACTCCTGCTCCGTCTCGATCTTCCGTTGCCGTAGCAGCAGAAGAGTTCTCCGTTCAATCCTTGTCAGTCTCGGTCTTTTCATGGCTTTACTTTTCCCAATAACTGTGCCAGTTTTGTTTCTCATTTGAGAGATTCTAGATTTCTCTCAAAAGCCAAACTGGAACTAACTAACAAAGAACACCATTATCATACCTCTTTTTTTGCTTTTTGTCCACTACCTGTGGATAACGCTAGAAGTTGAGCAAGGGGTTGAGCAAGGGGAATCCTTGCTCAACTTGTTAAACACCGAGTGTTTAACATTTAACAATCAACTAGAATCGCTCTTATCGCTTCTCTTCTGCCGCTTGGTCCGCAGAAGGGTGAAATTGGAAAGCGGTCGAACAGTATGTCGCTAATCAAGGAAAAACAATGGCAGAACTGCGACAAGTTTCATTATTCACCACCTAAGGTCAGCCTCCGGTCCTCGCTCGGATTGTTTTGGAAAAAAGTTCGGATTTTGTTCAGGAGACACAGCTTTGCGGATGAGTTATAAATATAAATAATGTTCAGAATGTTTTTATTAATTGCTGACAAATCCTTAGGAAAAATATCTATAAAAATGGTATAATGAGAGCATGCCTAATAATGACGAAATCAGCAAAGAACGAGCTAAAGAACTTTTTGGTAGTCGGGAAATTGAAAGTTTTGAAGTTGGCACAATAAGGGGCTTGCAACAAATCCACGAATATTTATTTAGGGGGCTTTACGATTTTGCCGGCCAAATTCGCGCGAAAGATATAAGCAAAGGGGGCTTTCGATTTGCCTCTTCTTTATATTTGGAGGAAAGTTTAAAAAAGATCGACACAATGTCGGAAAGTACTTTTGAGCAAATCGCCGTGAAATATGTGGAAATGAACATAGCTCATCCCTTTATGGAAGGAAACGGACGGAGTATGAGGATCTGGCTTGATTTGATGTTGAAAAAAAATCTCAAACAATGTGTTGATTGGGTCAAAATTGACAAAGCTGACTATTTGAATGCAATGCAGCGCAGTCCGGTAAATGATCTTGAGATTCGCGAGCTCCTGCGCGCCGCTCTGACCAGTAGAATTGATGATCGAGAAGTTTTTATGAAGGGTGTGGAGCAATCGTATTATTACGAGGAAACAGATTTTTATAAATAGACGAGAAATATGAGTATCGATATTCAGACTACCACCGATCCGGAAGTTGCAGCGAAATTTATTGCCAGCAAGATTTTAAAACAACTGGAAATAAGTAACAAAGTTTTGTGGTTTGTGCCGGGGGGTTCGGCGATAACGGTAGCCGTTGAGGCAGCAAAAATAATTTCTCATACGTATAAGCATACGTATGCAAATACGTATAATAATTTAACCGTAACTTTGACGGATGAACGCTTTGGAAGGGTTGGCCATAAGGATTCAAATTGGCGGGAGCTCATAGAAAGGGGATTTAATCTGCCGGAAGCCAAGCTTTTACCTGTTTTAAATATTTATACTGAGCGAAGTCGAAGTATGACAACGGAAAAATTTAATACTATAATTGGAGACGAACTTCAAAAAGCGGATTACAGGATTGGTTTGTTTGGCGTAGGCGCTGATGGCCATACGGCAGGAATATTGCCTCTTAGCGCGGCTGTAAGTGCAAAGGAATGGGCTTGCAGTTATCAAGCTCCTAAATTTGAGCGTGTTACTATAACGTCGAAGACGATAGATAAGCTGGATGAAGCTGTGGTATGGGCGCAAGGAAGGGAGAAATGGCGGGTGATTAAAGATATAATAGAAAAAGAAATTGATTTGAATTTACAGCCTGCGCAAGTTTTGAGAGAAGTAAAAAGATTAACAATATTTACAGACTATATTGGGGGGCATAAAATAAATCAATGATGAAAAATGCAAAACCCACTTACATAATTTTTGGCGCCTCGGGAGATCTGACAAAGCGTTACCTCTTGCCAGCCATTAAAAATCTGGAAAGCATGAAAGAGATAGATAAAATAGTGCCAGTTTCGCGTACGGACTATGGCAATTTGAAAAATTTAATTACAGGAGATGGAGACAAGATATTTCATCTGGCGATCCCGCCTATTGCTGTGCCAGGTGTTTTAGAAATAATCAGTAATAATTTTGGCAAAGATGGCCTGAAGATAATGCTTGAAAAGCCTTTTGGCAGTGATTTAAAGTCTGCGCAGAGTCTGGTAGAGCATATCGATAAATATTTTCCGGAAAATCAAATTTATCGTATCGATCACTATCTGGCAAAAGAATCTTTACGAAATGTAATTAATGAAAAATGGGACAGAAGCAATATCAGCAGTATTGAAATAATTTCCAGCGAAAAAATAGACATAGAGGGGCGCGTCAATTTTTATGAACAAACCGGGGCGTTGAAAGATTTTGTGCAAAGCCATCTTATCGAAATGGCGGCGGTGGTTTTAGCGGGAAGCTTTGATGTCATAGAGAGGGAGGAAATATTGAAGAGCTTACAAATTGTATGCGACGTTAGAAAAAATGAGTGTGTAAAACGAGGGCAGTATGAGGGGTATAGAGATGAAGTAAACAATCCAAATAGCGCCACAGAAACCTTTGTCTCAATTAATCTTGTATCCCAAGAGCTGGCGTGGCGCGGAGTGTCACTTACTCTTTCTACAGGCAAAGCTTTTGCTCAAAAGTTTACCAAAATAAAAATTAAATATAGAGATGGCAGTGAAAAGATTTTTAATATAAAACATGAACCGGGCGCATATGAGCGAGTGATAAGAGCAACTATTATAGGCAATCGAAGCTTGTTTATTTCGAGCAGCGAGGTTCTCGAAAGCTGGAGGATTCTAGACGCAGTTCAAAAAACATGGAAAAATTCTAAAGATAATCTAATCATCTACAAAAAAGGGAGCGCTATTGAGGGGGCCATGGGTATTCAGAGCTAAAAAGGGTGTATACTTGAGTTATGCTGATTTTCCAGCCATTTGCGAATTTTTATAAAAAATATGAACACCGCATCTCTTCGTTCTCCCTTTTTCTAGGATTCGCATTTGACGCATTCACGCTCAAGCGGGTAGACCAACTTTTTGAAAATATTTTAATAGCTCTGTACCTAGTGTTGATAGGAGTTTTTATTATTTTAATTCATACCACTGAGAATAAGCTGGGAGAAGAGAGTCCCAAGGCGCATTTTTGGTATGTAAATATTCTGCAGTTCTTGTTTGGCGGAGTTTTTTCAGCATACCTCATTCTCTATTTCCGAAGCGCGGATATTTGGGTCACCTGGCCGTTTATTATTCTTCTTGCCATTATCTTTATCGCCAATGAATTCCTGAAACAGCACTATGTCAAGCTCTCCATTCAGATTACCTTGTACTTCCTTGCTATCTATTCATTCCTGATTTTCTTTATACCGGTCGTGCTGCACAAAATAGGGCCATCAATATTTCTATTCTCTGGTCTCGTCAGCATTATCCTCATTTATCTTTTTATTAAAGCGCTGTTTTATTTCATTAAAGATAGATTTTCAAAGAGCGAAAGATTGCTGCAGTCGCTCATTACTTTAGTTTTCATTCTAGTGAATTTTCTTTATTTTACGAACTTGATTCCGCCGATTCCGCTTTCCTTAAAAGACGCCGGGGTCTTTCATTCCATCCAAAAAAATAAAGAGGGAAATTATTATGTTACTTTTGAAGATCTGGGATTTCGGGGGTATCTTCAGTTTTACCCTGACTTCAAAGCAGTAACCGGATCGCCTATTTACGCTTTTAGCGCCATTTTTTCTCCTAAATATCTGAATATAGCGATCCTGCATGAGTGGCAACAATGGAGCGAAGAGAAGAAGGAGTGGAATACAGAGCGAGTGATAAATCTAAGCGTGGTGGGCGGCAGGGACGGCGGCTTTCGCACATATTCCTCGCGTTTCAATCTGGAAGAAGGGAAGTGGCGGGTCAATATCAAGACCGAAGAAGGACAGATCGTGGGGCGGCTGCGGTTTCGAGTTGTTTTAGTCGATGAAAAGCCGGAACTTACGGCTGCGGTAAAATAAATTATGATAGAACCAAATAGTGAAAAAGAAGAGTTAGATATAGTTGACGAAGAAGACATGGTGATTCGATCCGGAGTAAGGAATGAAATCCATCGTCTCGGGCTTTTGCATAGAGAAGTGCACGTCTGGCTGTTCGACAAAAACAAAAATATTTATTTTCAAAAAAGTCCTGCTAACAAATCATCCGCGGGATTGTTTGATGCTTCTGTCGGCGGACATGTGGATAAAGGAGAAGAGTATCTTGCCGCCGCAGTTCGGGAGACAAAGGAGGAATCTGAGCTTCTCGTATCTCCGTCGGATTTAATTTTCCTTACTAAATTTAAGGGTGTAAAAAAACATCCTGCATTGGGAACTATTAACAATTTTATCAGATCCGTGTACGTCTATAAATTTCCAGTTGAGAACACGGAACTGGTGCCGGACCTGACTGAAACTGACGGCGGTTTTCATAAATTTTCTATTAATTTTTTATCTAATTTGGATAAAGAAGATATTTTATTATTCCACAAGTTTGTGCCTACAGATGAACTGCCTCATGTGCTGAAATATCTTCAAAATACTCAGCAGTACAAAAAAGAAGAGCTCGCATAGGATATACCTAGGCGAGCTCAACGTGATGGCGATTACTTTTCTCAACAAAGCTGCGAGCGAGTGGGACCATTACCTCCACCAGGCATGGTGATTTTTTTGCCAGCGACTTTTGCCGCAAAATTAACCACCTGTTGAAATTCCTCGGGTTCAACGGTAAATATCGTTTTTCCGATTCTTATTAGTTCGGAAACTAGTGCGCCAAGAAACCAATCTCCCGCCCCGGTCTCAAACCTGCCTCCTGGGAAACTAACGGCAGGGAAACTAATAGGAAACCACCTGCCACGAGGAAAAGAAGAGAAATAAAAAAATCCTCCCTTTTTATCACACGTTACAACTACAAGCTTGGGACCCCAATCATTCAACTCTTGAAGACCCATGCCGGTCCTATTAAACTCATACTGATTAAGCACAAGAAGATCCACGAGTGGAAGTATTTGTTTGAATTCCTTTCTTCCACAAAGGGTATCCTTCGCGTTTAACACGCGAAAGCCGTTTTGAACTCTTGAGAGTAGTGTTTTTGCAAACACCATCTCGACAGCGCGAAGACCTGTAACGACGGTGAAGGTATTTTCAACATCGATTTTCCGCGATTTGAAGATATCCCACACCATACGAATATCCTCTAGAGCTCTTGGCACCGCAGCATGAACGATCCGATTCCGTTTCCCCCATGAAACCCCATTAGTCTGTCCGACTACGGGAATGACACAGGTGTTGGTTTGGGTAAGAACCGGAAGGGAAATAAAGTGGATTTTACTTCGCTCCAGCGCTTCATATAGCAGATGGTCCGCGAGCGTTTCATGGCAACCACGTGTTACGTAACCAGGTCCCGTGAGGCCAAGAAGGTGTGGATTGCCACCCAGTTTCTTGAGTGCCATCGCCACATTGCCAGATGAGCCGCTGAGGCAGTAGTCCATACTACTCAGGACCTTTTTTGGCCCCGGGGTGTCCTTGACTGTTAGTTCCAGTTCTGGGTTCACAGAGAACCCAATAACTGCATCGCTGTGTTTCATAATTGAGTTCCTTTTGTTGAGGGTCTATTCTGTTTTCAAGGTTTAAATTCAGGATCAGTATAGGTTTAAGCAAAGTACGTGTCAAATTATGCAGATGAATAACTTACAAGTTTATGTAAAAATAGTACGTTTTAGCAATGTATTTTAGAAATATAAGAAAATTGCAGACGAAAAGTTGACAAAAATCTTTGCAAGATATAACATGAGTAAATATGCAAATTCAGGTTATCTTAAAGAATTTTGGACTATCAGAGAAAGAAATTTCGGTATATCTTGCCTTGATTGAACTCGGTTCATCCTCCGTCCGTACGATAGCGGAAAAAGCAAAAGTTAATCGTGGCACTACTTATGACATTCTCAAATCTTTAATCAATCTGGGAATAGTTTCTTATTTCAATAAAAAATCTAAGCAGTATTTTGTGGCGGAACGGCCTGAAACTTTACTCTCGGTAATGGACAAAAAGCACGAAGATCTATTGGAAGTAAGGGAAGAAATAGAAAATAGTTTGCCAGTATTTAAAACTCTTTTTGAAAAGCAGGGAGGGAAGCCAGAGGTTAAACTATATGAAGGAAAAATCGGCATTCGCCACATACTTCTGGATGTGCTCGAAAGCGTGGAAAAAGCAAAAGACAAAACTTATTATGTCTATTCTTCCGCGACGGTTAGGAAAAATGTTTATCTGGCTATGAAGGATTTCAGCAAGAAGAGAATAAGAAAGAAAATAAAGGTTAAAACAATCGCGCTCGGGGAGGGAGGCGGCCTGCACGGGCTTGATGAGCGGAAATGGCTGCAATTGCCGAAGAGCAGAGGAGATGAAGCGCTCCGGCCAACATATGAAATTATCTACTCAGGAAAAGTGGCTCATATCAGCTTGGACAATGCAGAAAATCCAACTGGGATCGTAATAGAAAACGAAGAAATATATAATACTCAAAAGCTGATTTTTAAATATAATTGGAAAAATCTCTAGATCTGATATAGTATACATATATGATTTCACGGATATATGTAGCGCCAAAGGGAGAGGATATCCGGGGAGAACTATCAGCAAAATCATTTAAAGAATTGGGGCTTTCCGGGAAAATAGACCGAGTGCATATTGTCGATTCTTATCTTTTGGATTCTGATTTAAGCAAAGAAAAACTTACGGCATCGGCCCAGGCTCTCACCAATCCTATTCTCGAAAATTTTTTTTTAAACGAATTGCCGGAAAACAGCCTTAAGAAAAAATCCGGTTTTGTCATTGAAATTGGATATCTGCCCGGTGTCACCGACAATCTGGCTCATACCGCGAAAGAAACGATAACTGATCTCCTCAATCTGAAAGATGGAAATCTCGCGATTTATACTTCCAAAGTTTTCATTATCGAAAGCTATTCAAGCCCGATCACTTTAAACGACGCTAAAAAGATATCTTCCTCTCTTTACAACTCTCTGATCGAACGATCTTATATTGTTCCCATACTCAAAGTCGGCAAAATTAACCTGCCGAATGAAATCCCGAAAGTGGTACTTAAGAAAAAAACTCCGGTTCTTTCAGTGCCGCTAGAAGTTTCTGATGATGAACTGGTCAAAATAGGAAAAGAAGGCATTATGGATGAATCGGACAATGAAAACAAAAGGCGCGGGCCGCTGGCGCTGGATCTTTCCGCGATGCAGGCCATCCGGGATTATTTTCATAAATTAAAAAGAGCGCCAACGGATATCGAATTAGAATCTCTGGCCCAAACTTGGTCGGAACACTGCAAGCACACTATTTTTGCAAATATAATCGAAAGGCAGGATGGAGAAATCATAAAAGATGGGATCTATAAAACTTACATAAAAGGAGCAACGAATCTGATTAGAAAACAAAAAGCAATGAGGGGTCAGCAGGATTTTTGCGTTTCTGTTTTTTCAGACAATGCGGGAGGGATATCCTTTGACGAAAATTATTTAATAACGCATAAAGTCGAAACGCATAATAGCCCTTCGGCTCTCGATCCTTACGGCGGGGCAATTACGGGCATAGTCGGGGTCAATCGGGACACCATAGGTTTCGGGCTTGGCGCCAAGCCGGTCGCCAATACTTATGGATTTTGCTTCGGATATCCCGATGAAAACAAGAATGAGAGAAAATTTTTCAGAGATAAGAACTTAACCCAGCCGATGATGTCTTCGAAAAGAATTATGGATGGAGTAATCAAGGGTATAAATGTGGGTGGGAATTGTTCCGGGATCCCTACTTTGTCTGGCTTTATAAAATTTGACGATCGATATCGCGCCAAGCCCTTAGTTTTTGCCGGGACTGTAGGCCTTATACCAAGAAAACTCCCTGCTGAAGGAAAAACTACCCGACTCTCACATATCAAAGCCGCAAAAACAGGAGATTATATAATTATGGTGGGAGGAAGAGTGGGACTCGATGGTATACACGGAGCAACTTTTTCTTCAGTCGCTATGGATGCCAATTCCCCAGCCACAGCAGTCCAGATAGGAGATCCGATAACTCAGAAAAAACTAAGCGATGCAATAGTTAAAGAAGCTCGTGATATGGGTCTATACAACAGCATTACGGACAATGGCGCGGGCGGTCTTTCTTCTTCTGTGGCAGAGATGGCAAAAGAATGCAACGGGGTAGAAGTTTACCTAGACAAAGTTCCGCTCAAATATCCCGGCCTAGAACCTTGGGAAATATGGATTTCCGAATCACAAGAACGCATGACTTTATCTGTTCCCAAAAATAAATGGCAGAAGTTTAAAAAATTGATGGAGAGCCGTGGAGTGGAAGCGACAGTGATAGGAGAATTTACGGACTCGGGAAAAGTTATTATTGAATACGAAGGAAAAAAGATTATGGACATTGATATGGAATTCTTGCATAACGGACTGCCAAGGCATCATCTGCAGACAAGTCCTGTTGTGAAGGTTCGACCTTCACAAGTACACAGGGAAGGTCGAACCTTCACAAATTACACAAAAACACTTGAAAATCTGCTTGGCGAGAAAAATATCGGCGGATTTTCTTTTATATCAGAGCAGTATGATCACGAAGTGCAGGCAGGTTCGGTGCTAAAACCTCTTTCTGGGGCAGGACGGATAAATACTGACACGCAAATTTTTCGGCCAGTTTTAAATTCAAATAAAGGAGTAGCTATTTCGTCCGCGACATACCCTGCTTATGGAGACATAAGTACTTACGATATGGCGGCCTGCGCTTTGGATACTGCAGTCAGAAACATAATCGCTTCCGGAGGCACGCTCGCGCATCTCGCCATACTAGATAATTTTTGCTGGTGCTCATCAAATGACCAAAAACGTCTCGGACAGCTTGTAGAAGCCGTAAAGGCCTGCTACGACTGCGCTGTGGGCTACGGCACGCCATTTATCTCCGGCAAGGACAGCATGTTTAATGATTTTAAAGGTTACGATGAAAAGGGGAGTCCCGTTGCTATTTCTATTCCTCCCACATTACTTATCTCTGCAATCAGTGTAATGCCGGATTTATATAAAGCTGTTTCGCCAGAGTTTAAAAATGATGGTGATGTTATCTATTTATTAGGGGAAACTAATGATGAACTTGGCGCTGGTGAGTATTACGAAATGCTCGCCAAAGTCCACCCCACCTCCGGCACCTCTCAAGAGAGGAATAAAGCAATTGGTAATAATGTTCCAAAGGTAAATTTGGAAAAAAATTTGAAAACTTATCTAGCGCTCGAAAAAGCTATCGCGAAAGAATTGGTTGCGTCTTCGATCTCCGTAACATTGGGTGGCTTCGGCGTGGCGCTTGCCAAGGCCTGCGTGGGCGGAATGGTAGGATGCAAAGTAGATGTAAAAAGCATAAAAAACGGAAGCCTTGCTTCCGTTTTGTCCATAGATACTAAGCTCTTTTCCGAAAGCCAAGGTAGAATTTTAATATCCGTATCTCCCAAAAATATAAAAGCATTTGAAAAAATAATGGAAAAAATTTCTTGTGCTAAAATTGGGAAGGTTGAGAAAAATGGGAAAGTGATAGTTAAGAATGGTGAACATAAAGTAATTAATACTGATGTAAAAAAATTGCATGCTATTTATCATAAATTTTCTAATTCACAGAAATAATATGGACTATGCACATTTAAGCCATGGCGTAAATATGTAATTATGAAACCAGAAACAAAAAATTGCCAGAATTGTAAAAATAGTTTCATTATTGAACCGGATGATTTTGGATTTTATGAGAAGATGAAAGTGCCGCCGCCGACTTTTTGCCCTGATTGCAGATTTCAAAGAAGATTGCTTTTCCGAAATAATAGGGTTTTTTATAAGCGCGAGTGTGGTCTGTGTAAAAAACCTGTAATTACTATATATCACAAAGACAGACCTTTTATAATTTACTGCCATGACTGCTGGCTTTCAGATAAATGGAACCCGATGGATTACGGGCGTGATTATAATTTTTCTGTACCATTTTTTTTTCAATGGCATTTATTACAAAAAGCGGTTCCCAGAGTTAATCTTTACCAAGAAAACTTTATACAGAGCGATTATTGCAACTACGGAATGGATTTCAAAGAATGTTATCTGTTGTTTGGCGGCAAAGACAATGAGCGTGTTTATTTTGGTAATCAAGTTTTTGAATCGCATGATTCACTAGATATTGCTTTCTGTTCTAAAACT
This sequence comes from Candidatus Nomurabacteria bacterium, assembly GCA_016196605.1. Lineage (GTDB taxonomy): Bacteria > Patescibacteriota > Minisyncoccia > Phycocordibacterales > UBA9973 > UBA9973. The sequence continues at coordinate 1,094 of JACPXJ010000035.1, read as the reverse complement.
GAGTTTAGTTATGAAATTTTTGAGTGTTCACGCCTAAATAAAGTATTTTTCAGTTATCACTCAAGATATTGTATGGATAGTTGCTACTTGATTAATTGTCACAATTGCACCAATTGTTTCGGTTGTGTGGAACTCGTAAATAAGAAATATTGTATTTTCAACAAACAATACTCGAAAGAGGAGTATGAGAAATTTATTGAAGAAAATACAGGAAGTTACAAAAGGCATTGTGATAATTTAAAAAGATTAAAGGAACTAAGGTTATCTATACCGCATCGTTACGCTCGCATTACTCAGTGTGTTGATTCTACCGGAGATGATATTAGAGACTCTAGAAATATTAAACAATGCTTCACTTGCGGGCAGGCAGAAAATTCAAAATTTTTATTCTTTTGCAGGAGGAATGTAAATGAATGCTACGATAATTCGTTTCAAGGTTTCGATAGTGAGCTTTTGTATGAGATTGCTCATGGTTTTGGCGGATCAAGAAGCGCCTTTGGCGTGAGAAATATTTTTAATCAAGACTCCCAATACAACGAAGAGTGCCACAACTGCACAAATATTTTTGGGTGCGAAGGCTTGCGTAAAAAACAATACTGTATTTTGAACAGGCAATATAGTAAAGAAGAATACGAAAAGTTATTGCCTAAAATTATCGTTCACATGAAAAAAACAGGAGAATATGGAGAATTTTTTCCGAGTGAATTATCTCCTTTTGCCTATAATGAAACAATTGCGCAAGAATATTTCCCGTTAACGAAGAAGGAAGTTCTCCAAAGAGGGTATTCTTGGCAAGACGGGGAAGAGCGACACTATAAAATTGAAATTAAAAACGAAAATATACCAGATAATATTAAAGACATAGAAGATGATATAGTGGGCAAAGTAATTGAATGCGGGCATAAAGGACAGTGCAAACACCAATGCACTGAAGCATTTAAAATAGTCCCTGAAGAATTAAAATTTTACAAAAGAATGAATTTGCCTTTGCCGCGACTATGTCCCAACTGTCGTCATTATGAGCGGATCAATCAAAGGAATCCCTTAAAGCTTTGGAATAGAGCATGCATGTGTGACAAGAAAGATCATTTTCA
>JACPXJ010000005.1 GCA_016196605.1 Candidatus Nomurabacteria bacterium | reverse complement strand
CCGAAAGAGAATTGCCAAATAAACATACCCATGTGATTTTTGAACTGGAACGAGGAACGCTTTTCTATAATGACACTAGAATGTTCGGCTACCTTCTCTATTATTCGACCATAGAATTATTTGAAGGGGGAAACCACTTCGAAGCTCTCGGTCTTGAACCGCTCGAAAAAAACTTTACAATAAACTATTTCGCCGAATCTTTACAAAAGAAGAAAGGCAAGATAAAGGCAGTGCTTATGAGCCAAGATATTGTCACCGGAATTGGAAATATTTATGCCGACGAAATCCTATTTGAAGCAAAGATTGATCCCAGCCGTATTGCTTCCAGTCTAAAACCAAATGAAGTTGCAAAACTTCATGGAAAGATAATAGATATCATGAGAAGAGCCATCAAAGCAGGCGGATCTTCTGTGGCTACCTATCGTATGCTCGATGAATCAAGGGGTAATTACGCTAGAGAACATAAAGTTTACGGTAAAGGTGGAAAAATGTGTCTCAGATGCGCTAAACCTTTAGAAAAAACAATCATTCAGAGCCGAACGACCATATTTTGTCCTCGGTGTCAAAAATGATTTGTTTACTATATTGACGACCGTTAGTATAGTAAACATTAAAAATCAATAATTCTAAACAAAGCTATTCCTAGCGCCACCGAAACATTCAACGATTCTTTTTTTCCTCTCATCGGAATTTCAGCAATAATATCGCATTTTTTGAGCACGTTTTTTGGTATTCCTGTTACTTCTGTACCAACGATGAAAGCATTTTTTTCTTTTAATTTCATTTTTTTGTAATCAATAGAATTTTCTGCCTGTTCTATGGCAATAATTTGGAATTTTTTCCGCCGCAAGCTTCGCATGAGGTCGGGCAGGCTTTTTTTAGATTCCCATGGGACGTATTCTTCAGCTCCGAGAGCGGATTTGGCTAAATCTTTTCTTTTTCTCCCAAAGCGATCAAGCGGCGTCGGCGTATAGCCCGTTAGATAAATTTTATTTATCCCTGCCGCATCCGCAGTGCGAAATATGGCGCCGACATTTTCCACGCTCCTGATATCATGCAGTATTAAAATATTTTCCTTCGACTCGCCGAAGCCTTGGCGAAGGAGGTCCTGTTTTTTACTCTTTTGCATATTTACGCCATGGCTGATATGTGCATTTAATAAACTTCCTGCTGATAGCATTTCTCGCAAAATACAATTTCTGGTCTATCGGGTGAATAGCTGGTCTCAAATTCTATTGAACACTTCCCTTCATGATTTGAATACTTCTTTTCGCACATGCAAACACGATTATAAAGACCAAATGAATTTCTCAAAGAGAGTCTTTCATAGTGACGACAGTTGGGGCACAATCGGGGCAAAAAAATGTTCATTCTTTTTAGAAAATTTAACTCTGTCTTAATTACACGAAAGGCGCCTGTACATTCATGCCCACAAGACCCACCATGGGTACATTCGATAACTTCGTTGAGAATACTCTTATCTATATTTTTTATAGAATCAGGGATATTTTCTTTTTTAAGAGTAACTTGGTAATTTGGTTTAGCAACCTCATACCACAAAAATCCTTGATTTTTTGCGTCCTTTTTATTTAAAGGGAAAAATTCTTGGGCTTGAGTTATTTGGTAAGGAAAGTGAGAAAGAGACGAAGGGAAATATTCACCATATTTATACACTATTCCATTTTCAATATATGGCATATTGTTCATGTGCTCAATAATTTTTGGCACAAGTATTTCGTACTCCTCTTTAGTATACTGTTTATTAAAAATGCAGTATGATTTATTGCGAAGAGAAACACACCCAAAGAGATTTGAGGAATTATGACAAAAAACACAATAAGTCAAATTCTTAACATCATTCCATGATTGAAGAGAAAACTTGATATTATAAGCCCCCAAACCAACAATCAAAGATTCATAGACAAGTTCTGCATTTTCACCCCAGTTTGTATAGTCATAACAATCTTTTACCGGACCAGATAGAACATTTGAGACAAATCTACTGTTTTCAGTATCCCTTATTCTGTAACAGTTCTTTGCATTCTTTGATTCATAAATATAATCTCCTGTCACTTGCACATTTTGACGTCCACGCATAAATTTTTGTGGATATTTCAACCAATGCTGATAAACATTTTTTTTTATCTCTTCAAATTTCTTACTAGAATCTAGCTCAAATTCAGCCACTTTTTTTAGATATTCTTCTCTGCTGTATTGCTGATTAAAAATGCAATATGACTTATTGCGGAGACCGGCTGAGCCAAAACAACTATTACACCCCACACAATCTTTACACAAGATCGTTTCCTGACAACTTTCACAGTCGACCGAGAATAACGTTTTATAGCAATTAATTGTATTTACATTTCCATAAGAAAGTTCACACCCGTTGGTCATATGACTATCAAAACAATTCTTTGATGCTTGATCCCAAATAAGATAAGCGGAGTCTTCTGTATAGGTTATTCCTCTTGAGAAATAACAATTTTTTATATTATTGGCATTGGTGCAATAATGACAATTAACCACAAAAGTCATCGAGGTAGAGGGTATAGGAACTTCGTCAAGTAACTCCTTAAACTGCTCAAAGAATGGACGCGAAAAATCATAACCCTTTCCGTATTCTGTCGGGTCCCAATCATCGCCCCACCAATAATCTCTATCATAGATTTTCACTGGGCTCTCTTCGGGAAACAACGAGAAAATTGTCTCGCCTGTATGTGAATCTTTCTTTTTAAATAAGTGCCAATCATTACGCCAAGCTGTCCTCCTTTTAAGCCTACACTCTGGACAAAAAGTCGGTGGTGGTACCTTTATCTTTTCGTAAAATCCAAAATCGTCTGACTCTATTATGAAATCATTCTTACAGTTTTGGCAGGACCTGGTTTCCGAATTCATAATTGTATTATATACCTATTTCAAAAAGTTCCGGTTGCGCATGTTTTTATGATAGGCAATAGCAAACCTGTGCGCTTCGCTGTTTGCAAGCAATATTTCTTTTTTATATTTTAATGTAAATTGTTCATCACCTATAATAGCCTTTGGTTTATGCCGTTCATCTTTTACTACTGAAACCACTTTTGTGACAAGGTTAAACCTTGTCATGATTTTTTTTGCGATATTCAATTGAGCTATCCCGCCATCCACGACGACCAGATTTGGAAATCTCCATTCATTATGAGCAAAACGTCGTTCTAGAACTTCCCTGAGCGCGCCGGTATCGTTTGCGTCCGTCTGGGTTCTTATTTTGAATTTCCTATATTCATTTTTTACCACTTCCCCATCAACGACCGTTACCATAACTCCCGTCATATTTTTGCCACTCATGTGGGCGATATCATAGGCCTCGATTCTACCCCCTCCGCCTTTGGCACCTCCCCCTACGTAGGGGGAGGCTGGGTAGGGGTACTTCAGCAACGCCACATCATTTATATGCTTGAGCACAAAAATCTGCCTTTTTATTTCCCCAGCCTTTTCGAACTCCCGCTTTTTGGCATACCCCTTCATCTCTTTCTGCAAGTTTTTGAGAATCTTTTTCTTTTTGCCTTCAAAAAAAAGTTTTATGTTTTTTATATTCTGCAAATACAGCTTTCGGTCATTTATGTCCGGCGCCAAGTTTATTTGCCTATAAAATTCTAAATAATTCTTATTTTTGTCGTCCAGAAAAGGAAAAATCCTTCGTATTATTTTCATGGCTTCGCGAAGCTGTGTTCCGCTTGTATATGGTCCATATACTTTGTTAAACACTCGGTGTTTAACATTTCGGCCGCGTATAATTACAACTTTTGGTAATTTTTCTTTAGTAATGCAAACATAATTAAAGCTTTTATCATCCTTTTCTTTTGTATTGTAATGCGGCTGATGTTTCTTGATCAGATTTGCTTCAAGAATAATAGCTTCCAGCACGCTGTCAGTAGCTTGAAAATCAATTCTGTCTGCCTGAAAGACCATATCTACCAAAAGTGGTCCCCTTGTTTCGATTAAGTCTTTCCCAAAATAACTTCTGACTCTGTCTCGTAGTGAGGTTGCCTTGCCAATATAAATAATTTCTTTTCTTTTTCGAAAAAGATAAACACCAGGATTTTGGGGTAGTTTTATTTTTTTTAATAATTCAGCTTTCATTTTTATTTCCGCTTATTTTCTCAAAACTTTTTTGAGATACTTCCCTGTATAGCTTTTTGCATTGTTGGCCACTTCTTCCGGAGCGCCTTTGGCTACCAAGTTTCCGCCATTCACTCCTCCCTCTGGGCCGAAGTCAATAATATGGTCAGAACTTTTGACAATGTCTAGATTGTGTTCAATGACAACAACAGTATTGCCTTTACCCACCAGCTTATTTAAGACCTCAAGAAGTTTTTGCACATCATCATAGTGAAGACCGACTGTTGGTTCATCTAAAAGGTAAATTGTTTTTTCTAAATGCGGGCGATAAAGCTCGCTCGATATCTTGACCCGCTGCGCTTCTCCGCCGGAGAGTGTGGTTGCCGATTGGCCGAGCTCGAGGTATCCCAAACCAACATCCATCAAAGTCTGCAATCTGTCAGATATAGCCGGAATATCTTTGAAAAATTGGAGTCCGTTTTCTACAGTCATGCGGAGAACCTCGTAAATATTTTTCTTTTTGTATCTTACCGTGAGAGTCTCCTTGTCAAATCTCTTGCCGCCGCACACGTCACAGGTGACATAAACGGTAGGCAGAAAATGCATCTCTACCGCTATTTCCCCGTTTCCTTCGCAGGCCTCGCAGCGGCCGCCTTTTACATTGAAAGAAAAGCGGTTGGCCTTCCAGCCGCGCAGTCGCGCATCTTCTGTCATGGCAAAAAGATCTCGGATATGAGTAAAGGCTCCTGTATAAGTCGCAATATTCGAGCGCGGAGTCCTGCCGATAGGAGATTGGTCAATAAGAATCGCCCGGGAAAGATATTCAATTCCAGAAAATGAGGAACAATTGAAAACTTCAGCTGTGCGGTACTTGCGCTCATAGCGAGCTTGTAGATTTTTATAAAGGATCTCATACATGAAAGAACTTTTCCCTGAACCAGAGACCCCAGTGATCGAAGTCATCACACCGAGAGGAACTTCAACATTTAAATTATTTATATTGAAAATTTTTCCTCCGGCAATTCGTAGCGCCCCTTTTCCCGAGCGGCGCTTCTTTGGAATTTCTATTTTAATTTCACCACGCAAATATGCGAGGGTGCGAGAATTATTCGTGTTTTTTTTTCTAGTTAAAAGATCTTCTAGATAATCAGAAAGAATTACTTGCCCACCGTGCATTCCCGCCTTTGGTCCGATGTCAACAATATAATCCGACGCATAAATAGTATCTTCATCATGCTCAACAATCAAAATTGTATTGCCTAAATCGCGAAGGTTCTGCAGGGTTTTAATCAGGCGATCGTTGTCCCTCTGATGAAGACCGATGGTCGGCTCGTCTAAAACATACAATGCGCCGACTAGCCGCGAGCCCAGCTGGGAAGCGAGACGGATACGCTGCGCTTCTCCGCCGGAGAGCGTATTCGCTTTTCGGGACAACTGCAGATAATCCAGGCCCACATCCAGCATAAACTGCAGACGCGCTTCGATTTCTTTAACCACCGGCACAGATATTTCCTTTTCTTGAGGAGAAAGCTTAAGATTCTTGAAAAACTCATGAGCATCGTAAATTGATAACGAAGCAAGATCTAGAATATTCACCCGGCTCCCCAAGGTCGGACCTTGGACCCCCTTAAGGTCCGACCTTTTCCCGCCGCCATGCGAAGTCAAGAAAACATTCAGCGCTTCAGGACGCAATCGCGCGCCGTGACAAGCATCACAAGGTTCGTCTCCCATAAAATACTTTGACCCAAGCCCGTTACAAGCTGGACACGCGCCATAAGGAGAGTTGAAGGAAAATAATCTCGGCTCGATTTCCGGAAATGAAAAGCCGTCATTCTTGCAAGCAAATTTTGCGGACATAATGAATTCTTCATCATTTATTTTAATTGTAACTAAATTTTCAGACTCAATTAAAGACCGTTCAATGGCTTCGGAAAGACGCATGCTTAACTCTTCTTTTTTTAATCCATCAATCGCAAAACTGTCTACCAATACATCTATATTATGGGCCTTATTCTTGGAAAGAGTTATTTGTTCACGAAGGCGCTTCATTTCCCCGTCGAGACGAATTTCAGAAAAACCTTTGCCGAGTAAATCGTACAATAATTGATAGTACTCCCCCTTTCTTCCCCGTACCACTGGAGAAAAAATACTGATTTCTTGCTTTCCTTTCCCCCTTGATAAAGGGGAAACTGAAAGGGGGTCTTTTTCTTTTATTTTATCTAAGACAAAATTTAAAATTTCCTCGTTAGATAGTTTTTTTATTTCTTCCCCGCATTTCGGGCAATGCGGATGCCCGATGCGCGCATACATGACGCGCAGATAATCATATATTTCCGTGATCGTGGCCACTGTCGAGCGCGGATTATTGGAGCGGGATTTTTGATCGATAGAAATCGCTGGAGAAAGGCCGGTAATCTCGTCCACATCCGGCTTCGGCATTTGGTTCAAGAATTGACGCGCATAGGAAGATAGCGATTCCACGTATCGCCTTTGCCCCTCGGCAAAAATAGTGTCAAAAGCAAGCGAGGATTTACCACTGCCGGACACGCCAGTAATCACCACTATCTTATTGCGCGGCATCTCAACGCTTATATTTTTTAGGTTGTGGGTTCTCGCCCCTTTTACCCTTATTATGTCTATGTTACTTTCTGTTTTTTTCATACTTGTCCGCCTTTGGCGGAAACCCAAAATCACCCCCGCTTGTCCATAGGGG
>JACPXJ010000031.1 GCA_016196605.1 Candidatus Nomurabacteria bacterium | reverse complement strand
TCATTCATCAAATCTCTCATTCCTTTTGGAGAAGATATATTCTGTATTTTGTGCGCATTATTTTTTTTCATAGTTCGATTTTACTCACTATGACCCTGAGTTTTTCGAATGGGTCATATTTTATAATTACTCTTTTTGCTCATATTTTCCCGGCATAATGCCTATTTCATCTATAGGCAAGAGCCTTAAAAATGCCTTCCCGACCAGAAGGTCTCTTTTTACCGGTCCCCAATATCTGGAATCCGAACTGCCGCTTCTATTATCTCCCATGACAAAATATTCTCCGCTTTTTAATTGGAGATGCAATGTGTTATTTGAAGTATTTTTTACATAAGGTTCATCAAGAACGAAACCATTTTTATGCTCTCCATTTATTATAGTCACGACGCTTCCTTTTATATCGACGGTTTCTTTCGGAAGCCCTATTATTCTTTTTATGAAAAATTTTGTCTGGTCATTTGGATATCTGAATATAACTATATCTTCTCTTTTTGGGTCGGATAATTTATAGGAAATTTTATCTACAATGAGATAATTTGAATCTTCAAAAGACGGGACCATCGAACTTCCAGATACTACAAACGGCTCCGTAATAAATATCCGGATAGGGATAACTACAGCGAGGGCAAAGAGGGTAAAGCGCACGATTTCCCAGAATGACTGCCCCTTTGTTTTTACCGTTTCCATCAGCACAATATAGCATAAAAAATCCTTGACAGGATGACACTTTTCGTTTTGTAATATTCAGACCTCTCCCCAACCCCTCTACTTATCAAGGAGAGGGGCGAAGGGGTGAGGTGAATTAAATTGTATGCTATCATGTATTTATGAAACTTGTCGTTGGTTTGGGCAATCCCGGAACAGAATACGAAAATACTCGGCATAATACCGGGCGGATTTTGGTCGGGCTTATTGAAGACAAAATAAAAGATATAAAAATTAAATTTATAACTCCGGACACTTTTATGAATAATTCCGGCCCCGTCGTCGCCAAGGCTTTGGCGGGCAAGAAGGCCTTAAAGGATTTGATTGTTATTTATGACGATATAGACCTGCCGCTTGGGAAAATAAAAATTTCCTTCAATCGTTCAGCCGGCGGGCACAACGGGCTCGGCTCGGTTATCAAAGCGCTCAAGAGTGAGGAATTTCTGCGCATTAGAATCGGAATAAGCCCCGCGACCCCAAAAGGCGTGTTAAAAAAGCCGCAAGGGGAGAAAGCGGTAATAGATTTTATTTTAGGCGAATTCAAAAAATCAGAGCTTGAAACGATCAAAAAACTTTCCAAAAATGTCGCTCTGGCAATCGAAACCATTTTCACAGAAGGTAAAGATAAAGCGATGTCTCTTTACAATTAAATTAAAAGCTATGCCTGTTTGCCATTGGCAGGATTTATAATTTATCTATATTAAATAGATGTTTTGTTTAATCATATACGCTATGGCGTATATTGGTAAATGGTGTATAATTAAATCTTATGGCTAGATATAAAGGTGTGCGGGTTAATTCTTTTGGTTTGCCTGATTTTGGCAGTTTCAAAAGAGAGAAGTACAGAAAAATTCCTAGAAAAAGAAGTTTATATCATGTTTCATTTGATTCCTTTTTTCTTGATAACGCTCCAAAGAATCTTATTGTTATGTACGACATCCCGCATGGTTTAAAAAAAGAGCGGGATTGGTTTCGCCGGCATTTGATAAAGTTTGGATACATAATGATCCAGAAAAGTGTTTGGGTTGGTCCTTCACCTCTACCAAAGGATTTTTTAGATTATCTAGAAGAGATAAAGATTGGGGATAAATTCAAAACATTCAAACTTGCTAAATCATATACTAATTCAATATCAGCCATGGCGTAAATGAGAAAGGTTTTGACCGAAATGGTCTCGTTAGTTCATTTCACCACAAAAAAGGATTTTGTGATAAAATAAAATGAACGTGGACAAGACAGAAAACGAGAGGAGCCAGATCATAGAGCGGGCCTTAGAGTCCCTCGGGATGGAGGGGGCAAAAACAGATCCTTTGATAATCAAGGATGTGCTCATGGAGATGCAGCTGCATGATTTCCAGATTGAATTTCAACCATTACGAGATTTTATTAATAAAGCTCTCACTGAACCCCAGCCATTTGCGCCGTTGATCGAGGATATTAAACAAGCCCTTGTAAAAAAACATCCCGCGGTCGTCGAATTTGTTGAGTTAGCACTTGAGACGAAATGGTTGCAACCATCTGTACACATACGTCGCGCAGCTCACGTTGCCTACATTCTGGAAGCCCTGACTGCGACTGCCTGCGATAATCATAAATTTTTCTTAGCACTTGAAAAACATATGAGAGTTAAGCAACTTGAAAGGGGATTGAGTAAACAACGCATTGTCTCGAGTCTTATTAGGATCACGCGTATCTCTCATAAAATTTTCTGTGCATGCAAAGCGGCTGGTGTTGATCCACTCATTGCATATTTTCGATTATCTAGGGGATTACCTGGGGCGAGTATTAGTAAAAAAAAGCTCTCAGGTTTATATGCAAACCATAAGATTAACTATCTTGAATATAGGCTTTTACTCCCTACTCCAAAGAAGCACATGTTGCATTTTCTTGAATATATAAATATAAATATATATGAAGCGGGGATTACTGAATATGAACAAGGGTTCAAAGACAATGCGGTCTGCGCCTACGAGCTTTCAAGAAATATAGAGGAGAAACAACCGCGTACATATTTTGATGGTTCGTGTTTTTTAAATATGAATGTCACTCAAGAGTGGTGCAGTTTATATGTTATCTGGAATATGGCATTCGTACTTAGTGAACTAGAGGAACTTGATTTAATCTTTCCGAAACTACTTATTCCTTCACTACTAAATGTCAAACCAGAAAGATTCATAGGAACCAGACTCATCTCTCTGTGGCTTGCCATGAATTTCGATTTTTTCAGGGAAGTAGATGGGCGGATACACGTCACGAGTCCGGAGAATAGAAAAAAAATGGCAGAGGCGTGGGGTAAGATTAATAAAAAGTACGCTTTTGCTTTAGCTAAAAGAGAGGTCCACGAGAGTTCTAGAGAAGTTTTAGAACATTATAAAAGAGAATTCTCCCACCCGTTTATAAACTTCATCAAGCGTCTGGTTAATTTTTAATACGCTAAATCAATATCAGCCATGGCGTAAATGATAATTAATACCTTGGGTGTGCTGGTCTTATCTTGCGTGGATGCTGGCTGTCCTGATCTCTCCAATCAGATTCCTTTTCTTCCTTTTTTAGCATATCCTCCTCCGGTGTAGATGCAGTAGATGTCGCATGCTCTCTATTTGCTTTTTGAATTTCTGCCACCAATCTTTTTCTTTTTTCCTCCTTTTTCTCTTCTTCCGTTCTGAAATCAAGTTCTTCGGACGAGAGACCCGGAGCATTTTCTAGTTTTGGACTCATATTTTTAATAGAATTAACTAATAAAATTTAGACCTCTTTGACTGCTTCTATTATAATGCTCTTTTCGCCATTCCGCAAAGAGATTTTGCCGGAAAGCGCTATGCATTTTTCCGGAACCAATATGTCGATGGATTCTTTGAATATGGAAGGAAAAGCCACGGCCTCGATGGAATCAGTCAGGTCCGCAATTTTAAGGAATGCCATCCTTTCGTTGTTTTTGGTGATCACTTGCCTAGCTGTTTCTATTATGCCGGCGATGGTTACCGGCATACCGCTTCCCAACCGGTTTTCTTTGTCCTCTTTTATTTTTCTGATATTAATGTCCCGTTTTAGAAGCTTCTCGCGGATACGGTCTAAGGGGTGGCCGGAAATATAAAGCCCGAGCAGTTCTTTTTCCCAAAGAAGTTTTTCTGGCTGTGTGGCGGGAGAGGAATTTTGCAATTTAAATTCCGGAGCTTTGATTTCCATTTTTCCTCCGAAAAGAGAAATTTGATTCTGGTTTTGCTTGTTTCCCTCATGATTGTATGCCAGCATCGTCTCTAAATTGAATAGGAGCGCGCCGCGATCAGTCCATTCGTCCATGCATCCTGACTTTATGAGCGCTTCCATAGATTTTTTATTTAAATTTTTGTGCTTAATCCTGTCTAAGAAATCGCTGATTGATTTGAATTTACCACCTGTTTTCCGTTCAGCGATGATACTGTCTGCTATGTCTGTGCCGAGATTTTTAATAGTATAAAATCCGAATCGAATTTTTCCTTCCACTACCGTAAATCCTCCGTAACTTTCATTGATGTTCGGGGGCAAAACTGGGATATTCATATTTTTACATTCATTAATTATCTCTGCGATTTTTTCCACGTCGCCGGATTCTGCGGTAAGTATGGCAGCCATGTATTCGACAGGGTAGTTGGCCTTCATATAAGCCGTTTGATAAGCGACTTTGCCATAAGAAGCAGCGTGGGCCTTGTTGAATCCGTAGGCCTGGAAAGGTTCGAATAGCTTCCAGAGATTTTCGGCAAATTCCGGAGTTTGTCCGTTTGAAATAATTCCCTTGGTGAATTTTTCTCTCTGGGCAGCCATCTCCGCCGGTATTTTTTTGCCGACCGCCTTGCGGAATTTGTCGGCTTCTTCCCAATTGTAACCCGCGAGTTCTATAGCGCAGAAAAGAAGATCATCTTGATAAACCATGAGCCCGTAGGATTCACCCAAAAATTTTTTCATTCTTGGATCGAGATACTTTACTAGCCTAGGATTATGCTTGCGCTTGATGTATTCCGGTATGGATTCCATCGGACCGGGGCGGTACAGAGCGACCATGGCATTGATGTCATGAATGGAAGTTGGCTGGAGCTCTTTTAAATATCTAGTCATGCCGGAACCGTTCAACTGGAAAAGTCCTTCTGTCTGGCCGGAGGCCAGCAGTTCAAAAGTTTTTTTATCATCGAGCGGAACGTTCTCTATATCTATGTCTATATTATAAAATCTTTTTACAAGAGAGACTGCATCCGCTAAAATTGCCAAATTTCTGATGCCGAGGAAATCGAACTTCAAAAGCCCCGCTTCCTCAATGTTGTACATATCATATTGTGTGATTATTTTGTTATCTCCCTTTGGGTCGCACTGAAGAGGAACATATTCGACGAGGGGAAGCGGGGAAATGACCACTCCGGCCGCATGTACAGAAATATGTCTGACACATCCCTCCAGTTTTTTTGCCAGGTCTATTATTTTTTTTGTGTCTTTTTCTGCCTTATAAGCGGCTGCCAATTCGGGAACTATTTCCATGGCATGATCTATGGTCATCGGCATGCCCTGCGAGCCCATTGGAATCATTTTAGAAAGCCGGTCGCCGACCGTATAAGGATAACCTAGCGCGCGAGCCACATCCTTTACCGCTCCGCGGGCCATCATCGTGCCGAAAGTTCCGATTTGCGCCACTTTATCCTCGCCGTATTTCTTTTTGACATATTCGATCATTTCATCTCTGCGATTATCGGCGAAATCCATGTCTATATCCGGCGGCGATGGGCGGTAGGGATTTAAAAATCTTTCAAACGGCAATTTATATTCTATAGGATCAACATTCGTAATGCCGAGAAGATAAGTTGCCATCGATCCTGCCACCGACCCTCGGATAGTCGTTAATATTCCATGTTCTCTCGCATATCGCAGAAGGTCGCCCACTACCAAAAAGTATGGAGCATAGCCCTTGTCTTTTATAATCTTTAGCTCATATTCTATACGTTCTTTTATTTCAGGTGTCTCTTTTATTTGCAGTCTCTTAAAACCATTATAAGTAAGCTCGCGCAATTTTTCGTCATAAGTTTTTCCGTCATCAACTTTAAAATCCGGGAAGACCCATTTACCGAGTTCGAGTTCCAGATTGCACATGTCGGCTATTTTCATCGTATTTTCTACTGCTTCCGGAATACCTGCCTCGTCGGCAGGCAGGTCTTTAAAAACTTGCATCACCCTGCGTATTTATCTGCAGAAGAGTATGGTGCGCGTCATGATCGTCACTACACGGATAATGCGAGTCTTGAGTGCCAACGACAGGAATGCCGTGTTTTTTCCCGAGTTCAATCAGAGTTTGTCTGACCTGCTTATCGCTTTCTACCGATGGATGACATTGTATTTCTATGAAATAATTTTTCTTGCCGAAAATGTCCTGGTATTCTTTTATAAGAAGATCGGCTTTCTTTAAATCGTTCCTTAAAACTGTCTGCGACAATTCTCCGCCGAGGCATCCCGAAAGAGCAATTATTCCGCCAGAATATTTCCGCAATATCTCCTTATCCATACGGGGCTTGTAATAGTAGCCTTCTAGGTTGGCGATAGTGACCAGCTTGATTAAATTTTTGTAACCTTCCAAATTTTTTGCGAGAAGGGTGAGGTGATAATAGCGCTTAGTGCCGCCGCTTTCTGCCGTTCTGTCTTTGCGGCTGCCGGCGGTCATGTACGCTTCCACGCCGATGATGGGCTTGATGCCGGCTTTCTTCGCGAGTTTGTAGAATTCAATTGCCCCATACATATTGCCATGGTCGGTGATAGCCATGGCCGGCATTTCGAATTTTTTGGCGAGAGCAACAAGATCCTCCAGTTTTGAAAGACCGTCCAAAAGAGAATAATGCGAGTGAGTGTGCAGATGGATGAATTTTAGGTCTTTTTTCTCTGGCATTAAAGTCATTATACCTATTTTTATCTTTTTTGGTATAATCGTTTTATGCCCAAAGAATCTACCCCAAACAATCCAGATCCTCGTAAAGACCCCTATAAGTTTATTGAAAAAATTGAAGTAAAGGAAGGAATCCCAATAAGAGAAGTGAGATATATACACATAGACAATAGTTCTGTGTGGAGGGAAGCCTTGGAAAAAATACTAGGCAGTAAACTTGGCATGGAACATAAACTGGGAGAAGCGTCGAGCATTGATTCCGCTGTTAGTCTTATAAAAAATATAGCGGCGAAAAGAGAAAAATTGGATCTCATAATTATTGAGGAGGGAATTTTAACAGAAGATGAAATCCCAGGGAAATTTTATGGAGCCAGTCCAACGATAGAATTTGTAAAACAATTTGAACTTCTTGCTGCCGCAGAAAGCATGAAAAAATTTCTAGAAAGAACAAAGATCGTTGTGTTTGGTCCGAAAGCATATCCATCGTCTATTGCTGCTTTTGATGAGTTACAAAAAAAATTTCCGAGAGTAATAGCCTTTGTGGCGAAAATGCCCGACCTAGAGGAGATAGCCTCTCACTTTTTAAAAGCTCTTGAAGATGCAAAAGTTGTTGAGAAAAAAAAGAAGGCTTAATTTCTTTAGTTATCCCCTAGCTTGGTGTATAATATTTCCATGCCTCCCGAAACAAAAATCCCAAATAACTTCGAGATAGATCAAGCTCTCAAAGAGTTTGAAACGTTATTCCTCCAGATTTCATCAGTCCTGGATTCTAAAGAATATTTTATGTCTAATTTTAATGTATTTTCTTAATTTAATGTTTTTCAATCATATTTTTAGAAAAATAAAAAATAAAGGATTTACTCTTATAGAACTCTTGGTTGTGGTGGCAATTATCAGTCTGCTTTCCAGTGTTGTGTTGGTAAGTTTGAACACAGCACGGGCGAAGGCAAGAGATGTGAAACGAATTTCAGAAATTAAACAGATACAAAGAGGGCTTGAGCTTTACATAGATGCTCATGGATCTTTACCCATGCCTATTACTTACGGGAGAGCTAATGTATCGCCTGGATATTGGGATCAGTGGTGGGATTTATCTACAAGTACTGCCGGAGCAGGATTTTTAAATTTTTTAGTTACAGATGGTATTTTTTCTAAAACCCCGACTGATCCTCAGAACACTCCGACAGGACACAATGGTCCTCCTTATTTCTCCGGTGGTCGATATTTTTATTTTCATGTCCCCGCGGGTTATAATTATCAAGGGGGAAGTTGTAATTTGAATTCACCAACATATATGATAGGCGCTACAGATCTAGAGACAGATCCTCCTGGCGCACCTTATGTAAGCGGTTCTGGCTGTGATTGCTTGTGGAAAAATCTACCCAATGCGTTTCAGGGCCAGTTTGATTATATAATTTGTGGCCAATATTAAGATTAAATATATCCATTATCTTTCCCGCTTTCTCGACCAAGAAATACCACCGGGTAACTGTACATCCTTTTGTTGTTTTATTTGTTTTTGATACAATATATGTATGAAAAAAATCAAAGTCGGCATCAATGGTTTTGGCAGGATCGGAAGAGCATTTTTGAAAGTTGCCTGGGATCGGCCGGAGATAGAAATAGTGGCGGTGAATGATATTGGGTCTGTTGAAAATATGGCATATCTTTTAAAGTACGACACAGTATATCGCGAATGGAAGCATGACATTAAAGTAAGCGGACAGGAAATAATTATTGACGGGAAAAAAATAAAAGTTCTGGCGGAAAAAGAGCCGAACAAATTGCCATGGAAAGATCTGGGGGTAGACGTGGTTGTGGAATCTACCGGGCTTTTTGTCACATTTGACAAAGCAAAAGCCCACCTCGATGCTGGTGCCAAGAAAGTTGTTATTTCCGCTCCAGTTAAAGATTCTACAGAAGATTCTGCGGAAGTCGGACTTCCGCAAGGCGGAAGTCCGACTTCCGCTACACATGGCGAGACCATTTTGATGGGAGTCAACGAAGATAAATTTGGCACATGCGACATTACTTCTAATGCTTCTTGTACGACAAATGCCGCTTCGCCACTCATTGCTATTCTGGATGAAACTTTGGGAATTGAAAAAGCAATTTTAAATACAGTGCATGGATATACTGCTAGCCAGAGTATAGTGGATGGGCCAAACAAAAAGGATTTTCGGGAAGGTAGGGCAGCGGCGCAAAATATCGTGCCTTCTTCCACTGGCGCGGCTATCGCCGTGACCAAAGCTTTTACTAAACTTTCCGGTCTTTTTGATGGTATTTCTATACGTGTGCCGGTTGTAGCCGGGTCAATTGTTGATGTCACTTTTATTTCAAATAAATCTACAACCACAGAAGAGGTGAATGAGATTCTTAAAAAAGCCGCCAAAGATAAAAGGTGGGAGGGAATTTTTAGCGTGACCGAAGAAGATCTAGTCTCCTCTGATATTTTAGGAAGTTCCTATGGTTCTATCGCCGATCTGAAAATGACCCGTGTCGTCGGCGGAAACCTCGTCAAAGTAATGGGTTGGTATGACAATGAAATGGGGTATACGTATACGCTAGTTGAGCATGTGATTAAGACAGGAGAGACAATAAAATAAAATTCAAGTTCTGAAAATTTATCGGCAATTTTGTTTAAAGTATGGTATAATGTGGACATGAACAAGCATTGGTCAGTTAACAAAAAAGAGCTTGAAAAGGACCCAGAAAGCCTTGCTGTTTGGCGGCTTGAGCAGTGGATAAATTGGGGTATTGGAGATTCAAAAGCAAAGAAAGCTGATCTTGTTAAGTATTGGCATAGACTTGACATAGATGAATGGAAAAGAAAGGCCCTCTCACTTGCGCTTTTTTAGGTGTATGTTTATGTCGTCAATACTTTCAAAAAATCAAGTCAACCTTCTCACAATCTTAAGTAATGAAAAATTGATTTCAGATTCTTTTTATCTTTCAGGCGGCACGGCTCTAGCAGAATTTTATTTGCAGCACCGTCTGTCAGAAGATTTGGATTTTTTTTCTGAACAGGAATTTGATCCTATATTTATTTTTTCAACCTTTAAGAAAATTCAGGATAAAGCCCGAATATTAAAAGTAAATTATGAGCAAAGTTTTAATCGCAATCTATTTTTTCTTGAGTTAAATGAAGATAACATCAAAACAGAATTTACATATTTTCCATTTACTAGAATAGAATCAAAGAAAAAATTCGGAAGTTTATACATAGACAGCCTGATAGATATTGCTGTTAATAAAATATTTACTATCTACCAAAAACCCCGTTCACGTGATTTTATTGATTTATATTTTATTTTAATGCAGGAAAAATCTTGGAATATTGATGATCTTATTAAAAAAGCACAATTGAAATTTGATACCCATATTAATCCGATTCAATTAAGCAGTCAGTTTGTAAAGGCAGAAATTCTGAAGGATTATCCAAATATGATAAAAAAAATTGACCCAAAGGAGTGGCAAGGATTTTTTATGAAGGAAGCAAAAAGACTCGCTGAGTCAAGAATCGAGTAGTTGTGGTATAATAAATGATTATATGAAAATTTTCATTGGGACAGATCATGCCGATTTATGGAAATCAGAAATTTTACAACTGACATAGATAAGTTTCTTAACGGTTTGGAGGAAACTACTAGAAGTAAAGTTTCAAAGGTTTTGCACATGTTAATTGTGGTTGGAAGTGAAATAGAAATGCCTTACAGTAAAAGTTTAGGTGGTGGACTTTTTGAATTACGCGTATCTGGCAAAATTTCCATCAGGATAATATATTGTTTTCATGAGAATTGTGCCATCCTACTTCATGCTTTTGCAAAAAAGACTGATAAAATAGCAAAAAAGGAGTTAGATTTGGCTAAAAAAAGACAAACTAGCATTTTATAGTTATCCACTTGCTTAACATAACGTATATGTTATACTTAAAAACATGAAAAAAGAACGGAAAAAATCAATAAAGGATATGACTAAATTCTCTGATCTGCATGAAAAATGGATGAAAGACCCTAAATACAGAAAAGCCTACCAAGATTGGGAACCGGAATTTGCTATTATTCAGGCAATTATCAGAAAACGTATTGCAAGCAAAATGTCCCAAAAAGATTTAGCGAGAAAACTTGGAACAAAACAATCCGCAATTTCACGTCTCGAGTCTGGAAATTATAATCCAACTCTCTCATTTTTAAAGAAGCTTTCCAACACGCTTGGTGGCAAGTTGGAGATTAAAATTTAGTGCAAATAATTTATGAAACAGAATATTTTAAATTGGATTGGGGGAATTTGGTTGCTATTTAATTTACCTATTCCTATGGTTGGACCAGCAGTTTTCGCAATATTAAATACGTTTTTTTTCTATCCAGAGATACCGTACGTGATTTTCACATTTATTGTGTTTGTAACTTTTTTAGTTTTGAGTAAAAAATGGTCGGGTAAATATATAAAAGTTCCTGTAGTTTTGTCTCTTTTGATATTTTTATATGCAACCCTTGTGCTTGAGGTAGTTCAAGATCATTTAATTAGATATCGTACAACTTTATTGTGGATAATATTTGTTGTTTTAGTTGTTGTGATTTGTATTGCTGTAGTTAAAGCGATGCGAGGCGAACTTAATAAGAAAATATAATCTATGAAAATTTTTATTGGAACGGATCATGCGGGATATGTGCTCAAGGAACAGCTTGTGGCTGATTTGAAAGCGCAAGGCCATGAAGTTATCGACAAGGGCGCATTTGAATACGACGAACATGATGATTATCCTGATTTTATTATTCCGGTAGCGGAAGAAGTTTCTAAGAACCCCGACAAAGCGCGGGGGATTGTCATGGGAGCAACAGGCCAAGGGGAAGCAATCGCTGCAAACAGATTTCCTCACGTGCGGGCTGTGGTTTACTACGGAGACGGACAATGCGTGGTGTCTGATGAAAGCAATATAATCATACGTTCTCGTGAGCACAACAATTCTAATATTTTATCTCTCGGCGCTCGTTTTTTGACTGAAGAGCAAATGATGAAGGCGGTGGATGAATGGCTCAACACTTCGTATTCTCATTCGGAAAGGCACGTCAGACGGCTCCGCAAAATAGATGCCATAAAGATCAGCAATGCAAAATAAATCAAAAGAATTGGAAGTTGCCATCAACGCAGCGCTCGAAGCAGGAAAGATAGTTAAGAAGCATTTTGAGAATGGTATTGAAAAGGAGCATAAAGAAAATATCCACATGGCTGATGTAGTGACCGAGGCAGACAGGGAGTCGGAAACCATAATTAGAAAAATAATTTTAGAGAGTTTTCCCTCTCACTCAATCATGGGAGAAGAGGGAGGGATGATAGGAGACAAAAGCGAATACGTATGGCATGTTGACCCTATCGATGGCACTGCTAATTTTGCCAGCGGGCTTCCGGTATTTGGTATTTCTATTGCCCTTGCGCGGGGGAATGAATTATTATTGGGTGTGATTTACAATCCGATAGTCGGAGACTTGCTATATGCAGAAAAAGGCAAGGGAGCTTATCTGAATAGCAAAAGAATGCAAGTATCGGACGATGACGTGAAAAAAGGGATGTATACCATAGGGGCAGGTAGAACTCTTGAAGATAGAAAATTATTTAAAAATTTGTATTTTAACTTGCCGGACAAAATTCGTTACGCGAGAATGTTCGGATGCACGGTAATGGAACTCTCATACGTTGCGAGAGGAAGCAGTGAAGCGCACATAGTGCTGGGTCTAAATAGTTATGATTTTGCAGCAGGGGTACTTTTGGTGCAAGAATCTGGAGGGAAAATAACAAAACTAGATGGAAGCGCTTGGGCATTTCCTGAAAATTATTTTATCGCCTCCAATGGTGTTTTTCATGATCTTCTAATCGAAGAAGTTCAAAAACAAATTAAAAATCTAGCGCCTAGCGCCTAAAGCCTAGTGCCTGTATCATGGCAGAAATCATTCCGGCAATTTTAGAGAAAAATTTTAATGAAATAAAAAACAAGCTCATGGCTTTGCGTGAGAACACAAAGTGCGTGCATATCGATCTGTGCGATGGCATCGCCGTGCCGAGCCAGAGCTGGCCATTTACGTCAGGTGGGCTGGAAGATTTTGATTTTAGGAAAATAATGAATGAGGAAGAGGGAATGCCGTATTGGCAGGAATTTGATTTTGAATTTGATCTGATGGTGGCGGATGCGGTGGAAAACTTTGATCTGTACATGAAGTTGGGGCCGAAGAGAATTATTTTCCACCCGGATTTAGGGGGCGACACCGAAGAATTTGTAAATTTTCTGGAAGGATTAGACATGTATATAAGAGACAACGTGCAGATTGGCTTAGCCTTCAAACCCATTGATGATTTGGCGGTTGTCTCTAAAATATCTCACAAAGTGGATTTTCTCCACTGCATGGGTTCGGACAAAATCGGCTTTCAGGGAAAATCCTTCTCTCCTAAAGCCCTGGAGAATATAAAAATTCTCAAAAAAAATCTGCCAGGAATAGTAATATCGGTGGATATCGGCGTCAATTTAGAAAATGCCGAAGCTATACTGGATGCCGGAGCGGATCGGCTCACTGTTGGATCCGCCATTTGGAGAGCTCCTAATCCTATCGGAACTCTGCAATCTTTTCAGAGTTTGGTATAATGAGAGCAATGGCATTCTTGCTTGAAGAAAAAATAATTGAGCTGGAAAAGAAAGCGAATGATATTCGCGAGTCTATTATTGCAATGCTGGTGGAAGCGGGGAGCGGGCACACGGCCGGGCCGCTTGGCATGGCGGATGTTTTTACCCTTTTTTATTTTCATGTTCTGAAGCACGATCCGCAGAATCCATCCTGGGAGGAAAGAGATCGGCTGGTACTATCCAACGGACACATCTGTCCTGTTCTATACGCCACCATGGCGCATGCCGGATATTTTCCAGTAGAAGAATTAAAAACTTTGCGTAAATTTGGCACTCGGCTTCAGGGGCATCCGCACCGAGAATATCTGCCGATCTTGGAAAATTCTTCCGGGCCTCTAGGCACCGGGCTTTCGCAGGCAGTCGGCATGGCGCTCG
Source organism: Candidatus Nomurabacteria bacterium (assembly GCA_016196605.1). GTDB lineage: Bacteria > Patescibacteriota > Minisyncoccia > Phycocordibacterales > UBA9973 > UBA9973. The sequence continues at coordinate 4,336 of JACPXJ010000031.1, read as the reverse complement.
CGGACAGGATGGACGGCAAAGACAAAGATAGGTTTATTTATTGCTTTATGTCTGATGGCGAACATGACGAAGGCAATACATGGGAAGCTGTCATGCTTGCGGGAAAAAATAAACTGCGGAATTTAATTGCAGTGGTGGATAGAAACAATATCCAGATAGACGGCTTTACTGAGAATATCATGCCGCTTGAGCCGCTTCCTGATAAATGGCGGGCTTTTAATTGGCACGTGGTGGAGGTTTCCGGACATGACTTCCAGGCTCTGAATGACGCAGTAGAAATTGCGCAGGCAGTTTATGAGAAGCCCACGGTCATCATCGCGCACACCATACCGGGTAAAGGCGTGCATGAGTTTGAGAGGGATTACAGATGGCACGGCAAGCCGCCGACCAAAGAAGAGGCCAAGATGGCTTTACACGAGCTTCGTACTTTGGGCGGAAAAATTAAAAGCGAGCATCAATAATGCTAAATCCTAAATTAAAATTGAATCCTAAAATTTTTAACGCCGATTGCGAGCAAGTAGCTATCCGAAAAGGTTTCGGACAAGGTTTAACCTTGTCTGGGGAGGCGGACAAAAATGTCGTGGCTCTTTGCGCGGACTTAACCGAGTCCACCCAGATGCATTTTTTCAAAGAAAAATTTCCGGAACGTTTCGTGGAAGTCGGTGTAGCCGAACAGAATTTAGTCACGGTTGCTTCCGGAATGGCGGCGATGGGCAAGATCCCGTTCTGTTCTTCTTACGCGATGTTCAGTCCGGGCAGAAATTGGGAACAGATACGGACTACGATAGCTTATAACGATCGCAAAGTTGTGATAGTTGGCTCTCACGCTGGTATTTCCGTCGGGCCCGACGGCGGCACGCACCAGGCCCTAGAGGACATCGCTCTCATGCGGGTAATGCCCAACATGGATGTGGTTTCTCCGTGCGACGCTATTGAAGCAAAAAAGGCGACCTTGGCGCTGGCGAAAACCAGCCGGCCTGCATATTTGCGTCTAGCTCGTGAGAAGACCCCAATCATAACCACAGATGAGACTCCTTTTAATATCGGCAAAGCGGAAATATATTGGCTGCCGGATGTGGGTTTCGCGCAAGCGGGAATAATAGCGACTGGATCTTTGATGTACTTTGCTCTTCTCGCCGCAAAAGAGTTGGAGGAAGAGGGCATAAAAACCAAAGTGATGAATCTGTCTTCCATAAAACCGCTTGATGCAAATGCCATATTAGCTTTGGCAAAAGAAGCTAAAAAAATTGTAACAGTCGAGGAGCATCAAGTTGCCGGAGGCATGGGTTCGGCCGTTTCAGAAGTTTTGGCGCAGAATTTTCCCGTACCAATAGAATTCATCGGAGTACAGGACAAATTCGGCCAGTCCGGCACGCCAGCCGAGCTAGTAGAACATTACGAGATAGGCAAAGATGCGATCAAAAGGGCGGTAAAAAAGATTTTAAGTAAGAAGAACTAGTATATTTATTTGCTATATTATTGGATATAATGATTGACTTATGAGATTTCTGAATATAAAAAATAAAAATGGTTTTACATTGATCGAGCTTCTTGTGGTTGTGGCGATAATTGGTCTTCTGGCTTCAATTGTTTTGACATCGTTAAGTTCTTCTCGCGCGAAAGGAAACAATGCAAAGGTAAAAAATCAACTTTTAAGTATTCGTACTGCAGCTGAGCTTTACTACAATATTGATGGTAACTATGGAGCGACTACAACATCTTGCAGTGCCGGTATGTTTACTAATACTGTTTCTGGCTTGGCGGCCTTGGTTACGGTAAACAATTATCCCTCTGGCACACTATTGGATTGTGGATCCAACGGCAACTCTTGGTCAGTGGCTGCTACGTTAAATGGTGGTACTGCCTCAAGCGGACCGTCTTGGTGTGTTGATAGTACTGGCGTTTCGAGGGGGACGTTGATAAATGGTACCACTTATAACGGCCTGAGTGTTACCGGTGGCCCTCACAACAACCCCGGTATACCGTATTGTTTATAGTTAGCCATGGATAAGGTTTAACCTTGTCAAGAATTTAGATGGAGTTATAATATAGCCATGAGTAGGAATATTGAGTTTTCTATTGATGAATATTATCACTTATATAATAGAGGAACCGATAAGAGAAAAATTTTTACAACTTCCGGCGAGTATTCTCGTTTTTTAATTTTACTGTATTTGTGTAACGGCAGTATTAAAGTGGATATAGGTGATTATTTAAACCAAGGTTTAACCTTGTCAGAAATTTTTGAGGTGGATAAGGGAAAAGAATTGGTAAGTATTGGAACTTATTGCTTGATGCCTAACCATTTTCATATACTAATTCGCGAAAAAGAAGAGAATGGCACAAGTCTTTTTATGCAAAAGTTGCAAACCGCTTACACGATGTATTTTAATAAAAAGCATGTTAGGACAGGTTCTCTTTTCCAGGGTACTTTTAAAGCTCAGTATGTTACTAAGGATACCTATTTAAAATATCTTTTTGCCTATATAAATTTGAATCCAATAAAGTTAATTGATCCCGATTGGAAAGAAAATGGAATTAAAAATTTAATTGAGTCAGAGGAATATCTTGGTTCGTATAAGTATTCGAGTTATTTAGATCTTATCGGTGTTAAGAGAGTGGAGGCAAGCATTCTCAATATGTCAGAATTCCCTGATTATTTTAATTCCGAGCTAAAATTTAAGGATTTCATTCAAGAATGGTTGAATTTCAAGAATCTGGATGATTCGGACAAGGTTTAACCTTGTCCGGGGCTTATTTTCCTTGCTATGTAATCTGACGGAGCATTTTTGAGATATTCTTCCAGCTTTGCTCGGGAGAGGAGCCCTTTCTGCGCGCCGATCTCCTGCACTACTGACATAGAATTTATCGGTCCCCAAGCAAAAGCTTCAAGCGGCGACTTGCCCAGAGCAAGAGCCGCGGTAAATGTAGAAGAAAATGCGTCTCCGGCGCCAGTGCGATCAACGGGCGGGGCTATATCCGGATAAACCGGCAGGTGGTGGAGTTCTCCGTTTAGATAAAGATATGCTCCATTCGGCCCGTCACTGATGGAAACTATTTTCGGACCGAGAGCCTGAAGACTCTTCGACAATTCTAAAATATCTTCGCTGGCTACACCTAGAATTGTCCGAGCCTCTTCCACGTTGCAGAAAAATATATCTGCTCGCCTGTATAATCTTTCCAGTTTTTCTTTGCCGAGGGCTATCTCATTTTTTCCGGGCTGAAAAGCGAATTTGATATTTTTATGACTTTCCAAATATTCAGCTAAAGTGTTGTGATATGGGAAAGCGGATGCGCTGACGGAACTGAAATAAATCCAGCTAGGTTCGCCGATTTTTGGCAGTTCATAAGAATACTCTTCATGTTTGATAAGTATTGTACGTTCCGTTTTGTACCAGAGCACATAATGATAATTTGTCTTAATACCCGAATGGATTTTTACAAAATCTGCGGCAACACCGTCTTTTTTCAGCGATTCCAGACAGTCTTTGCCATGCTTATCATCGCCTAGATTAGTTACTAAAGCGCTTTTTAGTCCAAGGCGTGATGCGGATACAGCGGCATTGGCTGCGTTGCCGACAGCATTTATTACGTACACTTCTTCGTAAGGGATTTTTTCTGCGTATGGAAGGCAAATTTTATAATCCTCATGGCCTGGCGCGCCGCGTATATCCGGATGGTCGGCATCCGTCAGCTTGATAAAGGCATCAATCACCGTATCTCCAATCGCGAGGAAATCTATTTTCTTGTGTTTTCCAAACATGGTACTATTGTAACATACAATCGAATAATCTAATTATGCTTAAAAAACTAATTCTAATTTTTGTTGCCCTTTCCATCCTCTTTTTCTCTTTTCAAAAAGTTCATGCGGGAGTAATCATAAATGGAGAAAGACGGCAACCGGGAGCAGTTTCGGTTCTCTCGTTTCCAAGCCGAATTTTGAAGGCAAAACCATCGGCGCCCGGTCTTATTTTGTGATTTCCAGAAGCTCTTTTCCAAATTCCGACATTGTTTTAAGCGCTTTAACACTTACCGAATCGAATACTATCCAAATCAAAAAATCAGAGGAGGAAGTGATAGATAAGATTGGCTGGGGAGATTCGGCTGAATGCGGAGGTCCTTGTCCGGAGAACCCGCCGGAAGGGAAAAGCATTCAAAAAATTGGAGGTAATTGGGTGGTAGAAGCGCCGACAAGGGGGTCTGTAAATAGTGTAGCGGCTTCACCCTCCTCTTCAAGCTCGAGCGATGCCTCTTCTGTCTCAAATGGTGGAAGCGCAGAAACAAGTACAAAACCAGCTGAAAATTACAAAATAAAAACAAAAATTACGGCCAAAAA
>JACPXJ010000004.1 GCA_016196605.1 Candidatus Nomurabacteria bacterium | reverse complement strand
AGCTTTTGGAAATTCCACAGCCGCCGGAGGACCTCTGGATAATCGGAGAGCTGCCGAAAGAAAAAAATTTAATTTATCTTTCCGTTGTTGGTTCGCGTAAATTTACATCTTATGGCAAGGAAGCTTGTGAAAAAATTATCGCCGGACTTAAAGGTTATCCGATAGTCATTGTTTCTGGTTTTGCTATGGGTATTGACACCATCGCCCATAAAAAAGCAATGCAGGTAGGACTTAAAACTATTGTGTTTCCCGGTTCAGGGCTTTCGGACAAAGTAATATATCCGAGAACAAATATACAACTGGTAAAAGAAGTGGTGGAGAAAGGCGGATGCTTGATCTCAGAATTCCCTCCTGACCTTGTATCGCAATATTGGTGCTTCCCTATGAGAAATCGGCTGATGGCGGGCATGTCAAAGGCGGTACTCATAATAGAAGCCGAAGAAAGATCCGGTACGCTTATCACCGCCCGGCTGACTACCGAATACAACAGAGATCTGCTAGTCGTGCCTGGATCTATATTTTCCTCAAACTCAAAAGGTACAAATCGGCTACTCCGACAGGGCGCTACTCCCGTAACCAATTCGGAAGAAGTTTTAGAAGCTCTAGGTTTTGAACAAGAAAAAGACGAAGAAAAACAACAGCGTCTTTTTGAGGATTTGTCGCCCGATGAAAAAAAAGTAGTTGGCATGCTGCGAGAGTCATTGCCTAAAGATGATCTTATTAGATCATTAAAAATGCCGACTGCCGCCGGCAACGCGCTTATTTCAATAATGGAAATCAAAGGACTGATCAAAGAAGAGTTTGGAGAAATCAGATTGGCGTAAATTTGCACTATGCGATCGATATCGAGGCCGGATTTGTTCCCAACTACGAAATTTCCAAGGGGAAAGAAAAAATCGTGCACGAACTACAGGGGCTGGCACAAAAAGCAAATGAAGTGATAATCGCGACCGACCCTGACCGTGAGGGTGAAGCAATTGCCTGGCACATAGAAACTCTTTTAAAACAGGACAAAAAAGTAAAAGCGCCGATAGAAAGGGTAACATTCCATGAAATCACAAAGGAAGCTGTGGAGGAAGCGTTAAAAGAGCCGCGAAAAATTGATACTAACTTAAGGCAAGCGCAAGAAGCGCGAAGGGTTCTCGACCGCCTTGTCGGCTACGATCTTTCCGGGCTTATCTGGAAAAAAGTCCGCTACGGGCTTTCGGCTGGCCGGGTTCAATCGCCGGCGCTCCGAATTATTATGGAACGTGAACGCGAAATCCGCGCTTTTGTGCCAGAAAAATACTGGAGAGTCTTTGGTCTATTTAAAACTGCTGGCGGAGAAAAGCAAGACCTTAAGGGATCCCAAGGTCTTGCTTTGGGGAGCCAGCTTCTTCTGGAATGTTCCGAAGAACCTCGGGATGAGAAATTAGTGCAAAGAATAATGAGAGAGGGCAAGGATGGCACTTGGATCGTAAGTGGAGTTAAAGAGTCCGAACAAAAGCGTTCGCCTCGCGCGCCTTTTACCACTTCTACTCTGCAGCAGACTGCCAGCTCGCGGCTTGGATATTCCCCTTCGCGTACTATGCAAATATCTCAAAAACTTTATGAAGCCGGGCATATTACCTATATGCGAACGGACAGCACAAATTTGTCTGTTACCGCTCAAAACCAAATTATTGCGCTCGTAAAAAAGAAATACGGCGCAGACTATGCAGAAGCGCGAGTTTACAAAGCCAAATCAAAAAATGTCCAGGAGGCGCACGAAGCCATACGCCCTACTCATATAGAACACCTCACTGCCGGAAGCGAGGATCAGGACAGATTGTACAGGTTGATCTGGGAACGGGCAGTGTCTTCCCAGATGACTGACGCAAAACTGCTTAAAACAAAAGTCACTGCCAAAATAAAAAATCATGATGATCTGCCTGAATTCGGAGCCAACGGCTCTCGTCTCTTATTTCCCGGGTGGCTCAAAGTGGATAGCGACGCAGTCGGTGATGATGTAAACCTTCCTCAATGTAAGGAAGGAGAAGTTTTGAAGTTGATAGATTTAAATAATGAGGAAAAATTTACTTTGCCGCCCGACAGGTATAGTGAAGCAGGACTTATCAAAGAACTGGAACAAAGGGACATAGGGCGACCTTCAACTTACGCTTCGATAATGCGCACCATTGAAGAAAGAGGTTACGTAAAAAAAGAGGGAAAAACTTTATTCCCTACTGACGTGGGCGAAGTCGTGTCTGACTTCTTGGAAAAACATTTTATGAATTACATATCTGACAGCTTTACCGCCGAAATGGAAGATGAACTTGATGAAATTTCCCGCGGCGAGCGCGAATATGAGAAGACGCTCAAAGATTTCTATGGGCCATTTTTAAAAGAAGTGAAATCAAAAGAAAAGTTGGAGAAAGCTACGAATTTGGGCGATGCGCCGAAAAATATCAAGTGCCCAAAATGTGGATCCAACATGATTATCAAGCTCTCTCGGGGAGGAAAATTCTATTCTTGCTTACGTTACCCTGACTGCGATGGGGCATTGATGCTTGACGGTACAGAACTAAAAGGTCCGGAGGAAACCGGAGAAATGTGCCCCGAGTGTGCTGCGCCCGCCGTAGCTTTAGCGGAGGCTGGGGGGAAAAGAAAAAAAGATATGGGCGGCAAGCTGGTCATCAGACAAAGGCGTGACGGCACAGGCACTTTTATTTCTTGCTCCCGCTATCCAAAATGCAAATTCATAAAGAGCGATGAAGCAGATGAAGCCAAAAAACGCACTGGTGTATCCTGTCCTCTATGTAAAACCGGAGACATCAGCGAGCGCCGCGGACGATTCGGCATTTTCTATTCCTGTTCAAATTATCCTAAATGCAAATTCGCGATAAAAGCCAAACCAACCGGGAATATCTGCAAAGAATGCGGCTCTCTCATGATGGAAGGCACGAAAACCATCCCCGAACGTTGCTCTAATAAAGCATGTCCGATGCACAATCCTCACAAAATAAAGAAGATAGAAAGCTAAACGCTGAAATTCGAGATATTATATAAGTCGCTGTCGTCTTTTTTGACTTCCTCTTTTGATCGATCGTCGATAGGAACTTCAAGAGCGCCTAAAGCGCTCCCAGATAGCGCCTGAGGCGCTGTCTCGACTTGTTCTCTCTGTGATTCTTCAGCCACTTCTTTCCTGGCATTCGCTATATAATTTTCCAACATTTCGGCAGGATTTTTCTCATAAACTGCCTTTTGCATCGAGTCCAAAATAGCGCGCAGATCCTCTTTGGAAAAATAGTCAATTCTTATCTGTCCGCCAAGCTCTTTCCTGTCGATATGGACTCTGGTGCCGAGTTTTTGTTGGAATTCTTCCTCAAGCTCGGTTATTTCAGGATCGGGCATGAATTCTTTCTTGCGTACTCGGTCATAAGCGATTTTTCTGGCAATTTTTTCCGCCTCGCGGACAGTTATTTTTTTGTAGACAATTTCCTTAAAAAGCACTAATTGCTCTTCAGGATGGTCGGCAAGCATAAGTATCGGCCGAGTGTGGCCTTCGCTGATTTTTCCGTCCCGAAGACCAGCCAAGATTTCTTCCGGCAAGGTGAGAATACGCAAAGAGTTTGATACGTATTCCCTGCTGCGTCCCATTTTCTTCGCAATTTCACCGTGGGTAAACTTAAATTCAGTGGCCAGACGAAAGAAAGCCCGGGCGCGATCTACCGCATTCAAGTCTTCACGCTGCAGATTTTCAATGATCGCAAGCTCCAGCTTCATAATCGCAGTGTCGCCGGTGCGGATTATGACCGGCACTTGAGAGACACGAGCAAGTATCGCCGCGCGAAGGCGCCGCTCCCCGGCAATAAGTTCGTATTCAGTCACCAGCCCGCCGCCTTCTTTTTCTTTCTCTACGCGAGAGACGGTCAGCGGCTGGAGCACTCCATACTGCTTTATCGAGTCCGCGAGGTCTTGAAGGCGCGCTTCATCAAAATCCCGCCGCGGCTGGTATGGATTTGGTTTTATTTTGTCGGTATCAATCCAGAAAATTGAATTTGAATATACGTTGGACATGAATTGATTTTAACACAAAAATTTAGTAATGTGTAAATGTAATATGGAAGATTGCCCCCGATCGCCTGCTCGTAAACTCGCATCGGCGATTCAGCAAGCTGATTAGGGGCAAAATGAAGCAGTTCATTTTGCCCAGATGGCGGAATTGGTAGACGCGATAGACTCAAAATCTATTGATGGCAACATCATGAGAGTTCGATTCTCTCTCTGGGCACAAAATTTATGAAAGAAGAAACAGAAAATTTAAGAATATCATTGCCCGATTCAGTTGATTTCCAGGTAAATGGAGGAAAAAAACTGAGCGGAACTATAAAAACCAACTTTTCCAAGAACGGCTCGGTCGGCCTTTTATGCTCCTCGCTCATAAATAGCGGGGTAACGATACTGCACGGCATTGCGCGCATCGAAGAGGTTTATCGGGTAATCGAAATTTTGGAGAGCATCGGAGTAAGCATAAAATGGCTTAATCAAAATACTTTGACTGTCACACCCCCGAAGAAATTTAATTTGGAAAACATAAACGTAGAATCAGCGATAAAAACCCGTTCGATCGTCATGCTGATCGGCCCCTTAATACATAAATTATCTTCCTTTTCTATTCCTCACGCATACGGATGCAATCTCGGCAAAAGAACTATCGCCGCCCATATATATGCGCTAGAAAAGCTCGGAGTGAAAATAAAAACGACAACAAAAAGCTACGAGGTAACGAGGAAGAAGCTCAAGCCGATAAACGGCATGGGTATCGTTATGTACGAGTCCGGGGATACAGCATGTGAAAATGTCCTCTCAGCAGCTGTCCTTATTCCCGGCACTATAAAGATAAGCTTTGCCAGCGCGAATTACATGGTGCAGGAAGTTTGCTTTTTCCTGGAAGCATTAGGTGTCAAAATAGACGGCATCGGCACGACCAATCTGACTGTACATGGAGTGTCAGAAATAAATAAGGATATAGAATATTGGAACAGTGAAGATCCGATTGAATCAATGATGTTTATTTCCGCAGCGATCATTACCGATTCACGGCTCACCATCACCCGCGCGCCGATAGACTTTTTGGCTCTGGAAATGGAAAAGCTGAAAAGGATGAACCTGAAATATAAAATCTCAAAAATTTATTTTTCATTCAACGGTCGCACCAGACTTGCTGATATTGAGATCTTCCCAAGCAAGCTGAAAGCTTTGAATGATAAATTGCATTCCAATCCTTATCCCGGAATAAACATCGACAATCTGCCGTTTTTTGTACCCATCGCGATTCGAGCAAAGGGACAGACTATGATCCACGACTGGGTTTATGAAAATCGGGCGATATATCTGACTGAGCTCAATCGCTTAGGCGCTGAAGTGACTCTCGCCGACCCGCATCGCCTTTATATAAACGGAGGCACAGTCCTCAAAGGAGCTCAAATCGTCTGTCCGCCGGCTTTGCGTCCCTCTATGGTTATCCTCATATCAATGCTGGGAGCAAGCGGTACTTCGATCTTGCGCAATGTTTACATGATCAATCGCGGCTATGAGGAAATAGCTGAACGCTTGAATTCGATCGGCGCAGATATCAAAATAATTAAAGGCAGCTGATGTTAAAGAGACACTTTGACATGCCTAGAGTAATAGTTATTTTAGGTCAAACCGCCACAGGTAAAAGTGATCTAGCGGTAAAAATTGCTAAAAAAATTAACGGCGAAATAATTTCGGCAGATTCGAGACAAGTTTATAAAGGTCTTGACATAGGTACAGGTAAGATTACTCAGAAAGAAATGCAGGGGGTGCCGCATCATTTGATTGATGTAGCAAATCCTAAAAAACAATTTACTGTAGCTCAATATAAAGAACTAGCTGAAAAGAAGCTGGAAGAAATAATCTCTCACGGTAAAACTCCTATCATATGCGGGGGCACTGGATTTTATATTGACGCAATTACAAAAGGAGTTGTTTTCCCTGAAGTTCTGCCAAACTATCCACTTCGCAAGAAACTAGCATTAGCAAGCGACCGCGTACTAATGCTAAAACTTAAAAAACTTGATTCTAGGCGCGCAAAGGAAATAGATCATAAAAATAGAGTCAGGATTATTAGAGCGATTGAGATAGCTAAAACTTTGGGAAAAGTTCCCAACTTGGTACTTCGACTACCAAGTTATAAGTTTAAAAAAATTGGCCTGTACTTGCCGCCGGACAAATTAAAAAAGAAAGTAGAGAGAAGAGTGAAAAAAATGTTTCAGGATGGTTTACTTAAAGAAATTACAAAACTTAAAAAATCTGGTATTTCAGATGGTAGATTAAAAGAATTAGGTTTTGAATATTACAAACCAACACCAGAAAAAGTAATCAAGGCGACTATGAATTATGCCAAACGCCAAATAACCTGGTTTAAGCGCGATAAGCAAATAAAATGGTTCGACGCGTCAAAGAAAATTGGCATTGAAAATTAGGATATTGATAATAGTACAACTGCTATCAGGGCGAATGCTATTCCAATAATCCCTATCAAATTCAATCTTTCTCCGAAAATTAAAACTCCTATCAATATGGTTATGGCTAGAGTTAATACAGACCACATGGCTCCTACAATGGAAAGTGAATTTTTCTGTAAAATCGCCGGCAACCACGCAAGTGTTCCTAAAGAATAAGCAACGAGGATAAATACCACATATATAAGTTTTGGACCGAGGGCAAATTTCTTAGATAAAAATTCACCGATGGCAAAAAATAGGGCGGATATCACCAGCCAGACAATATAATTTATTGATAATAAGAATTTCATATGCGGGCGATGAAGGAATCGAACCTTCGACTGTTCTTTTGGAGAGAATTATGATGCCACTTCACCAATCGCCCATAGCCTTATTTATACCTTTGTATGGGTATTTTTGCAACGATAGGACAAGGTTTAACCTTGTCCTAGATTTAATAAAAATTACTTCTTAGCCTCCTTATGTTTAGTTCTTTTCCTACACCAATTGCAAAATTTCAAAAGTTCTATCTTCTTTGTGACGAGTTTCTTGTTCTTGCTGGACCAGTAATTCACGCGTTTACAGGTACCGCAGGCAAGCTTTATGAGCCGATCTTGTGACATGCAAATAGACTAATCTAAAATAAGTAAAAAAGCAAATAAGCCGTGAAGATTTAGATTTTTACTTTTTTTGCTTTAATTTGTTCTTTCAGCAGCAGAGAAGCAACCTTTGAAAATTTTACAGGATCTCCAGTCGTAAAGTAAATAGTTTTACCATTTTTTTTCTGGCTATTTTCCAAAATATTATTTACCAACAAAGACTTGGTGTGTCTGGCAATAGCATTCCCGCTGTCTATAAGATTAACACCAGAACCAACAATATTCTGAATAGATTTTTTCAAAAAAGGATAATGGGTGCATCCCAAAACAAGCTGATCAGCGTTTGAATTTTTCACTTCCTCCAGATATTTTAGAAGTAATTGATGAACTTCTGCACTATCTAATTTCCCTGTCTCTACCGCATCTTCTAGATTTTTACAACCAATATTTAAAACTTTTACATTCGAGCAAAAATCTTTAATAAGATTCTTTAGTACTTCGCTTTTTGAAGTTGAAGGAGTGGCAATGATGGCAACAGTCCCGCTTTTTGTTTTTTCTGCCGCTGGTTTGATGGCCGGCACAGTACCAACAACAGGCAGTGTATATTTTGCTCGAACTTCACTGATTGAATTACAGGTGGAAGTATTGCAAGCTACAATCATCATTTTCACATCATGCTGATTTATAAAATAATCTGTTATTTTATATGCCAGTTGAATAAGTTCGTTTTTAGTTTTCTCTCCATAAGGCACATATTTCTGGTCAGCCAAAAAAACAAAATTCTCATTCGGAAGTAAACGTTTGAGTTCAATTAGCACCGAAAGTCCTCCTACTCCCGAATCAAAGACGCCGATCGGTTGATTATTTTTTTTGCTGATATTCGACATGGTGTTTAATTAACCGTTGTTTTTAATTTCTGTTCCTTCTTAAATCGTTCTATGGCAAGTTCAATCAACTTATCAAGAAGTTTAGGCAACGGCAATCCACTTGCTTCCCATAATTTTGGATACATGCTGATGGAAGTAAATCCTGGAATCGTATTTATTTCGTTAATGTAAACTTTTCCACTTTTTGTTAAAAAGCTGTCCACTCTGCCGAATCCTTCACAAGAAAGAGTCTTGAAAGTTTTCACGGAAAGTTCTTGAATTTCTTTTATAGATTTTTTTGAAAGTTTGGCAGGAATTTGAATGATTGCTCCGTTCTCATTGATATATTTTGTGTTGTAAGAATAAAAATCATCTTTGACTATAACTTCTCCGGGAACGGAAGCAATCGGCTTATCATTTCCCAAAACCGAACATTCTATTTCCCTGCCGTTGATAAATTCTTCAATTATCACTTTTGTGTCAAATTCAAATGCTTTCTTAATCGCTTGATTGAATTCTTTTTCATTTCTGACTTTACTGACTCCCACCGATGAACCCATATTAACCGGCTTAATAAATAACGGCAGCCCTAGATCTTTTTTCGCTTTTTCAAAAGTAATTTTTTCTCCAAGTTTTAAAGTTGTGAATTTCCCAATTGGAATACCTGCGTCTCGCAGAAGTCTTTTCATGACATCTTTATCCATTCCTACAGCTGAACCGAGCACTCCAGCTCCCACATATGGCACACCAGCAACTTTTAAAAGTCCTTGCATACTGCCATCTTCGCCGAAGGGACCATGCAATACGGGAAAAATCACATCGAAATTTTTGAAAATATCCAATTTAAATTTTCCATTCTTGTTTATTTTGATTGGAGTAATTTCATATTTATCTTTACCTAAAGCATTAAATATGTTTTCTGCCGAACGAAGCGATACTTCGTGTTCCGCTGATTTACCTCCAAAAAGCACTCCAATTTTCAATTTCTTTTTTGCCATGAAGACAGTATACCCGATTATTTTAAAATTGCACTTTTTAGATCTTTTGACACATTAGTTAAATTCTTATAACCTTTTTGGGTAATCAAAACCATATCCTCTATTCGTACTCCACCAAAACCTTTTAAATATATTCCAGGCTCGATAGTCATCACACAACCTACGGGTAAAACGTCTTCGCTCTTTGGTTTAAAATTCGGCCATTCGTGAATAACCGTACCTACTCCATGACCGAGTCCGTGCGGGAATTTCTTCTGTCCGAATTTTTTGTTTAGAAAACTTCGCGCCGACTTATCAATTATTTTTGCCCTTCGCTCCCCTTTTCTTATTTTCCCAATGGCAAGCTCCATCGCTAGAAGTACGCTCTCATAAATCTTCTTCTGTTTTTTAGAAGCCGCGCCCCAGAAATAGGTCCGAGTCATATCAGAACAATAATGATTTACCGTGCATCCGAAATCAAACATGATAATATCCCCCCTTTTTAATTTGTTTCTTCCCGGCTCATGGTGAACATTGGCTGTATTTTTGCCAAAAGCGACTATCGGCGGGAAAGATAACACATTTACGCCATGGCTTAAATATGTTTTTTTGATGAAATCAGCAATTTCAAGTTCCGTGATGCCAGTTCTTAATTTTGCTACAGTATAGCGAAGCGCTTTCTCGCTGATTCTCTGCGCTTTGATTATATTTGCGAGTTCTTTTTTGCTCTTGACTGCCCGTACTTCATGAATAAGCTTAATTTTTTTCATAACAAATTCACCTCACCCCTTTTTTCCCCTCTCCTTAATAAGGAGAGGGGCTAGGGAGAGGTCAAAATAATTTTACTACATCGTGATATGTAATAACCAGCATGAGAATTATTAAGGCGCCGAAACCGACAGCGTTGGCGGTATTGGTAAATTTAGAATTTAGACGCGACCCTTTTATTTTTTCAATAAGAAGGAACAGCAGCCGTCCGCCATCCAGCGCCGGAATCGGAACTAAATTTATGATCGCAAGGTTCACCGAAATAAGCGCGGTAAATGACAGGAGATAAACAAAACCAAATTCGTATGCATCACCTGTCATACCCACCATGCCCACGATCCCCGTCACCGAGTCCAGACTACCTTGACCTCTCACTGCTTCAGAAATAAGCGTATAGAGCCCCACGGCTGTACCTTTTGTAACAAATAGTGTCAAGGTCATTCCTTCTTTAAAAGCCGTTAAAAATGGAAGTTTGGCCGTACCAATCATATCCATGGATATGCCTATCATTGGTTTATCCTGTTCGGTATTTTGAATGGGTGTTACTTTAGCAACCTGAATATTGTTACCCCTCTCGTATCCGACCTCTATTTCTTTATCTGGATGGGCAACGATAAAGGATTTCAAAGTTTCAGGATCAATCTTGCTTAACGAATCCTGTCCACTTTGTACCGATACTATCTTATCGCCGGATTTAAGTCCTGCCATAAATGCCGGAGATGTTTCTAACACAGAAACAACAGTTAAATTTACGTTTTCAAGAACCTGCCCTTTCGCTTCATTCCCGACTGATGTCGGAAGCCCGGACATGAAACCGACAGAAAATAATATCCAAGCTAAAATAAAATTCATAAACACGCCGGCAAAAAGAACTATCGCCTGCTGCCATTTTGGCCTATTCACAAAACTCCTGCTCGCATCCACATCTGTGAAGGTCGAACCTTCCCTATGAGTATTTTGGGAAGGTTCGACCTTCACAGAATCTTCTCCGTTTTCGCCAAAAATCTTGACAAATCCGCCAAATGGCAAGGCATTAAGACTATACTCTGTCTCACCCTTTTTTATTCCTGCAATTTTCGGCGGAAAACCAAAGCCGAATTCATCAACTCTTATACCGAACTTTTTTGCAGTAAAAAAATGCCCAAACTCATGGACTAAAACCAAGACTAGAAGAATAATCAAGAAAATTAAAATGTTCATCGTATTTCCTATAAGCTAAAAGCTGTAACCCTATCAGCTACCCCATCACCTCTTTCTGCTTCTTTTCAAAGCTAGCTTCCAAACTTTTATTTGCCTCATCAATTATTTTCTGCAATTCGTCCTTGGCTCGAAATTTCTCGTCTTCTGTCAATTTCCCTTCTTTTTCTTTCATTTCTACATCTTTCCAGATAACTTCTCGTTCACGACGCACAGCGATTCTAGCTTCTTCCAATTTATCCTTCAAAACCTTCACCAGTTTCTGCCTTGTTTCGGTCGTTAATTGCGGGAATATTACCCGGACGCCAGAATCATCTGACGCGACAGACAAGCCCAGATTGGCGCTCGCTATAGCCTTTTCGATATCTTTAATCTGATTCTTATCCCACGGCGCCACGCGCAAAGTTTTTGGGTCTTCAATGGAAACGGAAGCAGTATTTTTAAGCGGTACACGCGATCCATAAGACTCCACCATTACACCGTCTAAAACCATAGGCGAAGCCCGGCCGATGTTTAATTGACTATATTCTTTGCTCAAGAATTCACCCACTTTTTTAATTTCTGCCTTAAAATTTGTGAAATTGTATTGCATAAATGTATTCTATCATAGAATTGGAACTATTAAAGCAACAGATTCCATTAACATTTTCACAGAACTTCCCGGCATGCGCAAAAACTTGCGGATCTTGAAAAAGTGCTCAAAACATTTTGCCTCCGTGTCAAAGGCGGGCTTTGACATCAAATTCTTGTGCAAAATTAATTCTAGCGCATTTAAGAATTTCAGAGCTTTAGAGCGCGTAGAATCTAAAACGACAACTTCATTACCTTCGCCGTCGGTTTCTTCAGGTTCAACTAATAATTCTTTTATAAAATTAATTCTTTTTTGTAAAGGCATACCGATAAATTTTTCCGCATTTTTTACTTCACTAGCTAGGTCTTGCCTAGCTGAAACTACGTAAAATCTGGAAACCAGAGTTTTGAGCAGAGAATTTGCGTCGGGAACAATGACAAAAAAATGCGTATTCTCTACCGGTTCTTCAAACATTTTTAGCAGACTATGCTGTGCTTCGAGCAGCAGACTGTTCGCGGAAATCATAAATATTTTCTTGCCTCCGGAAAATGCTCTCTCATTGGCAAACGATTTTAGATTGCGCGCGTCTTCAATTTTAAAGCTATCAAGCGCGATATGAGTAAAGTCAGGATTGCCGGCAGTTTTTACTTCCAATTCATCCATAAATTTTAAAACCTCTCCCGCAACAGCTTCCCGTTCGCCTTCAAGGAGATACGCGTGATGCAGATTATTTTTGTCTAAATGCTGATTGATTAGGTTCATAGGTTCTAGAAGCTAGTCACTAGCAACTAATTCTACTTTTTGCTTAGCACGGCTTTTTTATAGACATCCAAGTGCTCAAGCGCTATGCCTGTGCCTTTTGCGACGCAAAACAGCGGATCTTCCGCCAGAGTTGCCTTGACTCCGGTTTTTCTATAAACCAAGTCAGTTAAATTGCGCAGCTGGGATGATCCTCCGGTCATGATTATGCCTTGATCGATAATATCCGAAGCAAGTTCAGGCGGAGTTTCCTGTAATACGTCCTTGATCGCTTTTATTATCTGTCGGAGCTCTCCGTCTATCGCTTTGACTATTTCATTCGTGCCAACTCTCGCTGATCTGGGCAACCCTTGAATGTAATCTCGCCCCTTGATTGTCACGGAGAGCTCCTCCTCTAAAGGAACGGCGGCGCCTATCTTGATTTTGACCTCTTCAGCCGTCCTGTCTCCAATCGCTAAATTAAAAGTTTTCTTTATGTAGTCAGCGATAGCTTGATCAATCTTATTACCGGCGCATTTCACCGAGGTCGAAGACACTATGCCGCCGAGCGAAATGACCGCAACGTCAGTCGTACCCCCGCCGATATCCACCACCATGTGCCCTCTCGGCTCGTAAATCGGAATCCCCGCCCCGATAGCAGCGAGGATAGGTTCTTTCACCACATAAGCGTTTCTCGCGCCTGCGCGCACCGCTGCTTCCACCACTGCGCGCCTCTCTGTGCTCGTGACGCCAGCCGGCACAGAAACCATCACGTCCGGCTTAAAGAAATTAAAACGCCCCATGGCTTTATTTATAAAATAACGGAGCATCGCCTCCGTCACCCTGTAATCCGCTATCACCCCGTCTTTCATTGGGCAATAGGTGATAATGGATTCCGGAGTCTTGCCTATCATGTCTTTGGCTTCAAAACCGATCGCCAAAATTTTATTGTCCTGCTCTGAAACCGCCACCACTGAAGGCTCATTCAGAATTATTCCTTTGCCTGGCAAAAAAACCAGAGTATTCGCAGTTCCTAGATCTATGCCTAATTTCTTAGAAAAAATGCCCATATAAAAGTAATATAACATATATGTGTTAAAATGAAAGGATGAAAATTCTGACCGTTATACCGCTCAAAAAAGGGCCATTAGGGCAAAATTTAACCTATTTTTCAGCGCAAGACATTTCTGCCGGGTCTCTGGTAAATATTCCCCTACGCAGTAAAAATACCCTTGGGCTAGTCGTCTCTTCGAGAGACGCCAGCGACATTAAAGCCGATGTGAAAAATATGGATTTTAATTTGCGAAAGATAATTGAAATTAAAAAAACTTCAATTTTTTCACCTCGGCTTTTGGAATCAGCAATAGATACTGCCAACTATTTCTTAGCCGGCGCAAATAACACTATTACAACCCTCATACCGAGTATTTTCCGAGAATATTACGATGAAATAGCGGAGTCATATACAAAAAGTATTTCCCTGGAAAAAAAGGAGAACGACTCTGTAAAAAGTGAAAAATTAATTTTTCAAGCCCCCCTCGAAGAACGCATTTCTTCATATAAAACACTTATCCGAAGTTCTTTCGCGGAAAAAAAATCAGTTTTTATTGCGCTTCCGACTGAGCATGATATAAGAATTTTCCATCAATTGCTTTCACGCGGAATAGAACAGTTCACATTTGAATTTCACGGCGGGCTAAGCACTAAGAAAAATTTTTTAAGGATAAAGGATCTTTTAAAAACAACTCATCCTGTACTCGTTCTCGCCACACCTCCGTTTTTATCCTTGCCGCGGCCGGATTTTAAAACGATAATTCTAGAACGAGAGAGTTCTAATAGTTACCGGAAAATCGAACGGCCTTATATCGATCTTCGAGTTTTTGTGGAACTTTTTGCTTCTCGAAGCAGGGCTAAATTTATTTTAAGCGATACTTTGCTATCTTTTACAACTATCAGCCGAAAAGATACCGAAAACCTGCCCCTCCTCTATCCTCTTTCTTTCCGGATCAACTTTGACGGTGATATTAAAATTCTCGAGAGAGGCAAGCCCATTAAGGACGTTCTAACGAAGGGGGAGAAAAAGTTCAAAGTTCTCTTAGATCAGAGTGAAAATGAAATAAGGCAATATATCAGTAAAAAGAAAAATGTATTTATTTTTGCTTTGCGTAAAGGCCTAGCCACCCAAACTATTTGTCGAGATTGCGGAGAAACACTTGCATGCGCTACTTGCTCCGCCCCTGTCGTCTTATATCTTTCAAAAGATGGAAACAGAAGAATCTTCAGCTGTAATCGATGCAAAAAAGCCGTTGATCCTGAAACATCTTGCGCGAATTGCCATAGCTGGAACTTGATGCCGCTTGGCATTGGCACAGATACGGTATATGAGGAGGTTAAAAAAGTATTCGGAAAGGAAAAGATTTTCCAGCTCGACAAAGAAACTGCAAGAAACAAAAAAGGGGCTGAAGAAATAATCAAAGGATTTGAAAATAACGAAGGCGCCATTCTGATAGGAACGGAAATGGCATTCTCATACTTAAAAAATAAAGTGCCGCTTTCGATTATCGCTTCTTTCGATTCACTCTGGAGCATCCCGAACTTTGCTATGGGTGAAAAAATAATTCATATTTTACTTTCGGTCCTAGAAAAAACCGCAACAAAACTTTTGATTCAGACAAAAAATCCTAATGATTCGGCTATTCTTGCGGTAAAAAATTCAAACATTCTTTCATTTGTACGAGAGGAGCTGGAAGAAAGAAAAAAATTCTCATACCCGCCTTATAAGCGCTTTATAAAAGTTACGCACTTAGGAAACAAAGAAGAAATGCAAAATGCGCGAAAGATTCTTAAGGAAATTTTAAAAGAATACAGTCCTGAAATTTTTAGCGGATTTGTCGCCAAGCTAAAGAGCAAGTATGCAACTAATGCCCTCATAAAGGTGAACCCAAAAAGTTGGTCTCTGCCTTTTCTCACCCCGAATTATTCCATCGATCAAAGTCTTTTTGGTAAACTCTCGTCTTTGCCTTCTTCTTTCGAAGTAACCGTGGATCCGGAAGATTTGCTGTAAAACCTGTCAAAGTGTCTCTTTGACACTACCATGCAACGATAACCGTAAACTCCCCTTTTTGTTTTACAGGGTTTTGAACTAGATAATATAATATTTCCGATGGTGTCCCGGTTTTAAATTCTTCATAAATTTTCGTAAGCTCCCTCGCAACGCAGACTTTTTTATCAGGACAGAATTTAACGAGAGCTTCAAGTGTTTTTAAAATTCTGTGGGGAGATTCGTAAAACACCATTGTCCTTTCTGACTCGACGATTTCTTTAAACAAAGTCTCTCTGCCCTTTTTGTGCGGTAAAAAACCGAGAAAAGTAAATTCATGAGTAGGCAGGCCTGAAGCAGAGAGCGCCGCAATGACAGCCGAAGGACCGGGAATAGGAATCACACTCACCTCTCCCCCAACCCCTCTCCTTGATAAGGAGAGGGGCGAAGGGGTGAGGTTAAACTTTTCTTTAATTTTAGAAACTAGCATCGCGCCCGGGTCAGAAATGGTCGGTGTACCCGCGTCAGAAACTAGAGCAAGATCTTTCCCCTCTTCCAATAATTCAAAAATTTTGTCAAATTTGTTGCTCTGTCTGGAGTTTTTTCTGACGACATCGTCGGATGGATAACTCATAGTCGGCGTAGATATTCCATATTTTTCTAAAATTTTATGCGTCTCTCGCGTATCCTCGCACAAAATTAAATCGACATTTTTCAAGGTTTCAATTGCCCTTAGGGTGATGTCTCCCATATTTCCTATCGGCGTCGCAACTATGTAAAATTTTGACATATTTTTATACTGAGCTTGTCGAATGTATTATTTACGATATTTTCTTGTTCGCCATTTATCGGCAATTTTCACGCGAGTGAGAGATCTTTCCAATTCGGCTTCGAAGTGCTCGAAGTCCACGTGCTGTTTATTTTCCATCTGCTTTTTCAATTCCTCCGCGCGAGCTTTCGCCTGGCCGATTTTGTCCTCGGAAAGTTCCGATACATGCTCCGCAAAGTCTGCCAGCACCGCGACTTCGGTGGCTACTTCGCCATTTTGCCCGGGCTTCACTTCCACAAATCCCCCGACTATTGCCATCGGCACATACTCGTCCTTTGACACAGCCACTACGTCCCCGCTTGCAAGACCGGTAATTAATGGAATATGGCCCGGCAGAATAGTTATTTCACCCTCGGTTGTGGGAAGACTTACCTGATCTACCATTTCCTCGAGCACAAGACGCTCCGGAGTGACTATTTTTAATTTCAATTGTTTTGCCATAAATTTTTTCTTAAGGACGGTCCTTGGGGAAACTCTCTTAAGGACCGTCCTTGTTAAAAAATTTTAAAGTGCGCCTTTCATATAAAACTCATTCTCTGCCTTGCTGTCATGCTTGCCTTCCAGAATTTCTTTAAATGAACGAATGGTTTCAGCAAGCGGAACATAAACCCCTTTTGTGCCGGTAAATTGTTCTGCCACGAAAAATGGCTGAGAAAGAAATTTCTGAATTTTACGGGCGCGAAATACCAGCTCTTTGTCCAGCTCGGATAATTCTTCCATACCAAGAATGGCGATGATGTCCTGCAGGTCCTTGTAGCGCTGAAGCACGCGCTGAACCTCGCGGGAAACTTCATAATGCTCAATGCCAACTATATTCGGATCGAGAATGGTAGAGGAAGAGTCTAGCGGGTCAACTGCCGGGTAAATACCTATCTCTGTAAGGGAGCGGTTCAAAACAACTGTCGAATCCAGGTGCGCAAAAGTATTTGCCGGAGCAGGATCAGTCAGATCATCTGCCGGCACATACACGGCCTGCACCGAAGTAACCGAACCTTTGTCGGTGGAAGTAATACGTTCCTGCAAAATTCCCATTTCTGTGCCAAGAGTCGGCTGGTAACCCACCGCCGAAGGAATACGACCAAGGAGAGCAGAAACCTCGGATCCCGCCTGAGTGAAACGAAAAATATTGTCAATAAAAAGAAGCACGTCCTTGCCTTCTGCGTCCCGGAAATGCTCCGCCATAGTCAGACCAGAAAGAGCTACCCGCAGGCGCGCGCCCGGCGGTTCATTCATTTGTCCAAAAACCATGGCGACTTTTGGAAGCACGCCTGACTCTTTCATTTCATGATAAAGGTCATTTCCTTCACGAGTACGCTCACCAACTCCAGCGAAAACCGAATATCCTCCGTGATTGGACGCGATGTTGTGGATGAGCTCTTGGATGACCACGGTCTTGCCGACGCCGGCACCTCCGAAAAGGCCCACTTTTCCGCCTTTCAAAACCGGACAGATGAGATCAATGACCTTGATGCCTGTCTCTAAAATTTCCACTTTTGTCGCCTGCTTTACATATTCCGGAGATTTGCGATGGATAGGCAAATATTTGAGTGCGGACGCCTTGCTTCCGCCTTGCGGAAGCAAGGCGTCCGCAAGTTCTAAGGGTTTTCCGTCATCGATCGGCTCACCCAGAACATTAAAAATTCGTCCGAGAGTGACGCTACCCACAGGAACAGATATCGGAGCTCTAGTATTCTTTACTTCCATGCCGCGAGAAAGCCCGTCAGTAGTATCCATGGCGACAGCTCTCACCACTCCGCCGCCCAAATGCTGTTCGGTCTCAAGAATCAATTTCTTTTGACCGTTCGTCACCTCGAGGGCAGAATAAATGTCTGGCAGATTTCCTGCTTCACCGCCAAAATCTACGTCCACGACCGGTCCTATTACTTTTTTAATTTTTCCTGTATTTTGCATAATTATAATTTAATTGATAATTTTTTGTTTATATTTTTAAATATTTAAATATCCCGTAAGCGTCAGCTTACGGATGCCATCCCCGCGCTTATTTCTGATATTTCTCTGGTAATATTCGCCTGTCTCGCTTTGTTGAACATCAAGGTCAGATCATCTATCATTTCTCCGGAAGCGTCCGAGGCATTCTTCATGGCAACCATACGACTCGACTGCTCGCTCGCGTTTGATTCGATTATCATCTGATATATTTGCATTCGGGTAAGCTTTTCCGCAAGCGAGCTAATCAATTTTACCTTATCCCCTTCAAACAAATAATCCACTTTAATTTGCGCGGAAGTCGGACTTCCGCTTTGGCTTTGCGGAAGTCCGACTTCCGCGTGACGAATATTCTCCAAAGACTCGATCACTTTTTTGAGATCAACTTTGGATACAGGCAATATCTGCTTGATGTTCGGCTTTTGGGTAAGAGCGGAAATAAAATCAGTATAAGCCACCAAAACTTTACCGTATGTTAAATTTTTATATTCATCTATAACATATTTTGCAACTGGTTCAATATCGGCAAGAGTTACATCATCTAGAATAAAGTTCGCTGAAGAAAATCCAATCGTGCGATTAATGAAAATTTCTCCCTTTTTGCCAACTGACCCTAAACTTATGTTGGCGTTTTTATTAGTTTTTAAAAAAGTAAGAGCTTTTTTCATTATTTGCGCATTATAAGCGCCACAAAGACCCCTATTTGAAGTGATAAGTATCAATAAAATATTCTCTTTTTCATTTTTCTTTTTCTTTCTTTCTGCGAAAAGCGGATGTTCCAATTCTTCCACATTTTTAGCTATCGAGGTCAAAATCTCCCAAGAATATTCAGCATATAATCGGGAAGCAAGCGTCAAAGAAACGACTCGCTTCATCTTGGAAGCCGCCACCAGCTCCATCGCCTTTGTGATCTTCTTGGTGTTCTTGACTGATCTAATTCGTCGTTTTATCTCTTTAGTACCCGCCATGTAAATTTCTTTTGCCTGTCCCGTACGAAGCTTTGCTTTCGTTCGGGATGCCGGCCATTATTTTATAAAACTACTTTTAAAATCCGCAATTGCTTTCTTTAATTGCTCTTCGCCTTTGTCTGTCCACATTTTACTTTCTATAACTTCTTTATAAAAAGTTTTTGCATTTCTCTCAGTGTAGTCAATAAGTCCGCTTTCAAATTCTTTTATTTTATTTACTGGTACGTCATCCATATAACCTTTTGTAAGAGCATATAAAGTCACCACTTGATGTTCGGTCTTAACTGGTGCATATTGAGTCTGTTTCAAGACTTCCACGGCTCTCTTGCCCCGTTCCAGCTGGCGCTTGGTTGCATCGTCCAAATCAGAACCGAATTGAGAGAAAGCTTCGAGCTCGCGGAATTGCGCGAGGTCGAGCTTGAGCGTGCCTGCCACCTTCTTCATTGCCTTTATCTGGGCGCTGGAGCCGACACGAGACACGGATGATCCCACGTTGACCGCCGGTCGGACACCTTTGTAAAAGAGGTCGGTTTCCAAGAAAATTTGCCCGTCAGTGATGGAAATAACATTTGTTGGAATATAGGCAGAAATATCTCCCGCCTGCGTCTCAATAATTGGCAGCGCCGTTATCGATCCCCCGCCATATTTTGCATTTCTCCGGCAGGCGCGTTCCAAAAGCCGGGAGTGCAGATAAAAAACGTCTCCCGGATACGCTTCACGGCCGGGAGGACGGCGGAGAAGCAGAGAAATTTCTCGATAGGCCACAGCGTGCTTGGAAAGATCATCATAAATAATTAAGACATCTTTTCCTTGATCCATAAAAAATTCTGCGATAGAAACTCCAGTGTAAGGAGCGATATAAGAAAGGGCTGCGGCTTCTGATGCGCCGGCAGAGACTATGACCGTATATTCCATGCTATTGCCTGCTTCGAGTCGCGCCTGCAATTTGCGTAATTTTGAATCTTTTTGTCCGATAGAAACATAGACACAAATCAT
This sequence comes from Candidatus Nomurabacteria bacterium, assembly GCA_016196605.1. Taxonomy (GTDB): domain Bacteria; phylum Patescibacteriota; class Minisyncoccia; order Phycocordibacterales; family UBA9973; genus UBA9973. The sequence continues at coordinate 19,928 of JACPXJ010000004.1, read as the reverse complement.
ATTCTGGCCCTTTTGATTCAAAATGGCGTCAATGGCGATGGCGGTTTTTCCCGTCTGCCTGTCACCGATCAAGAGCTCGCGCTGTCCGCGGCCGATCGGGATAATAGCGTCTATTGCCTTAATGCCCGTAGCGACCGGCTCCCCCACGCTCTCTCTGGTAATCACTCCGGGAGCCACTTTTTCAATTGGATAATATTCTATGGAACTTTTTCCGCCCGAGGCGGATCCGCCTTGGGCGGAGATTGCCCCTTTGCCGTCAATGGGAACACCGATAGCGTTCACAACTCTGCCCAAAATATTATTAGATACCGATATTTCTAAAATTCTTCCGGTAGCCTTTACTTCGTCGCCTTCTTTTATTTTAGAAAAGTCACCCAGAATTATGACGCCGACTGCATCCTCCTCCAGATTAAGCGCAACTCCTCTCTCGCCATTTTGGAATGTGACCATTTCTCCTGACCGAATGTCAGAAAGGCCGGAAACCTTGGCGATTCCGTCAAAAACTTCCATTACCTTGCCGACTTTCTCGGTTTTGACTTCCGCTTTGAATGCTTCTATTTCCTTTCTTAAATTTTCTACTATCTGATTTGACATTTCCTTTATTTTTCTTGCATTAAAAATTTTTCTAATTGACGGAGGCGATTTCTATATGTAGCGTCCGTTACTTCATCTCCAACTTCGACCCGCATCCCGCCCAGCACATCTCTCTCTTCAAAAAATTCACTGAGTAGCGCCCGCGCCTTATGCTTTTCTTTTAGTTCCCACTCTAATTTCTTTCTGACTCCCTCTTCCATCTTCGCCGCAGTGGTAACTTTAACCCGCACTACTCCTTCTTTTCTCTCAAAAATGTTTTGTAATTCTTTCAGGATGTCATCCGATTTGCCGATCATGCGTTTCTGCCACAAAACTCGGACAGAGCCCCGGAGCGATTCTTCCAACTCTCTTCCGGATTTATCCTTAGTTGCATTATATATTGCTTCCGCAATATTTTTTGGAGTAATTGTTGCCATGTTATTTTTTCTCGCCTTCCATAATTTTTTTAGCAATCAATGTAGCCAGAGACGCGATTTCATTCTTTGCCGATTCGACCAAAGTCTTCTTGTCAATTTCCATTTGGACAGCTCTTTTTTTTATGTGTTCGGCTTCATCTTTTTTTATCCTTTCAATATTTTCTGCTCTTAATTTTTCTAAATCTTTTTTGAGTTCTTTTTGGGTGTCTATTGATAGTTTTCGAAGTTTTATGGTGTTCTCTTCATATTCATGGGCAGCTTTCAAGAGCATTTCTTCAGATTTCTTGGCATCATCAATGCCTTTTTTTATTTTCTCAGTTCTTTCTGCCATAAGCTTATTGAGCGGCTTGAGCGCAAAAATATAAAGAACGGCAAAAACAATGCCAAAATTAACTGCCTGCGCAATGATAATTTTCCAGTCTATGTGAAATGTGGAAATAATTGAGTCCATAGTTATTCGTTTAGAATATGAGCAGTTTTAATTTTTTAGAACCAATTATATTCTCAAAAAACTAGATCGAAAACGCAACAACCAGCGCGTAAATAGCAATAGCTTCTGCGAATGCGGCAGCGAGAAGCATCGGAACAAGAATCTTGCCGGCTGCTTCCGGATTGCGTCCGATTGCTTCCATGGCTTTTGCTCCGATCATACCGATACCGAGGCCAGGACCGAGCGCACCGAGACCGATAGCTAATGCTTTTGCTAAAGGAACTAAATTTGAAACTTCATTTACAACTTCATTTTCCATAATTTTTCTTTTCTTACTTTTAATAATTTCGACTATTTATAATAATTTTTATTCCCCTCCCCCTTAATAAGGGGGAGGCTGGGAGGAGGTTCCTGACTCAAGAACCTCACCCCGGCCCTCTCCTTGTTAAGGAGAGGGGGCACTCAATAAATGTTCATGTTTTTCTTCGTGCTCCTCATGATCCGTAGAGGCTATCGTAAAATAAACAACCAGCAAAATTGAAAATATTAATGCCTGTATGATTCCCACCATAATTTCCAAAAAGAGAAATGGTATTGGAACCACATAGGCCACCAGCGCCGCCATGGATGCCAGAAGAACTTCCCCGGCAAAAACGTTGCCAAAAAGACGAAATGACAAAGAGGCCACCTTGGCAAATTCGCTGATAATCTCGATTATACCCACAAAGAACGTGATCGGAGCTACGATGATGACTGCCGGCTCTTTACGTATTTTCGTAAATGTCCCCCCGAGCGCCTTTAGATTAACATATTTATTAAAAATTTTCCATATGCCGATTGAAAAAATCCCGAAGATATTTGCCCCGATAACAGCCATTACGGCAAGGGCAATGGTAGTATTTATGTCAGCCGTCCCACCTCGTAAAAATGGGACAAAAGCTAGCCCTTTTTCGCTTCTTTCTAAAAGCCCCAGTCCGCCAATAGGCAAAAGTCCCAACCAATTATTAAGTAAGATGAAGAAAAAAACGCAGATAGCCAAAGGAAAAATTTTCATGGAAAGGATGCGACTGCCAGTCACCTGATCGCAGAGACTTAGCGCGCCCTCGGTAACGATTTCAAAAATATTCTGGAGTTTGCCGGGGATGACGCGAAGCTTCGTGCGCAATATGATAGATAAAATTATGATTACTGCGACAGCTACCCAAGATGTAAGCAGAGCGTTGGTAATGGTAAAATTCCCAAGGTGGAAAATTGGCTCTGCAAATAATGTAATTTCATGCGCGATTTTTTCCATACTTTAATTTTCTTCTGCCTCTTCGGCAGATCGCCGTTGAGGCGATTTATCCGCTATTTCTTTTAATTTTTTAATGTATTTTCTAACCACGCGAATTATCCCCGCACAGGTAACCAGAAAACCAACACCAGCCAAAACAAGGAAAATTATAGGTTCCGTGCCATAACGCGCATCGAGCATTTTGCCGAATACAAGGGCTAAAACTATCGGCGCCACTATCCACGCCGAGACTTGGCTAAAAAGCTCGAAAGCAGGCTTCCAATCGAGTTTTTTCTTGTCTTTATCCATAAAAAACAAAGCCATTATGGCTTTCAGTTAGTATATCAAAAGGTGTCAGTAATGCAAAATGTGGTATAATAATGAAATGGAACAAGAAAAATTCCCAAATGCACCTGTCTATAATCACGAGAAGGTGGAAAAGTTTCGTACGGTATTCGAAAAAATAGTAAAGAATGTTATGGCACTCGACGATCAAGATCTTACAAAAACTATAGAACTCCAAAAAGAACTTGTAAAAAAAGTCACAGACTTAGAAAATAAATATTCAAATGCTGTGAGATACGGAATGTTTCATATCCTGGGAGGAAGCACTATTCCGAGTGATTTACCTGCGCTTTACGATGATTTCCCTAATGGGGATTCAGTTGAAAAATTCCTAGAAGATCTATTAAAAAGATACTAGTAGACTAGACCTAGTGAGTGTGGAAGGAATCGGACCTTCGACCTCTGTCTTATCAGGACAGCGTTCTACCACTGAACTACACACTCAGGCTTAAAAAAAAATATAACAAAGATAACGCATTAAGGCAAACTCACCTCACCCCCGGTCCCTCTCCTTATTAAGGAGAGGGTGGCTGAAAGCCGGGAGAGGTCCAATCAAAAAACCGCCGGGAGGCGGTTTTTTGATTCTAAAGTACAAATATAAATTAGTATTCTCGGCGTCCGCCTCCTCCCCCGTAACCGCCTCGGTCATTGCCTCCACTTCGTGGTGGGCGAGCTTCCATAGGGCGAGCTTCGTTGACAGTAAGCTTGCGTCCTTCGAATTCTTGGTCATTAAACATAGAAATAGCCTTCTGCGCTTCTTCTTGAGTTGCCATTTCCACGAATCCAAAACCCTTAGAACGACCGGACATCTTGTCCATGATAATCACAGCGGAAACAACGTTTCCTGCCTGCGCGAAGAGCTCCTTGAGAGCGTTCTCCTGAGTGCTGTAAGGGAGTCCCCCTACATATAGCTTTGTAGCCATTTTCTTTACTTCTTCCCTTTTTAATAAAAGAGACAAAAAACTATTTATAAACGTAGAACCTCTTTTCGCTAAGTGAGAAACTACCGAAAAAGTATAACATGGCAAAAATAAAAAGCAAAGTATGAAAAACCAACAGCAGATTTGGCTAAAAATAGTTAAAGCCCGGTTCGCTTTCGCGAACCGGGCTTTGGATTGATGTGCTAAATTTTCTTGACAGATAGTGGTTATCCTAGCCGCCGTCTTAATTACTTTCCGTAAGGAGAGGGTTCCGTCAGATCCCCCACTTTGAATTCCGGCACGACATAGGTGGTGCCAGCTTTGCCGTCGTAGTTAATGGGCAGCCCCTTGATTGTCTGCCCGACATCGTACACGGCCGGTGCCCAACTTTCGTTAGAATCGGTGCTTTTTCGATACCACAACCTCACTGGACGTTTACCGTCAGTGGTTGAGATATCAAAATTTACTATTATTGTCGTCATCGACGAAGACATAACCTCGATTGTCGGAGTGATCCCGACTTTGTTGGTTGTCTTGATCGAAACAACCGATACGAAGCCGTTCGGCGGATCTTTGAGAGTGACCGTGTTCTTGAACGAACCGGACATGTTGACCGTAAGCGGAATCACCACTATCTTTTTGCCTTTTCCACCGTCCGCGGCTGTGTAATCCCACACACTGCCATCAGTGAAAGACACACGCACCACTGGATTAGACAAAGTATACAGGAGTGGCGAGACGTAAATCTTTCTGCCGCCGTATCCCATCCAGACCGTGCTTGGGTTGCCGTTGGTGTCTTTCCCAACGCCAACAACACCCGCAACCTCCTTGCCCATATCGAACGGAACGCTCGACAAAGCAAAGGCGATATTGCCGACAGTGCTCGGAAGCGTCCACACGCCGCCGACTTGCACCGGCTTCACCGTGTTCATTCCGGCGAAAAGCTGATCGCCGTCCTTGGCATTGATGGACCCGCCTATGTTGATATCGTCGGAGGAACTCACCGTCTGGCCAGCAAGCTTGAGTAGCTTGACCTGATCCAGAATCTCCAGCGAGTTTTTCTTCCCAACCCATGTCCGGTGATCATAGGTGGTATCGCTTGGGAGCAATGAATCGCTCCCCCACATCGAGGCGTTAACCTCGGCGGCGAGCTCGAATGCGCGGGCGCGCAAGGTGCCACTGTTGACGATGGCGGGAAGTTCCGACGGTGGTGAACCTGGAGGTGTAACTGGAGTTTGGGCGAAGGCGCAAAGCGCCGTCGCAATTGCGACGCAAGTGAGGCTGAGTATTTTTTTCATAACCGAAAATTTATGGTGCAAACGTTGGGTTGAGGTGGACTTCGAGATTGATGACTCCAGACCGTGCTGGGGCAACAATCACTTTGGTCTGATTTGTTTTTTGAGCCTTTACTGGCTGGCTGTTCCCGAACACGGCCTTGTGGGCCGGAACGAGAATGCGATAACTAACCAAGATTGCTCCGGCTACGATGAGCACAGCCATGATAGCTAGCGAGTGACGTTTCATAGGACAAAATTCCTAGTTTAGTTTACCCAAATCAAAACCGCTTCCAGCACAGGTTGCCTGGAAACTCGAGTCTTCAATTATCAATGGACAAACAAAAAAGCCCTTTCGGACTTATACCTCTTAAGTATAGCACATTTTATAATAAAGTCAATAGCTCGTAAAATCAATAAATATAAGGGTTTTACACAAACGTGTTGACCTGGCAGGTCGACACGTTTTATTCAGTTTCATCCCCAACCGCGCCAGTCTGAATATCATGAATTATGTCTTCGATGTCCCCCTCCATTATTTTGGGCAGATTATGCCAGGATTTTTTGATGCGATGGTCTGTTACGCGGTCCTGTGGAAAATTGTAAGTACGGATTTTTTCTGACCGGTCTGCGGTGCCTATCTGTTCCTTTCTTTCTCCGGCATATTTTTTGGCTTCTCTTTCTTCTTCGAGCTGCTGTAATTTGGCAGTCAGAATTGCCATGGCCTTTTCGCGGTTGGCGAGCTGGCTACGTTCATTTGTAGAACGCACATCAAGGCCAGTGGGCTTGTGAATGATACGGACAGCTGTTTCGACTTTGTTCACGTTCTGTCCGCCCTTGCCGCCGGAACGAGAGTATTCCATTTCAAATTCCGAAGGGTCAATTTTGAAAGTAACTTTTTTTCTAATTGGTAATACTGCGACAGATGCGGTAGAGGTATGTATTCTTCCGTTCTTTTCAGTGGCTGGCATTCTCTGCACTCGGTGCACGCCTGTCTCGTATTTCATTTTGTCATAAACACCCTTGCCTTTTACTTCAAACGAAGCTTCCTTGTAGCCAGAGAGGTCGCTTTTAGATTCATAGTTTACTTTCCAGCTCCATCCTTGTGATTCGGAATATTTCTCATACATGTGCGCGAGTTCCCAGGCAAAAAGCGATGCTTCGTCCCCGCCAGCGCCAGCGCGCACTTCAATAACTATCTCATTGGTGATCTCTGCCTCCACCTTTTCCTTATCTAAAATATCCACTACTTGCTTCTCTATCCTCTCTCTTTCCTCCTGAATAAATTTAAGCTCTTTGGCCGCCATTTCATGAAGAGTATCATCACTCGCGAGCATCTCTCGTACTTCTCTCTCCTCGCGAACAAGCTTTTCTAAAGCAACTGCTAAATAGCTAGTTCTATGATCCTTTTTTATTTCATCTAAATTCATTTACTTCTTGACTTTAGCTGTCGCAGCGCGACGCTTGTTGAAACGGTCCACACGTCCGGCCGTATCCATTATTTTTTCATTGCCAGTATAGAAAGGATGGCATTGGCTGCAGATTTCCATCGTAATTTCCGGCATAGTTGAGCCAACTTCATAAACAGCTCCGCAGGCGCAGGTTGCTTTTGTTTTTAAATCATATTTTGGGTGTATATCTTTCTTCATGGCTTGACAATATCACAGTTTTTAACTTTAGGCAATTCTGATTAAATTGCTATAAAAGATCAATATCGCTCTGAATCTTTGCTTTAATTTTCATCACGCTGCGTCCATAAGAACATGTAGACCCCCCTGTACCGTAATATTTACAAGCGGCTCTCAATTGGGAACTTGCGCTATTGCCTATTGCCCCCAAATCAGCCAGATACATTCCGGAAGCCATAAAGGCGTCTCGCGGGGACCAAGGATTGGCTGTATGCCCCAGAATATTTTTTAAGCGGCTTTCGAATATTTTCCAAGTTGAAGGAATGAATTGGGCCGGACCCATGGCTCCACCGTATCCTCCTGCGCTCGCAATTGGGCAAGATACAGCAGTTTGAAAGCCGTTAAAGCCAAGCGCGTTAGTTATTTCAAGGAATGGCACGACATCTCGGGTCGGTTTCATGACATTTGCAAATGGCGTTCCTGTATTTTTACCTACGCCAGCACCCGTATCAGGGTTTACGAGGTAACATTGGCCAACATTTGCCCCGAGATTGGATTCCTGCGTAAGAATGGCGAGTAAAAACGCCTGATCAACTCCGAGCTCTTTATTTACAGAATTTGCATATTCGAGCGCGGTACCGAAATCAATTTTTTGCGATATACCTGCCAAACTGAAGAGGGCACTTCTAATTCTATCGGCCTCTATCTTCTTCTGCGCCGCCAATTCTCTATATTCCTGCTCCTTTTCTTTGGAAATTGCCAAAAGCTGTTTCTTTTCTGTTTCCGACTGGGTTACTTTCTTTTGCGCGCTTTCTAGTTCCGCCTTAGCGTCAGTTTCCGCATCCTGCTTTAGCTCCAGATCTTTTTTTGCAACCTCTGTTTCCGTCTTTACGCCCCTGATAGTATTTACTGATTTATTCACCGCCTCTTTAATGGAAGCATATGACTCAAAATCACTATAGAAACCTGAAATACTCTCTTCTCCGAGCACCAAATGCACTAATGTATCTTCGTCCCGCTCTCTGGTATTGCGCAAAAGCTGGGCAAGAGATTCATGCTCACGCTCTATCTTTTTCTGGAGCGATTCGATCTTGCTCGTCTTTTCCTTTATATCTACTTTCAGCTGCGCGATCACTAGCGCGCGAGCTTTGATCTTGGCTTTAAGAGCATTTATTTGGCTCGTCAAATAATCAACATCACCTTTCAGCGTACCAGTTTGTTTCTGTTGTTCTTTTTGCTGGTTCAAAAGCCGCTCCAGCTCCGCTTCGATATCCGCAAGCTCGCTTCTGCAATAATCCTTATCTGCCTGGCTGGAAGAAGTAGTGAGAGAGAGACAATCAAATGCGGCATTAATTCTGAACGAGAAAAAACTGCCTAAAATAGCTATAAAAACGACAAAAAGTATGACCGCCTGTTTTGCCATAGCAATATTCTAGCACAAACTGAGTAAATCTGGAGTTGATTACTTTTTCTCTTTCTCTGCCTTTTCCTCCTTGGCCGGTGCTGGAGCGGCTGCACCCTCGGCTCCTGGTGCTCCCTCTTCTTCTTTCTTGCCCTTCTTCTCGACTTCAATAGCAGTCAAGTCTGGAACCACTACCACTTCTTCTTTTTCTTCCACCTGAGCAACCACAGAAGCCACCACATCAGTCGGAGACGTAACAGCTGCTACGCCGGCCGGCAATTTAATATCGGAAACGACAATATTATTATCCAGTGTTTCGAGTTTTGAAATATCCACAGGAAGATTGTGAGGCAAATCAGCTGGCAGCGCCTCGATTTCGATTTCGTGAAGCACCTTCACTAGGTTTCCTATGCCGCTCTTCACCGCATTTGATATGCCTTCGAAAACTAGCGGTACTTTAACTTTGATTTTTTTCCTCATGTCTATCGCAAGAAAATCCACATGTATCGGCTCATCGGTTACCGGATCTACCTGAACTTCGTGGATAAGCACATCGATATCTCCTCCCTTGGGCATGCCAATTTTTACAGTAGAAGATTCTCCCGCCTCTCGCCAGACCTTTTTGAAAAGAGGACTAGGAATAGCTATTGAAGTAGATTGTTTGCCCGCGCCATAAAAAACTGCAGGAATCTTGCCGGACTTTCTAAGGACTTCTATCTTAACGCCCTTTTCTCGAGGTGTTGCTTCAATTACAAACATGAAAACAGTATACAGAAAAAGAATTAAAAAGCAATATGCTTAACGATATATTCTTCAGTTCCCGCTCCGCCCACGACTGGAACTTTTTTACCAGGATTAAGAATATGTTTAGGGTCGAAAATTCGCTTGATTTCCGCAAAAATTTCTAACATTTTTTCACTATACATCTTGTGTAAATAAGGCGTGCGAATAAGCCCGTCATTGTGTTCCGCCGTTATCGAGCCGCCAAGTCGAACTACAAGATCATAAACTTTATTGGAAACTTCAATGATCATCTTTTTCACGTTTGGGTCCTTGGGATCTACCAGAGTATAGATATGCAGATTGCCGTCACCAGCATGTCCGCCTACCGCAAAAGCCATCTCTTTTTTATACTCATTCAAAATTTTATAAAGCGCTGGAAAAAATTCCGGCAGTCTTTCCGGCCGGACAATCACATCATCGACAAAAGGTTTGGATTTGAACTTTTTCAAATGGTAACGAATTAAGTTGAATGCCTCATGGCGTATAGTCCAGTATTTTTTTGCTTCAAGCGCGTCCCTTGTTAGTCGCAAGCCAATTTTTTTAACAGTCGTGAGCTCCTGAAGCGCCTTTTCCGCCTCTTCATTCGCTTCTTTCTGTGTCTCCCCTGTAAATTCAACTAAAAGGGCCAGCTTTGGGAAACCATTCCGGAAAGTCATCACCGCTTCCGGCAGAAAACTAAAAATAAGCTTCATGAAATTTTTGAGACCAAGCAACTGGGCGAATCCCCTTATGTATTTCACCACCAAAAGAAAAGTCTTATCGTCATAGGACTCGAGGGTCTGAGGATTATATTTGAGGATTTTGTTAACCAAAAGGGGAAGCAAGCTCATGTCCCGGAGAAAGACGACAAGAAGGCGGGAATATTTCGGTTCGGGCACCAGTCGGAAAGTAATCTCTGTCGCTATGCCGAGTGTCCCCTGCGAACCTACCAGCAGCTTATTCAAATCAAAAACATCATCTTTTAAAACATTCCAAATGTAGTAGCCGGCGGAATTTTTATGCACATCGGGTTTAGCTTCTTTTATTTCTTTTTCGTTATTTTTAAACAAGCCGTAAATTTTAGTGTAGACTCCTTCCTGCCTGGAAATTTCCGAAACCGGTATCGGTTTTACAGCTCTCTCAATTCCATCGGCAAAAACAACTTTAGTTTCTAAGATATAGTCTTCAGTCTTGCCATACCTTAAAGTTCGTTCCCCGGCTGAATTATTGCCGAACATTCCGCCCATGGCATTGATAGTTTTTGAAGCGGTAAAACAAGGGAGAATCATACCCTTGGATAGAGTAATTTTTTCAAAGTCCCGATAAAACATCCCGGGCTGAACGGTTATGGAATGAACCTGTGAAAAATTCAAGGATTCATTCCACCTTATCAATTTATTCATATGCCGGGTAAAATCCAAAATTATAGATTCACCGACCGCGCCGCCGGACATATCCGTGCCGGCGCATCTTGCGGTGATCGAAAGTCCGGGATATTTTTGCTGATTTTCACTTACCCACTTCACTAAATTCTTTACGTCCTCCGCATCTTTCGGAAACAGAACTATTTTTGGACGAATATCAAAAATGCTCGCATCATGCGAATATTTTAAAAGTGTTTCTTCACTATCCTCAGCGTCCCCTCTGAAAAATTTTTTTATTTCTTCTTTCATTCAGTTTATTGCGGATGCCGGCTTAATTTCTTAAAATCTTCATGCTGATATTTTCCCACTGACGCGAGACTGCAATTTCGTGCCGCCGCGACTAAAAGCATTTGGGCTCTGGTTACTTGGCCGGGATTTTGACCCCACGTTCGAAGCACAGGATTTTGAATAGCCCTACTGTATGAAAATGAGAGAGGCCAAGGAAGAGGGCCAATCAAGGATTGATGCATTAAATCCAAATTTATTACAGCATCTTCATCTTTTTGTCCGCCAGAAAGAAAAACAATTCCGCCTATCTCGGCTGGCACTTTTTCCTTGAGGCATCTAACAGTGCTTTGGGCAATTTCCCTGTTGAATACTGCCACTTTTGAATCTTTTCCGGGAAGGATCATGTTAGTTTTCAAAATTAATCCGGGCAAGAAAACTTTGGCCGCCTTGAGAGCATCAAAAACCACCTGCAAATTTACGGAGGTAACCTCATAACACTTTTCTAAAGAATGATCCCCATCCATTAAAATTTCCGGCTCGACAATCGGCACGATACCCTCTTCTTGGCAAAGTTCCACATACTTTACAAAAATTTCTGCATTTTTTTTCATACAAGCTGCAGTGGGAACGGCTTCACCTATAGTATAGACTGCACGCCATTTAGCGAAAGTAGCGCCGAGTTTTTTGTATTCCTTCAACCTCTCCGAGAGCCCCTCCAGACCGCTGGTCACTTTTTCACCTGGGTGATCGGTAAAATCCAGCGGACCAGCGTCAACTTTTATCCCTATCTCTATCCCTTTCGACTGTAAAATAGAAGTAAAAGTAACTCCATTTTTTGCCTTCTGGCGAATGGTTTCGTCAAAAAGAATATATCCAGAAATGAATTGCTCGATTCCCGGCGCAGTAATGAGAAGTTCGCGGTACTCTCGACGCTTTTCTTCTGTATTCGGAACTCCGAGTTTTTCAAAACGCCCGGCGCACGTCTTCGTGCCTTCATCTATGGCGAGAATTCCTTTGGGCGGTGTCACCAGCCGCGCCACCGTATCTGTTAAAATTTTCTCGTTCATACTATTATTTTAGCAGATCGATTAAAATTTGCTTAGTAACTGCGGGATTGGCGGACCCTTTAGTTTCTTTCATTATTTGCCCCACCAAAGACATGAGTGCCTGTTCCTTACCGCCTTTGTAATCCGCCACGACTTTCAGATTGGCATCGATAATCCTCTCTGCGATTTGTTTCAAGATTTTTTCATCACTTATTTGCAATAATCCTTCTTCTTTTGCTAAATTTTCTACATTTTCATCAAAAGTTACAAGATTTCCTAATAATTTTTTAGCGACTGCAGAATTAATTTCTTTATTAAAATTCATATTCACTAATTTCGCAAAGTTTTTTGGATTTGGATATTTAGTCGTACCTTCTACTAAAACCGTATTCACTAATCCCGCTATATCATTTTTTATATAATTTGAAGCAAGTTGTATTAATTCTTTTTTTTCTTTCAACTCTTTTATAACTAATTCAAACCATGTGCCTAAAACTGGATTATTTATATAAACCTCAGTGTCTTCATCTTTAATTCCATAATCCTTCTTATATCTCAATCGTTTGTCCTCCGGCAATTCTGGCAGTTCTTTTTTCATCTTTTTTAGATCAAATGCTTCATACAGCTTCAATTTTGGCAAATCTGGATCCGGGAAATATCTGTAATCTGCGCTCCCCTCTTTTTTTCTTTGTGAAAAAGTTTTCTGCTTTGATTCATCCCATCCTCGGGTTTCCTGCGCTATTTCTGCTCCTTTTCCTTTCTCTAAAAGTTCAGTCATCCGATCAATCTCGTATTTTATCGCCCGCTCCACGCTTCGGAATGAGTTTAAATTTTTTACCTCCACCTTCGTGCCAAGGACTTTTTTATCTGTCGAAACAGAAATATTGGCCTCGACACGCATCTCGCCTTTTTCCATATTCGCTTCCGATACACCCAAATACCAAAGTATGAGCTGCAGTTCTTTGGCAAACTTGGTAGCGCCTTTCCCGGCTTCGTCCGCGCCATCAAAAGTATGCGGCTCGGTAACAAGCTCCATCAAGGGCACGCCTGCGCGGTTGAAATCTATGAGAGAGAAATCCCCACGGTCATGCTTGTTGTTCGCAGTGTCTTCCTCTAAATGCACCCGGGTAATATCAAAATCTGCCAGATGTCCGCCAAAAACTATCGGAAACTTGTATTGTGAAATCTGATACCCTTTTGGAATGTCGGGGTAAAAATAGTTCTTGCGGTCAAACTCGGTGAAGTCTGCAATTTTCCCGTCGACAGCAAGGCCGACTTTTATTACATTTTCTACCGCCTTCTTATTGATGACTGGCAGCGCCCCCGGATGCGCCATGCAAACCGGGCAAATATTTACATTAGGTTTTTCTTCATCAGGATCATTTTTGCAGGCGCAGAACATTTTTGTCTGTGTTTTTAATTCCGCATGTATTTCGAGGCCTATTGTTGGATAATAATTCTTTTGCATTATTAAAATAATAGCATATTGGCAAAAAATAATAAATTAGAATAAAAACTATAAGTGAATATAATTAAAACTGTAATCTACTATCTTGAACATATGTTCAAATTGGTAGATTTTTTATAAATTAATTTATTTCTTTTAAAGTTCCATTTTTTGTAACCTCTAAAATTTCTACATAATCAGTAATTCCTAAATTGCTTAAATCACTAATAAATCTTTTAGGTAATAATACTCTCCCAATCCACACACTCTTATGAATTAAATTAAAGCCAAGCATCTTTAACATATCTCTTAAAATATTTCTTTCCCTATTAAAAGCGATAGGTATATCATAACTTATGACAGTAACCCTGTCCGCTAATCTTTTCTTATAAAGATTTTTATTTGAAAGAAAAGACTTCTGAAGATAGATTAACCTGCCCTTTCCCTTTTTACTTAAATAGATTTTTTTTGATTCGTCCTCTCCAACTAAACCAGCTTTTTTTAATTTCGACAAATATTTTCTCAAATTATCAATTTTTTGTTTTTTTAATTTCGAAATTGTTCTTTTGTCTTGTATTTTTGAAAATTCATATTGCATTTTTGATCTACTAGCTCCATAACCGGCTGAAAGAAAAGCATCCGCAAAATCAAATTGGTCAATAATCTGGTCACTAATAAAATCCAAAATTTTGTAAATTATCTCTCCTCGCATAATATTTATCCACTATACTATGAATCTCTATAATCTACTATCTTGAACATATGTTTAAATTGGTAGATTAAAAAACATTTGGAATTAAATCTATTACTAGAGCAAATTTTTTATTTTCTTTATCTTGTTGTTGTTTAAATTTTTTCTCCATAAATTTATTTTTTCTTTAAAATTTTCATCAAGGCGTCGGCAAACTTCTTTATCATTTTATCATCAAACAATGATATGGCAAAAACATTCTTGCTGATTTTTTTGAATTCTTTTACCTTTTTATCGATAAAATTCTCGTCATCTATCACGTCGCTTTTCGTAAGAATTATTATTTCTTGCTTGGACGAAAGGCCATCTTCACTTTCGTCTAAATTTTTGTCATATTTCGCCAGCTCCTTGCGGATCTCTTTATAACTTTTCAGCATATTGGAATTCTCAAAAGAAACCAGATGAGCCAGCATCTTCGTGCGCTTTATGTGGCGCAGAAATTTTGTCCCGAGGCCTCTGCCAACTGATGCTCCTTCTATGAGTCCCGGAATGTCGGCGATAATATAGCCGTAGAAATCCCCCAGATTCGGATCGAGCGTGGTAAAAGGATAATCTCCCACCTTTGCCTCGGCATTGGTCAAAGCATTTAGAAGAGAGGATTTCCCGGCATTTGGAAGGCCGATAAGTCCGAGGTCCGCAAAAAGCTCCAGCTCTATTTTGAAATTCCCCTTCTCGCCTTCACCTCCCAAATTAGACTCATACGGGGTCGTATTTACGGAGCTTTTGAAGTGCTCATTGCCGAAGCCGCCGAAGCCGCCCCGGAGCAACATTATTTTTTCTCCCTCTTTTAAAAACTGCCATTTTTCATCAGTCTCTAAATTGGTAATAACAGAGCCGATCGGTAGATCTAAAATAAAGTCTTCGCCATTTTTTCCATGAAGGCTCTGACTCCCGCCATCTTCACCACGGCTCGCCATGAATATTTTCTTTGCTTTGTATTTTGCCAGAATGCCTATGTCCCGTACAGCTCTGATATAAAAGTTACCGCCACGACCAGCATCGCCTCCCGCCGGTCCGCCCTTCGGCTCGAATTTCTGCCGGTGCCAGCGCGCCACGCCAGCACCGCCGCGGCCCGCTTCCGCATGTATTGTTATTTCATCGATAAAAGCCATGTATTTAGGATTCTATCGCAGTTTGAGCCAATTTGATAGCCCCTTCTCTCGATTTAGCTACAGCTAGAAATAAATTCCTATGACAAAAAACAGCATCCTGAACGCCTGAAACTTTTTGTAATTCTTCATTTCTTAGCCCCGCCCAAGATTTTGGAAAATCTTTTCGATTGCTAAACGCTTTCGGATCTTTTCGAACTGCTTTCGCTGTCCATTTATCTTTTATCGATCTGCTTGGGTAAACCGCAAAAAGGGGCTTAGGAAAATTTTCTACGTCATATTGAAAAGCATAATTCTTATCAAAAACTATAATTCTTTTATCTGCGGTATTGTTGTAAATTGAAATAACTCTTTCTTCCGCAATAGCGCCGTCTTTGGCCTGAATGATTTCTCGCGCCAAAATTTCTTTCGCGATTTCCAGGCATTTAAAAAACACTTCATCATCAGTCAAAGTCTCTTCACGCCATGTGGCTCTCATGGAATGAAATAAGTCTTGAATCGTATATGGCGAAACTTCATGATTACTAGTGACTAAATTAAAGCCATTATCATTTGCATCAATAGGCGCAACTAGTTTTTTATCTATCATCTCGGCTACTTTTTCGCTCCCACAAAGTTCTGTGCCGATCTTTTTCCAAATCAGACCAAAAGAAGAGTACTCAATGCCATTTTCTCGCCTGCCAGCGCCTCCCGGCTGATGATGGTCAAACAAATTTTTTTCTGCGTTATAAATGCCCCCTACATCAAAAACATAATCAGCGGTTTTTATATAGTCCTCATCGCGGGTACGAGTAATTTCAAAACGCTTGCCCTTCTCTTTTAAATACACGGTAAGAAGAGCAGCTGCGAAAATCTCGTCCGCGTGAAATGCGCCGTCGTGGGTTGCTAATTTAACTTTTTTACTGAACATCATCTAATCAAATAAAGATTCAACTACTTCCTTGACCACTGCCCCGTCCGCCTTGCCCCTCAAATCTTTCATCAAAGCCGACATCAGCATTCCCTTCTTTGCGCCGTCGGTAATCCCGAGTTCTGCCTTTTTTGCCTGAGCGATCTTTGCGACTTCACTTTTGTCCATCATTTTCGGCAAATAATTTTCCAATATGGCAAGTTCTGCCTGTTCCTCTTTTACCAAATCTTCCCGATTCCCCTTTTTAAATTGATCAATGGAATCTTTTCTCTGCTTTGCAAGCTTTGTGATAACGACCACTGCCTCCTCATCCGCCAGCATTTCCTGCGGTTTTTTGTTTTTTGCCACCAGTTCATTGGTAAAGGCGGCTGACATCGCCCGAAATACCTTAAGCTTCATGGCGTCTTTCGCCATCATCGCCTCTTTTATTCCGTTTTTTATTTGTTCGTGTAGCATGAGCTAATTATAGCATAAAAATGGAGCGCCGGAAGTTTCCTAGCGGGGTCTCCGCAGGCTGGCGAGCCGAGGACGGAGCCAGATTTTTCAGTAGAAAAATGGCGACCCCGGGAGGAAAGCTTCTGGCGCGTAAGTATGATAAAATGTAGACATGCAGAAAATTATCTTTTTTGACACGGAAACTACCGGCAATGAACAAAAAGACTTTCTATGCCAGATTGCCTATATAGCGGGATCTGAGCGATTCACCGGCCTCTACAAGCCGGAAATCAAGATCCCACCGGAAGCTTCCGCCGTGCATCACATAACCAACAAAATGGTGGAAAGCAAAAAATCTTTCAAAGATAGCGGGGATCAGGCAAAAATAAAGAAACTTTTTGAAAATAACAATTCCGTCGTTGTTGCCCACAATGCCCCTTTCGACCTTCATATGATAAAAAAGGAAGGTATCGAGCCAAAAAAATTCATCTGCACCTTAAAACTAGCGAGGTATTTGGACCCGGACGAGAAAATAGGCAGGTATAATCTGCAATATCTGCGCTACTTGCTTGATTTTGATATAGACGCGCAAGCGCATGACGCTATGGGCGACGTACTTGTCTTGGAAAAACTTTTTGAGCGACTGAAAAATAAAATAATGCAGGAAGAAAAATTGGATGAGAAAGGAGCAATAGAAAGAATGATAGAAATTTCTTCAAAACCATTGCTTATTAAAACACTGAACTTCGGCAAACATAAAGGAAAATCGATCGAAGAAGTGCTCAAAATAGACCGCGGCTGGCTGGAATGGATTCTGGGTGAAAAAGAAAAAGGCGATGTTCTGGAACATGAGGATTGGATTTATACGCTTAGACATTATTTGGGAAAATAATAAGATGCAAAACATTATTTGGATAATCTTAGGTTTGGCTGGCGGAGTAGTCTTTGCCTATTTTATTTTTGGCAAAAGAAATCAGGAAAAAGATGAGAAAAAAGACGACACGGGATTGAATCTTATATTGACTCAAATAAACGAGCTTTCGCGGACGGTGGATAGCAAGATTGGCGAATCGCATAAACAGGTGCGGGAGAGTTTGCAATTCCATTCGAGCGAGTCGAATAAAATCATCCGCGATGTGACGGAACGTCTCACTCGGCTGGATGAAACAAACAAGCAGGTCATTTCTTTCGCTGATCAATTACAAAGCTTGGAAAACATTCTTAAGAATCCAAAACAGCGCGGGATCCTCGGCGAATATTATTTGGAAACAGTTTTAAAAAATGTCTTGCCGCCCGGAAGCTACCAGATGCAATATGAATTCCCCGATAAAACAATCGTAGACGCTGTCGTCTTCGTCAAAGACAAAATTATTCCGATCGATTCTAAATTCTCACTGGAAAATTACAATAAAATGGTTGAGGAGCTGAATGTTCTTGAAAAAAAGAAATTGGAAGTAATTTTTGTAAACGATCTTAAAAACCGAATCGTAGAAACTTCAAAATATATCCAACCGACAAAAGGGACAACCGATTTCGCCTTTATGTTCATACCTCATGAAGCAATTTATTATGATCTTCTTACCAACAAAGTGGGGTCACTAGAGGAAAATGCAGAAAATCTGATCCAGCGCGCAGCCGGAAAATACAAAGTAATCATCACTTCCCCCACTTCATTCCTCGCATATTTGCAGACAGTCTTGCAAGGGCTGAAAGCTTTGAAAATAGAAGAATCCGCCAAAGAAATAATCAAGAAAGTGGAAGATTTGGGCAAGCATCTGAAATCCTACGACGAATATCACAATAAATTAGGCAATGCTCTCGGCACCGTCGTAAACCATTACAATGCTTCCAACAAGGAATTAAAAAAGATAGACAAGGATGTGCTCAAGATATCCGGCGCATCTCCGGAGCTTGCACTGCTTGAAATAGAAAAGCCGAAATTTGAAGAATAAAATATTTTTGATTTTCCTTCAAAAATGCTATATTTTTTCAGAGTGGTATAGTAGGCTCTATCGTCTAACAGTTAGGACGGAAGCTTCTCAAGCTTCAAATCTGGGTGCGATTCCCAGTAGAGTCACCCAAAGAAACATTCGCGAAATTAGAAATAAGGGGCGAGTTTTGTGAAGCAAAACTCGCGCTAGGTAGCCCGCTTCCGCCCTTTGCGGAAGCGACAAAATCCCAAAGTTCCCCCCAGTGTATGGAAACCGTTTTGTCCTTGATTTCAGGGTTAGAGCCGATTTTTTGGAAAAACTGCTTCCATTCCAAATAGTTTTCGGTTTTTTCCAAATCGGCGCATTCTTTCAAGGACAAAACGAAACTCCGCAAGGGTTCGACCCAATTCTTTCTCTGTTGTCCAAAATCTCTTTCGGATTCGAGAAGAGAAGCTTTTTCACGCATGAGTAAATCTTTTCGTTCTAAATATATTTCTCGTTCAATATCTTCATCTAGATATATCGCGACAAGTTTATCCAGCTTCTCTTGATTTCCTCGAATCTTGTCTTTGAGATTTTGGACAACACCTCCCCGCGCGGAAATATTTTCGTTTTCCCATTCGTCAATTTTATTTTCCATTTTTAATATTTCTTCACGAGGAAGCGACACTGATTGAAGCAGTGTTTTTAATTGTGTGGCGAGTGCATTTTCTTGGAGGTATAGTTGACCGCATACACCAAACTTTTTTGTGCAACGATAATATGAATATTTTGTGCCAAAGCGGTTGGTGGAATACTGTGCGGTAAACATACCTCCGCACTCGCCACAACGAGCAAAACCGAGAAAATGAAACGGATGAGCAATTTTAGATTTTCTCGGTTTCTGTCTCGTTTTCAAAACTTTCTGCACTGCTTCAAACAGAGTCGGAGAAAGAATTGGCAAAAAGCTTCCGGGAAAATATTCTCCGTAATGTTTGGTAAATCCGAGATATGCACGATTATTGAGAATACAATTTACGGAAGCTTTGCCAAGTGGCTTTCCATTTTTCTGATATACTCCGTGATCTGCCAAAAATTGAGAAAGTGATTCTAGTCCATGTGTTCCTTTGGCATATTCTTTGTAGGCACGAAATGTGTTCCTTTGGCATATTCTTTGTAGGCACGAACAATCACTTTACTACGAACTGGATGAGGTTCAATATTTCTTGTTTTGTAATTATTCACATAGCCAAAGGGTGCTCTGGTGAGCCATTCACCTCGTCGCAATTTTTGGCGGAACCCTCGCTCAACATTTTGTTTTAGGTTGTCAGAATAGTATTTGGATTGTCCGAAAGCCACTTGAAGCATAAATAGTCCCTGCGGAGTGGGTTCAAACCAAAATGTCGGAAAACGCAAAGAGATAACTTTAGAAGTGTCTACGGCGTAAATGATGCGTCCTCCATCAACACTATTTCTCGCTAACCTATCAGACTTTCTATGTTAGATTTTGTAGGTCGCATCTTCTTTCCCGTGGTTCATGGCATCCTGCCGTCGGACATTGCGTTCGGTTGGCTTCGGTCAGACTACCCGGGGAAGAACATGAGACGTTACAAGTCTTTGGTTT